>JAPLQY010000100.1 GCA_026399475.1 Rhodocyclales bacterium
AACTTCGGCCTGTTGGTTGATCGCAATTTCACGTGCCGCCCTTTCGGCTTCCGCCTGGGTGTTGTGATGCGAGGTGTCGCGCTCGTTGCCTTCGCCGCGCACGGCCCACCCGTTCGCACGGGGTACTACATGTTGGTTCTTTCCCATCATTTTGCCTTTCGATAGTCGATGTTAGAAAAGTCTGCTGTCGTTAATGCTACTTCCCTTCTTCTGGTGCCGAATGAACGTATCCGCCGACCTGCGCGGCTCTTTGCACTTCACTGTTGGATCGATGTCGTACAGTCTGCGACCAATTGTTGTTGCTGGTAAACCCTATGGACATTAGGAGAAGGTGTATTCCTTCCAAGGAATCCGAGATGCTTCAATTGACGCCAGGAACTCCACCAGGTCTTTACGGCCTTGATACTCAAATCTTCCGCTTGAGTCCTGAGACGCTAGCACTAGCGGAAGCCCGGGAAACAGACCTTGGAAGTTCGCACGGGCCTTGGCTGACTCATGGGTTGTCTGAATGGCCGACGGCTTGACGATGACGATCGCGAACGTAACGCCTTGTTCCTTCACAACTGCGCCATGAATCTTCACTTCGTTTCCCCTTCTTCTGCGGTCGTAGTACTCGGCGTGGTGACTGTGACAGCGTATGAGACTGTGGAATTGAGACCCACATCTCCCATCGCATGACACATAACATCACTATCTGTATGTTCGTTATATCGAGTGTTTGGCGAACATTATGGGAAAATTGCCGTGATGTCAAGTCGTCAATTGTTTGTTCGTAATAATGGTATATTTCAAAAGGCGACAATGCCCTTTAAGGAGTGAGATGTGCCGACGCCACTAGGCGACAAGATTCGCAGACTACGCCAAGGAAAGCATTACAGTTTGGACCAGTTAGCTGAACTGGCCGAGACTAGTAAAAGCTACTTGTGGGAGCTGGAGAATCGCGATACCGCCAATCCAACCATGGACAAGGTGGCCAAAATTGCGGCGGTTCTCGGTGTGACTCCTAAGTTCTTGCTAGACGATCAGGAACCTGAGCCCTCAGACGCGGTGGCTGACCGCGCTTTCTTCCGTAAGTACCAGACCCTGCCCCCCGAGACGAAGCAGAAGCTGAAAGACATTCTCAAGGTCATCCATACCGCCGACAAGAAGGACGAATGACTCCCATCCAGCCCATGAGGCCGGTCGCCGAGGCGAATCGGCTGTCGAAGCTGCTCAACCTCAGCCTTGGGAATGAGCGCTTTCCCGTCAAGGTGGAGCAGCTCGCCAGGGATTATGCAGGCCAGTTTGGCCACGACGATCCGATCACGCATGTCATCGGCGACGATCTGCCCGGCTTCGAAGGAGCGCTATACGGTTCGGATAAGGAAGAGCGGCGCGAGTGGGTGCTTGTATATAACTCTGCCGTGCATGTACCCGGGCGCATTCGTTTCACGATGGCCCACGAACTCGGTCATTACATCCTGCATCGGCATGCGCGCAAGACCTTCGAGTGCAGCCAAGACGACATGCTGCGCTGGGAGTCAGCGGAGAAGAGGATTGAAGCGGAAGCGGATGTCTTCGCGTCCTACCTTCTGATGCCGATCGATGACTATCGCGGACGAATCGGTGACGATCTTGTAAATCTCGACGTGTTGGACGATTGCGCCAGACGCTACGGTGTGTCGCTCACCGCCGCGGTTCTGAAGTGGCTGGAATTCACACTCCAACGTGCCGTGTTGGTGGTCTCAACTGGAGGGCACATCCTCTGGGCGCGCTCCAGCCAATCGGCGCTCAAGTCGGGCGTCTTCTTTAGAACGCGTGGCCGCGTGGTGCCCCTTCCGGAGGGTTCGCTCGCGGCGTGCGACGATATCGTCGTACAGGAGCGCCAAGGCATTGAGCTGGCAGCCCAGACATGGTTTCCTCGGGAGCCCAAGGAAATGGCTCTGCGGGAGATGAAGATCGTGTCTGATCGCTATGAGCAGACCATGTCGCTTCTGATTCTGCCCAAGGCGGAACCGCGCTACTGGCAGCGAGAAGGCGACGATGACGGAGATGAGCGGGAGCTGCTGGATGATTACATTGGCTCGGGATATCTTCCCAAGCGCTGAAGGAAGGCTGTGGCGCTGGAACGCTACGGCGAGGTAATCCTGATCATGGGATCTGGTGTGCGGAAAGGCAGCGCGTAAGGATGAAATCGACGGGGAGCGGCGCTCGACAGTAGCCCAAGTTTTATTAGAAGCTGACTTACTGAGCTATGTGACTTAGGACATGTTATTGGACGTCGCGACCAATGTCTGGTTTTCGACTGCGTCCGAATCCATTGCCCCAGAAGGTTCGGCAACTTCTTGGATTGCTGGAACCGTGGGCGTCAACATCTCTAGCGCGTGACCCACAATTCTCCTTGTCAATACGCTAGGCTCAACCAGTCCTTTGTGTGTCGCAGTTTTGCGAAAATAGTCCGTCATTTCGCTTTTCGACATCCACGAGCCCTTATCCGCGCTAGCAAGAAGAATTGACCAAAGCTCCTTACCGGTTATTGGTTGCGAGTCTCGTCGTGAAATCAACAGCACAGAGATGGTGTCGCTGTCTCTCAGACGTTCTGCCTCAAAGACGTAGCATAAGCGGCCGTCTAGCTCAATCACCGCGACGACTACTTGCCGAGCACGCGGCACCCTTCGGTTGTTCCGGCATATTGCCCACGTGAAGTCCTGGTTGGTGGCTGGATCCCCCATCGGAAATTCCAAACAGATCGGAGATTCACTCAGTACCAGTTCGTCATAAAGTTCGGCAACGTAGTGAACAGTGAACGCCGTACCGCACACGACTTCAGCTATTGCCACAAAAAACAAATCCAGACTTACCGGGAGCGTTGGTATGGGCGGATCGACGTTTGTATTGACCTGTGCTGGCCTATAGTCGGATTGTCCCCAGATTCCAGCGCCGGTTCCAAATCCCTCCAGCGGTTCTCCGGAGACTTGGATGGCTTTCACTCCGCAATACATATTCTCATCTGGACGCTCCTTGATCAGTTTCTTCCCAGCCAAATTTGGGAATCTGTCCTCACGAAGATCCACGACCAATGGCTTGCCGTAATTCGACGGTTCTCCGTCCGAGTGAAAGTTTGTTCCGGCCGGATCATCGGATTTGTTCTTCTCTTCCTCGTCATCCTCCTTCTCGTTGCGCTGCCTCCATGCCGTAGGTAAATTCTCCTCCCCCGCTTCCTTGCCGCGCAGATTTCGATTGTCTCTGTCACAAAGCAGATCATCGAACGGAAACGGCGCCGAGCAACTCAGCAACCTCAAGATCAGAATGCGCCGAAACTCGTAGGTGGGCCCCGGAAGTGAAAGAGTGACGGCATCAATGGTTGTCTCGCCAGCAAAAGGGAAACCGCACTGCAAGCATTGAAATGGTCCCGGATCGATACTGAATGAATCAACGTAATGCTTCTGGATACCGGTATAGAGACCCCGAACCTGCTGCTGCATGTAACGGCTTGCATGGAACCGTGCGAGAGTCCATGCATCCGTATCGGCAATCCACTTTCTCAGATGGATCCGATAAGGACCCTCCGAAATCTGGCCGCATTTTTTCGGATTGATCGATTCGGCGTAAACACCCCAGAACAGCGCTTGAGCAAGGCGAGTCGATGATGCGTAATAGAAGCGAATTAGTTCAGTGACAGGAATTAAGACTGCCCATGGGTCGCCGTCAAGCTGAATGGCAGCGACCAGCGTTCGCCCTGCATGTGAAAAGTTTCCCGCAAACAAGTAGTGACTCTTCGGAATCGCACGATGTTTCATGGCCAGGTCGCCAAGCGACACGAACCGGACGGAGGATGTGTCAAGCACCAACTTCTCCGTGTACGCTCCAAACAGTGGGTTTCTCTGTGGTTTTGTATTGTGCCAAACGGAACCGATAGATACATACGGTAGCTGGCCGACACCGATCCATTCCTGGCGAGTGATTACAGAGCGACGCGAAATCTGACTCAGCGGATCGGTCTCACTCTCAGGTAGCGCCGCAAGGAGAACTTGAATCTGAGGTTCGCTCCGAACGCGAGGGTTCCGTTTTGTGCCACCGAACCACACAACGCGCCAAAATAGCTCGTCGCCTCCAAATTCCTCAATCCCGTAGATATTCTTCGCCATTGGGTAATGATACCCAACTTAACTGGCATTCGCGTTTAGCGTGGTATTGCATTAGCTAATTCGCGGCTACCGATATCGATGCGCGACAAATTCGCGGTTACCGATGGGCTTTACACCGCCGCCGACCAGTGCGGCCTGGGACGCCGAATGATGCGGGGCGCGAAACGGGCGCTGGTTCCAGTGCGCCAGCTTGAAACTGCCCGCCAGCGAATGCACGGCGGCGGACTCCAGTGCTTCCGCTGCCGTCATCGGTGGC
>JAPLQY010000085.1 GCA_026399475.1 Rhodocyclales bacterium
AGAAATAGTCGCGCGGGATGTTGAGCTGGGTCGGGCCCATTTCGCTCATGGCGCGGTCGAAGCAGCGGCCGGTGAATTCGGCCATGCGCTTGGGATTGTTGACGTGGCCCTGGTACTTGGTGAATTCCTCGAACATCGGCAACTGGTTAGCTTCCTGGAAGCCGCCGAGACCCATGCCCATGGTGCCGGTCTCGGGGGTGACGATCACCACCGGGCTGTGCGCCCAGTAGGCGGCGGCAATCGCCGTGACGCAGTTGCTGATGCCGGGGCCGTTCTGGCCGATGACCACGCCGTGGCGGCCCGAGACGCGGGCATAGCCGTCGGCCATGTGGCCGGCGCCCTGCTCATGCACCACCGGGATCAGGCGGATGCCGGCGGGGGCGAAGATGTCCATGGCGTCCATGAAGGCCGAGCCCATGATGCCGAACATGTCGGTCACGCCGTTGGCGACCATGGTTTCGACGAAGGCTTCGGAAGGGGTCATGCGGGTGGGGCCTTCGGGCACTTTGCGATTGTCGGGCTTGCTCATGGCGGTTTGCTCTCCTCAATGGGGAATCGATACCCGGTGTTGCGATATTCGTTCCGGCTTCAGAATGGTGGCTGACTTTAGGGCCCGAAAAGCCAAAAGTCAATAAAAAATGAAACAGATTGTACCAATAAATGGAATTCGCTATGATGGCGCACCATGAATCCAAGATCGGCTCCACCGCCCGAACCGGCGCGCATCGACGGCGATACGCCGGCCCTGCGCCTGTTCGCCCTGCTCGAAGTGATTGCCGGCCACGACCGCTACTTCAACCTGCAGGGCCTGGTCGATGAAACGGGCCTGCCCAAACCCACCGTGCATCGCATGCTGCAGCAGCTCGAAGCCGCCGGCATGCTGCAGCGGGAAAGCGACGGCCGCCACTACAGCACCGGCCTGCGCCTGCGCCGGCTGGCGGAGAACCTGCTGCTCAACAACACCGTGCATGGCGCGCGCCACGCCGTGCTGCGCACGCTGGTCGAGGAGGTCGGCGAAAGCTGCAACCTCACCGCGCTGTCGGGCAGCGAAGTGCTCTACCTCGATCGCGTCGAAACCGTGGCACCGCTGCGCTTCTACCTGCACCCGGGTTCGCGCGTGCCGGCCCACTGCTCGGCCAGCGGCAAGCTGTTCCTGGCGCAGATGAGCGCGAGCCAGCGCCGGCGCCTGCTGGAACACGTGGCGCTGGAGCGCTACACCGAGCGCACCATCACCGAACCGGCCGCGCTGGAAGCCGAAATCCGGCGCATCAAGCAACAGGGCTACGCCTGCGACGACGAGGAATTCCTGCCCGGCCTGTTCTGCGTCGCCATGCTGGTGCCGGCGGCCGATGGCGGCCGCTCCAACACCGGCATCGCGATCCAGGCGCCGGTGATGCGCTTGTCGCACGACCGGCTGGGCGAACTGCTGCCGCCGCTGCGGCGCGCGGTGGCGGCGATTGCGGCGATCGATGCCGAGGCCGTGCCCACAGCAGCGCGTTCCGGCACATGAGCGACTTGGCGCAGATAGGCCCCGACCGCGAGGTCTCGGTACGCGAGACCTTCGGCATCGACGTCGACCTGATGGTGCCGGCCTTCGCCGAACGCGACGACCACGTGCCGGAGATCGACACGGTGTATCGCTTCAACCCCGAGGTGACGCTGGCCATCCTCGCCGGTTTCAGCCGCGACCGCCGCGTGATGCTGCAGGGCATGCACGGCACCGGCAAATCGACCCACATCGAACAGGTGGCGGCGCGGCTCAACTGGCCCTGCGTGCGGGTGAACCTCGACGGCCACATCAGTCGCCTCGACCTGGTCGGCAAGGATTCCATCGTGCTCAAGGACGGCCTGCAGGTCACCGCATTTCAGGAAGGCATCGTGCCCTGGGCGCTGCAGCGACCGGTGGCGCTGATCTTCGACGAGTACGACGCCGGCCGCCCCGACGTGATGTTCGTGATCCAGCGCATCCTCGAACGCGACGGCAAGTTCACCCTGCTCGACCAGAACCGCGTGATCAAGCCGCACCCGGCGTTCCGCCTGTTCGCCACCTCGAACACGGTTGGCCTCGGCAATCTTTCCGGCCTCTACCACGGCACGCAGATGCTCAACCACGCGCAGATCGACCGCTGGAACATCGTCGCCACGCTCAACTACTTGCCGCACGCCGAGGAAGTCGCCATCGTGCTGGCGCGCGTGCCGGGCAAGAACAACGAGCGCGGCCGGCAACTGGTCGGCTCGATGGTGGCGGTGGCGGACCTGACGCGCAAGGGCTTCGCCGTCGGCGACCTGTCCACGCTGATGTCGCCGCGCACGGTGATCACCTGGGCGGAAAACTGCGAGATCTTCGGCGACACCGCGCTGGCCTTCCGCCTGTCCTTCCTCAACAAGTGCGACGATGCCGAGCGACCCATCGTCGCCGAGTACTACCAGCGCTGCTTCGGCACCGAGCTGGACGAATCGTGGATGCGTAGCACGCATCCGCAATGAGCAGCATCCGCCAGCAGCAACAGGTCGAGGAACTCTGCGCTGCGACGCTGCGCGCCATGACCGGCGACGGCGAACTGCACTTCGCCGGGCACCGACTGCAGCGCGGCTTGCGCACGGTGCCGGTCTACGCGCCGCATCTGCGCACGAATGCCGTCGATGACGATTTCGCCGCCTGCCGCGCTAGTGCCGACGGCATGGCACTGCGCCTGCTGCATAGTGATGCCGAACTGCATCGCCGCCACTGCCCGCCCGACCCGGTCGAGCGGCTGATCTTCGAACTGCTCGAACAACTGCGCGTCGAAGCCCTGGTGCCGGCCGCGATGCCGGGCATGGCCGGCAACCTGCGCCGGCGCTTCGAAGCCTGGTCGCGCGCCTTCCACGAATCGGGCCTGACCGACAGCAGCCTCGGCATCCTGCTCTACACCGTGGCGCAGATCTGCTGGTCGCGCCTCAATGCGCTGCCGGTGCTGGAAGAGGACTTGATCGAAACCACGCGCGCCGGCATCGCCCCGGTGATCGGCACGCCGCTGGCCGGCCTGCGCCGCACGCGCCACGAGCAGGATGCGTATGCAGTGCATGCGCTGGCCATCGCCCGCATCGTCGGCGAGCGCGTGCGTACCGAGATCGAGGACGGCGGCAATGAAAATGAATCGGTTCAGGACGCGGCAAAACGCGGCTTCGCCCTGCTGCTGGATTTCGACCGCGAGGACGCCGAGGCCTTCGCCGCAGCCGCTTCGGGCGCGAGCAAGGCCTTCGAAGAAAGCGAGTCCGGCTACCGAATGTTCACCACGCGCTTCGATGTCGAGGCGAATGCCGCCGGCCTGGTGCGCAAGGCGCTGCTGAGTGAGTACCGCCAGCGCCTCGATGCGCGCGTGGCGCGCCAGGGCATCAATTTCTCGCGCCTGGCGCGGGTGTTCGCCGCCGTGCTGACCACGCCCGAGAAGGACGGCTGGCGCTTCGACGAGGAGGACGGCCGCATCGACGGCCGGCGCCTGGCGCAGCTCGTCAGTTCGCCCGCCGAGCGCCGCCTGTTCCGCCAGGACCATCTGCGGCCGCGCGCCACCAGCGCGGTCGGCATCCTGATCGACTGTTCGGGTTCGATGACGGGTTTGAGTGAAACCCTGGCGACGCTGGTCGACATCCTGGTGCGCGCGCTGGACATGGCCGGTGTGGACAGCGAAGTGCTGGGCTTCACCACCGGCGCCTGGAATGGCGGCCGCGCCGCGAAGGAATGGCAGGCCGCGGGCCGCCCGCCGCATCCGGGACGCCTCAACGAGGTCTGCCACCTGGTGTTCAAGACTGCCGCCCGCAACTGGCGGCGCGCCCGCGCCGGCATCGCGGCGCTGCTCAAGGCCGACCTGTTCCGCGAGGGCATCGACGGCGAGGCGGTGGACTGGGCCTGCGACCGCCTGCTCGTGCGCAACGCCGAACGGCGCATCCTGCTGGTGGTCTCCGACGGCTGCCCGATGGACAGCGCCACGGGCCTGGCCAACGACGCCTTCTACCTCGACTACCATCTGAAGCAGGTGGTTGCGCGGCGCGAGCGCGATGGCGGCGTGGAAATCCTCGGCCTCGGCGTCGGGCTCGACCTGAGCCCCTTCTATCGCCGCAGCCTCAGCGCCGACTTTTCGCAGGGGCTGGACAATGCGCTGTTCTTCGAGCTTGCCTGCTTGATGCGGGACAGCTAGTCCTTCGCGGGCTCGAAAGTCTGCGCCATGTCCATGGCCGCACGCTGCAGGCTGGGCACGAACTCCAGCGCACGCGCCAGCGGCAGGCGCGCTACCGGAGCCTGCAGGGCGACGCTGGCGATCATGCGCCCGCGATCGTCGGTCACCGGCACCGCGATGCCGATCACGCCGGCCTGGAGTTCCTCGTTGTTGACGCCGACCCGGGTACGGGCGATGTGCTCCAGTTGCGCCTCGATGGTCGCGATGTCGGTAATCGTGTTGTCCGTGTAGCGCCTGAAGCTCAGCGAGGCGAGGATCCGCCGTCGCCTGGCCTTGGGCATCTGACTCAGGAACAGCTTGCCGCTCGAGGTGCAGTGCAGCGGCACGCGCGAGCCGGGCTTGAGGTCGGCCTTGAGCGACCAGTCGGTTTCGATGCGGTCGATGTACACGATCTCGTCGTCGCCGAACATCGCCAGGTTGCAGGTCTCGCCGATCTCGTCGACCAGGCGGCGCAGGATCACGCGGCGTTCGGCGCGAACCGAGTTGTTGGTCATCAGGTCGAGGCCGAAGCGGGCCAGGCGATGCCCGACGCCGTAGCTCTTGCCGGTCGGTTCGCGCTGGATCAGCCCGGCGGTTTCCAGCAGGGCCAGGATGCGGAAGGCGGTCGGCGCCGGCAGGCCGGATTGCTCGACGATATCGGACAGCGCCACCGGGCGCTCCGCGCGCGCCACGATTTCCATGATGG
Source organism: Rhodocyclales bacterium (assembly GCA_026399475.1). GTDB lineage: Bacteria > Pseudomonadota > Gammaproteobacteria > Burkholderiales > Rhodocyclaceae > Sulfuritalea. The sequence continues at coordinate 4,900 of JAPLQY010000085.1, forward strand.
CAAAGGCCCTCAGGGCAGCGGCCGACGAGTTACTGGCTTCGGTCATGGAGGCTCGATTCCGTGCTGTTGCGATGGCATCAGTATATAAGGACGGAGTGCGATGGAGATGCGATTAGTCATAAAATGGAATAAATATTTTCGTTAACTATGATTCTGGTTGTAATTTCGCGGCCGGGTCGCGTATATTCCTCAAATACGAAACGTCCCGTTTCGATTGCCAGCCCACCAGAAGGCCGCCGCGAAGCACAGATCCAGCACCACGACAGGAGGAGACCACCATGCAAGTTGCGCCCCAGAAACTGTTTCGTCAGATCCTGTTTTTCCTGGCGGCGCTGTTCGCCGTCAGCGCTGCCATCGGCCAGGAGAAATATCCGCAGCGTCCGATCGAGTTCATCGTGCCCTGGGGACCGGGCGGCGGCGCCGACCAGTTGGCACGCAAGGTCGGCAAGATGATGGAGGACTCCCTGAAAGTTTCCATTCCGGTGATCAACGCACCCGGCGCCACCGGCTCGTCGGGCATGACCAAGCTGCTGGTCGGCGAAGCGGACGGTCAATCGATGTCGGTGTTCATCGCCGACACCCATGCGCTGCTGGCCACCGGCAATCCGAAATGGAAATCCACCGACTACAAGCCCCTGGCGATCATGCTGCGCCAGCCCTCGGCGATTTTCGTGGCGACCGACAGCCGCTTCAAGACCTGGACCGACTTCGAGAAAGAGGCCAGGGCCAATCCCGGCAAGCTGAAGGTTGCGGTGCTCGGCCTCGGCAGCATCGACGACATGACGCTGCGCTACCTTGCCGGCAAGGGCATCAAGACCAACCCCGTGCCCTTCGCCAATCCAGGTGAGCGCTACATTTCCATCCTCGGCGGCCATGCCGATGCGCTCTACGAGCAAGCCGGCGACGTGCGCCAGATGCTGGACAACAAGCAGATGCGGCCTCTGCTGTTCTTCGCCACCGAGCGCCTGACCGAGTTCAAGGACATCCCGGTGTCCAAAGAGCTGGGTTACGACGTGACGCTGCCGCAGTTCCGCTCCGTCGTGGTCAAGGCCGGCACGCCTCCGGCACGCGTCAAGATTCTGGCGGATGCCCTGGCGGCCGCAGCGGCAAGCGCCGAGTACAAGGCCTTCCTCAAGGACAGCTATGCCGATCCCAACAGCTACCTTGGCCCGGGCGATGCGGAGAAGTTCCTGCAGGGCGAACTCGATGCAATGAAGCGCCTGATCGCCACGATGGGCAAGTAAATCGACAAGGCATGCGGCCGGCACGACGGTGCCGACCCTGGAGACGCGAATCATGGAATTACGCTTGAAGAAGGGCACCCTGCGGTACCTCATCGTGCTTGCCATAGCGGTCGGCCTGTTCCTCGGCACCGGCCAGATCGGCGGCGGCGCCAGCGGCGCCGACCAGCTCGGACCGGCGTTCTGGCCACGGCTGATCCTCGGGCTGGCAATCTGCGTCTGCGTGTTTGAAATCGGCTTCCGCCAATTCACCGACATGGAAGGCATGAGCGGCCTGCTCGCCCAGGTGACCAGCGAGATGGAGAAGGTCGAAGGGGAGGTCGTAGAGGAACCGCTCGAATCCAATCCCGGCCTCCTGATTTCAGGAGTCGTCCTCACGCTGCTCTATGTCTGGGTCATGCCCGAGATCGGTTTCACCCTCTCCACCCTGTTGTACACCGGTCTCTTCATCCGCATGGGCGGCTATCGGAAGATGGCAGTGACGGCAGTGGTCAGCCTGCTTGGTACCCTGCTGTTGGTCTTCCTCTTCATGAAAGTCGTCTACGTCTCCTTGCCCCTGGGCAGGGGAGTCTTCGGCGACATCTCGATCGCCCTGCTGCCGCTGCTCGGCATCCGTTAGCAAAGGGCCGACATGGAAGTCATCAATCATTTGTTGAACGGCTTCGCCAGCGTATTCCTGCCGGCGAACATCCTGTCCCTGGCGATCGGCGTCGTGGTGGGGATGCTGGTGGCGGTGCTGCCCGGCCTCACGCTGGTCATGGGCGTGGTGCTGGCACTGCCCTTCACCTATTCGATGGGCATTACGCCGGCGGTGATCCTGCTGACCGCCATGTATATCACCGGCACCTATGGCGGCGCATTCACCGCGATCCTGTTCAAGGTTCCCGGCGAGCCGCTCGACGTGCCGCTGCTGTGGGACGGCTGGCGCATGGCGCAGAAAGGCCGTCCGGCGGAAGCGCTGGGATGGACCCTGTTCGCCGCCTTTTTCGCCGGCCTGCTGACGGTCGCCGCGATGGTGCTGATGGCCGTGCCCTTCGCCAGCTTCGCCCTGAAGTTCGACGCGCCAGACTACTTCGCCATCATCGCCTTCGGCCTCACCAGCGTCGTGGCCCTGGGCGGCGCTTCGCTGACCAATGCCTTCATCAGCATGTTCGTCGGCCTGTTCATCGCCACCATCGGCGTCGACGAGATCTACGGTGCGGAACGCTTCAGCTTCGGCATCCCGATGCTTACCGACGGCGTCGAGTACCTGACCGTGATGGTCGGCGCCTACGGCCTCGGCGAAGTTCTGGTCCGCTTCGAGCAAGGCTTCAAGTCGCAGCCGCTCGACCTCGGCGCCAAGGTGCAGACCAAGCTGCCGAGCTTTGCCGAGGCCTTCAAGCTGCGCGCCACCTTCCTGCGCAGTTCCGTGGTCGGCCTGTTGTGCGGCATCGTGCCGGGCGCCGGCGCCACGATCGCGTCATTCGTGTCCTACGGCATCGAGCGGCAATACGGCGGCAAGAAGGAACAGATGGGTTCGGGCATTCCCGAAGGCATCCTGGCGCCGCAGATCGCCTCCACGGCTTCGGTGGGCGGCCACATGGTGCCCTTGCTGGTGCTGGGCATCCCTGGCAGCGGCGCCACTGCGGTGATCCTGGGCGCCTTCCTGCTGCACGGCGTACAGCCCGGACCGCAGATCTTCCAGACCCAGGCCGCGATGGTCTATACGCTGTTTGCCTCGATGTTCGTCTCGGTCATCGCCATGTGCATCCTGGGCTACTTCGCGATCAAGCCGCTGGTGCGGGTGCTCTACTTCCCCGAGGCAATCACCTCTGCCTATGTGGTGCTGCTGTGCTTCATCGGCGCCTATGCCGCGCGCAGCAACCTGACCGACCTGTGGATGGTGGCCCTGTTCGGCGTGATCGGCTACCTCTTCGAGAAATACAAGTTCCCGATCGCACCGATGATCCTCGGCACCATCCTCGGCCCCACGGCGGAGCGGACCTTCCAGACCACCATGATCAGTTTCCAGAACGACTGGACCATCTTTTTCCAGCGGCCGGTCAGCGCCACGGTGCTGATCCTGGCCATCGTCGCCCTCGGCGTGCCGGTGGTCAAGGCCTGGAAGGATATCTACATACCGGCGCTGCGCCGCGGCAGGGCGTGATGCCCGACTCGAACAGGTATTGAAAGACATGAAACAGACTCCAGCCGATAACAGTGCCCAGGCTTCCGTTGTTGAAGCCATGGTGGGGCAGGCGCGCGTCGCCCAGAAAGAATACGAAACCTGGTCCCAGGAGCGCGTCGATGCATGCGTGCTCGCGGCAGGCTGGGCCATCATGGAACCCGGGCGCAACCGGATACTGGCCGAAATGGCGGTGCGCGACACGGGCCTGGGCGTGGTCGAGGACAAGGTCACCAAGAACCACCGCAAGACCCTGGGCCTGCTGCGCGACCTCAAGGGCGCAAAGAGCGTCGGCGTGATTGCCGAATATCCCGAGCTGGGCCTCGTCGAGATCGCGCGGCCGGTGGGTGTGGTGGCGGCCATCACGCCCTCGACCAATCCGGGGGCGACGCCCGCGAACAAGATCATCAACGCCCTCAAGGGGCGCAACGCGGTGATCGTCGCCCCTTCGCCCAAGGGCGCCAGCACGGGTGCCGCGCTGATCGGCTATGTGAACGCCGAGCTGGACAAGGTCGGTGCGCCGCCGGGCCTGGTGCAGATGCTGCCCGCACCCATCACCAAGGAGGCGACGCATGCCCTGATGCGGCAGGCCGACCTGGTGGTGGCCACCGGGTCGCAAGCCAACGTGCGCGCGGCCTATGCCAGCGGCACGCCGGCCTTTGGGGTCGGTGCCGGCAACGTCGCCGCCATCATCGACAGTTCGGCCGACCTCGCCGCTGCCGCCGCCGCAATCGCGCTGTCCAAGACCTTCGACAACGCCACCAGTTGCTCGTCGGAAAACAGCGTGGTGATCCTCGACGCCGTCCATGACGCCGCCATGGCGGAACTGGCAAAGGTCGGCGGCGTGCTGCTCGACGACGCTGAAAAAGCCGCGCTGCAGGCGACGATGTGGCACCACGGCAAACTGAATGCGCAAACCACCGCGCAGTCAACCGCAATGATTGCCTTGCTCGCCGGCCTCGCGCGTCCCGAGATTGCCAGTGCTGCATTTCTCATGGTGCGCGAGGACGGCACCGGCCCGCACTGCCCGTTTTCCGGCGAGAAGCTGGCGCCGGTGCTGGCCGTCTATCGCGCACGCGATTTCGACCACGCGTGCAAGATCGTCGCCGACATCTACGCCTTCCAGGGCGCCGGCCACTCGGTGGGCATCCACAGTGCCGACGATGCGCACATCCTGCGCCTCGGCCTCGAACTTCCGGTGTCGCGCGTGATCGTAAACCAGGTCCATTGCTACGCCACCGGCGGCAGCTTCGACAACGGCCTGCCGTTCTCGCTGTCGATGGGCTGCGGTACCTGGGGCCGCAACAACTTCTCCGACAACATGAACTACCGCCATTACCTGAACATCACCCGCATTTCGCGCAAGATTGCGCCGAACGAACCGACGCTGGACGAGATCTTCGGCGAGCATTTCGGCAAGTTCGGAAAGTAGCCGGATGCTGCGCACGATCCGGGCGCAGCTCGACCATCAGGCGGCGCTGCGTCCCGCGGCGACTTACCTGATTGCGCCGGAAGCCGGCCTCTCCATGAGCTTTGCCGACTTGCAGTCGGCGTCGCGGCGACTGTCCGCGTTCCTTCTGGATCAGGGCATCAAGCCAGGCGCCAAGGTCGCGCTGCTGATGCACAACGGCTACCAGACCTGTCGCCTGTTCATCGGCGCCATGTACGGCGGCTACTGCGTCACCCCGCTCAACCTGCTGGCACAGCCGGCGCAACTCGCTTACGTGCTCGACCACAGCGACGCCGAGATCGTCTTCGCCGCGCCGGACCAGCTCGAGCGCCTGCAACTGGCATGCGCCAAGCTGACCCGTGCGCCGAAAATCGTCGTCTGCGATGTCGATGCCGAAGAGTTCCTGCCGCGCGCCGACTCGCTCGCCGACCTGCCGGATGCCCTCGTCGAGGAAGATGCAGCACTGATGATGTACACCTCGGGCACCACCGGCAAGCCCAAGGGCGTCGTGCTGTCGCAGCGCGCCGTGGTTTCCGGCGGCCAATTCGTTTCCGCCGTGCATGAACTCGGCCCGGCCGACCGCGTGCTGGCCGTGCTGCCGCTGTACCACATCAATGCGCAGGTGGTCACCGCGATCTCGCCGCTGATCCATGGCGGCAGCCTGGCGCTGCCGCACCGCTTCAGCGCGACGAACTTCTGGCCGCTGGCAATTGCGCACGGCTGCACCTGGCTCAATGTCGTGCCAACCATGATCGCCTACCTGCTCAATGGCGCCGACCTTGCCACGCTCGGTCTCGATGCATCGGGCATCCGTTTCTGCCGCTCGGCCTCGGCCCCGCTGCCGCCAGCGCAGCACCTGGCCTTCGAACAGAAATTCGGCATCGGCATCATCGAGACCATGGGCCTCACCGAGACCGCCGCGCCCTGCTTCTCCAATCCGCTCACCCCCGAAAAGCGCAAGCTCGGTAGCCCCGGTCCGGCCTTCGGCAACGAGGCCAGGATCATCGGCCGCGATGGCGCGATGCTGCCCGCCGGCGTCGTGGGCGAGATCATGGTGCGCGGCCCGAACGTGATGACCTGCTATTACAAGGATCCTGTCGAGACTGCGCGCACCCTCGAGGCCGACGGCTGGCTGCACACCGGTGACCTGGGCACCATGGACGAGGATGGTTTCGTGTTTGTCACCGGGCGCATCAAGGAACTGATCATCAAGGGCGGCGAGAACATCGCCCCGCGCGAAATCGACGAGGCGCTGCTGACCCACCCGGCCGTCGCCGATGCGGCCGCCGTCGGCATTCCCGACCCGCACTACGGCCAGGAAATCCTCGCCTGTATCGTGCTGCGGCCGGACGCCATTTGCAGCGAAGCGGAATTGCGCGAGCACTGCCGGCATGAACTCGGCGCCTTCAAGACGCCCAGGCTGTTCCGCTTCGTCAGCGAGCTGCCGCGCGGGCCTTCGGGCAAGGTGCAGCGGCTCAAGCTGCTTGACTGAAAGCGCGTCGCGGCAGACCCGCGCGCGTTCGCCACCCCTCAGATGATCTTGTTCAGCGGATACTCGACGATCCCCTCGGCGCCCAGCTTCATCAGCTCCGGAACAATGCGACGAACCTCTTTTTCGGGAAGTATGGTCTCGATCGAAACCCAGTCCGAGTTGTGAAGATGCGCAACCGTCGGGTTGTTGAGGCTCGGCAGGATGCCGGTAATCGCGGAGACACGATCCCCCGGTGCGTTCATCTTGAGGCCCACCATGCCCTCGGCCCGCAGCGTCGATTGCAGCAGGGTGGCAATCTGCTGGATCTTGACCCGCTTCCAGGGATCTTCCCATGCCGCCCTGTTGGCGATCATCACCGGCACCGACTCCATCAGGTCGCAGACGATGCGCAGGCCATTGGCGCGGATGGTGGAGCTGGTCTCGGTCACCTCGACGATGGCGTCGCACAGCCCTTCGACCACCTTGGCCTCGGTCGCACCCCAGGAGAACTCGACCGTCACCGGAATATTGCGCTCGGCGAAATAGCGCTGGGTGAAGCCCACCAGTTCGGTGGAAATGGTCGCGCCGTGCAGATCCTCGGGTGAACGCACTTTGGAATCGCCGTTGACTACCAGCACCCAGCGCACCGATCCGCGCGAAACCTTTGAATACACCATTTCGCAGACTTCGACCACGTCGGAATCGTTTTCCCGCACCCAGTCCCTACCGGCGATGCCCACGTCGATGGTGCCGCGTTCGACATAGCGGCCCATCTCCTGGGGACGGATCAGGCTGCATTTCATCTCTTCGTCATCGACGCTGGGAAAGTAGCTGCGCGACGCGGTGGTGATCCGCCAGCCGGCCTTGCGGAACAGATCGACGGTAGCCTCCTCCAGGCTGCCCTTGGGAATGCCGAATTTCAGTACCTTGTTCATCACGGATTCTTCTTGTAGACCTGCGCCGGATCGAACAGCGGTTTGGAATGCTCCACCCACGCCCCGTTTTCCCGTTTCACGAAGAAGCAGCTGCGGTTGCCGGTATGGCAGGCGGCGGGGCCGTTCTGCCTGACCTTGATGACGACGCTGTCGGCATCGCAGTCGGTGAGCACCTCGACGACGTCCTGCGTGTTGCCCGACTCCTCGCCCTTCATCCAGTACTTGTTGCGGGTGCGGCTGAAGAACCAGGTCTTGCCCGTCTCCAGGGTCAGGTTCAGCGTCTTCTCGTCCATGAAGGCGAGCATCAGCACCTCGCCATTCTCGACATCCTGGATCACGGCGGGAATCAATCCGCCCATTTTTTCAAAATCAATCTTGACCATGAAGCGCCCTTCCCTTCTGCGGTAAGTGTCGACTAATGCGCCAGATGCGTGCGGCGCCTGCGACCGATGGCGCCCTTGCCGGGCGCGGTCCGAGCAGTTTAGTCGATTGGGACCGCTGAATTGGACGGGCTTTCCGGAATCGGTTTGCCACCCACTGGCCGTTGAATCCCCGGGGGGCCGGTCAATGGCTGGTCACATTCAATATCTGGTATTCCGCGCCTTCCAGTAACAGCGTATGGCGATAAGGCGAGATTTCGCTGACACGGACCTGTATGGTGACGCGAGTGGAAAGGTCGCGTACGTTGAGGCGATCTTCTCCGTCGTAGGTTTGCCGGCATATCACGCCGGAAGCGCCTGCGGTCTTGATCAATAGCTGGTATTGATTGCTCATCATCGACTCCCTCCGACACTGTGCCAATCGCACAGATGAAGTCTTGATGATCGCGAGACCGGCGCCTAGTGTCGTCAAATCCCGACACTCGCAGGCCCAGTGCCCGCTTCTACCTGGGTCGAAAGGCCTTGCAGCGAGCCCCATTCACTCAGTGAAAATCCCGGCTCGCCGTCACCAGTCGCCCGAGCAGTTCGCTGTGATCGAACAAATGCCTGGCAATCAGATGCACCACGGCATGCTCGCCCGTGCCAACGGGTACCATTGTCTGTCCGGTGATACCATGCCAACCAAATTGCAGCAATCATAGACTCTCGCGGTAACAATAACGTCTGCTAATGCCCACGTGAACTCGCAACTTGGTTTGCCAAACGATAGATAAGACTTGACGGCTATACACGATATGCATAACGGAACTTTGAAATTTGCGAGTCTATTCTCGGGTTGCGGAGGCTTTGACCTAGGCTTTATACGGCAGGGATTCCTGTCGCAAAGCGCCTACGACTGTGACCCCGACGCGATTGAGAACTTCAGGGCCAACATTCGCGGTGACATTTTCAACGTCGACCTTACTAACGGGGTTCCCAACCAGCAATCCCTTTATGGTATTGATGCGCTGATTGCTGGTCCACCTTGCCAAGGATTTTCAACCGCAGGAAAGCGTTTGATTGACGATGAACGAAACCATCTCCTGACACTGACCGGTCATCTTGCACGGCGCATTCATCCGAAAGTATTGGTTGTAGAGAACGTCGCCGGAGCGCTGTCGGGCGCGCATGCACGCTACTGGAACGAACTTGACGAAACGATGCGGCTCGCCGGATATCGCACTACGACTGTTCGCTGTCAAGCCGCCGACCTCGGCATGGCGCAGTTACGTAAGCGCGTCTTGTTCTTCGCTTGGCGTACGCGGAGGGATATCGAGTTCACAATTCCAAGCCTGCCTGCAGGAGATCTGCGTTCTGTTCTCGCAGGCTCCACCAACCAGATGAACCATCATCCCAAACGACTGTGCCCACAGAGTCGTGAGTGGCAAATTGCGAAGAGAATCAAGCCTGGTCAGAAGCTTTCAAATGTACGCGGCGGCGAGAACGCGGTGGCAACCTGGGACATTCCGGAAGTGTTCGGTGTCATAACCGAGAACGAACGCACTGTCCTAGAAGTCTTGCGCCGCCTTCGCAGGCAAGAGCGTCAGCGCGACCACGGAGATGCTGACCCCGTTTCACTTCCTCGCCTCGAAGCTGCGCTCGGCGGGCACTTTCACCGCCTTGTCGATGGATTGGTGGCGAAGGGCTATCTCAGACGGGTGAGCGAGGAGGTTGATCTGGTTGGCACCTTCAACGGAAAGTTTCGGCGACTCGCATGGGATAAACCAAGTTGCACCGTTGATACGCGCTTCGGCTCCCCAAGGTACTTCCTCCACCCATCACAGCAAAGAGGCTTTACCGTTCGCGAGGCGGCTCGAATACAAGGGTTCAGCGACAGTTATGTCTTCTGTGGCAGCGAAAAGGGCCAATATCGAGTAATCGGTAATGCAGTCCCACCACCCCTCGGTGAGATGGCTGCCGTTCTTGCGAGACGACTTCTCGGGGCGGCGTTATGACGCTAGAAGAACTCCACGCCAAGGTTCGAGAATGGGACCAGCAACACACTGGGGTAGCAATAGCTAGCTCACACTACGAGGCCATCCTCAATCAACTCTACTATCACGCGGCGAAAGAGTGGCGCGTTTACTTGCCCGCCGAGCACCCTGATTCCAATTCGAATTACATGGAACGCTTGGCAACATGGATCGGCAACCTGGCAGATGAGACCGATCAGAAGCTCCTCCTAGAATATGCGCTTTATATCAGCTTCTTCTCGCATGACGATTTTGCTGCGCTCTACCGCACAGCACTTAACCGTGAAATTACGCGGTGGGTAGTTACTCAAGTCGGAGCGAGCCTAGAACCCCGTGGAGGACAAGCATTGCATCTGTTAGTTCACCAACAAATGCATCAGCAAACTTGGTTCTGTCCGATCACCGATAGCATGGATATTAATGAGTTTTACAAGGTGAACCATCTGACAGGTGTCAGTCATCGCCCGGGATTCGCCACTCTTCAGATGCTGGCTGAACGAGCGGCAATTCTAGATCCAGCGCTTGCGAGTAACGTCATTCACTACATGGCAAACCCGAGTCTGGATCCAACAAATTCACTTCCACCGTTAGAGCGCTTGGTCTTACTCGAGGACGTCGTAGGTTCGGGATCTCAGTGTCTTGCCGCAGTTCGATGGGCCGTCGCAAATCTCGGTAAGCCGGTATTGTTTGTTCCACTCATTCTTTGCCCAAACGGTGTAGAAGCCCTTCGAGCAGAGGAGCAGCAGTCAAACGGACGGCTCTCAGTTCGCCCAGTGATTGAGCTTCGCCGATGCGATTTACTTGGACCAGAGCGTCAAGGTCACCCAGGTTGGCCAATAACTGAAGACGTGGAGGACTTGGCAAATCGTTGTGCGCTTCGGGCATCCGTCGGCATGGAAATGTTTGGCTACAAAAATACCGGCTGTTCGTTAGCGACATTCTCAAACACCCCTGACAACACTCTTCCTATTGTTCACAATAAGCCACAGACTGGGAGTTGGGAGCCTCTTTTTCCGCGGGTCTATCGAGACTGATATGAATATTACGATCAACCCATTTCAGCAGCTCTATTTCTCTGACGACACCCAGACAGAGAACAACTTTGTGGAGCTGTTTAGTGATGAGGTTTTACAGACAGCCATCCACCCAGTTTTTCAAGGCGGCAATGTAGTGCTGAGCGGCACGCAAGGGTGCGGAAAAACGATGATCTTAAGTCTTCTTCGCCCAGAGACTCGTATTGCGTACTGGAATCTCAATAGAGAGTTTCCCGTAAACAAACAAATGCGCAATTTCATCTCTGCGGGAGTAAACCTCACGCGCAGCCGGATTACCGACATCGTTCAAGTTACTTTGCACCGCGGAGATGAAACTGACGAGCGTGAGATGCCATTGTACTTTGCCGACTTCTTCAACTACCTAGTTGTGGAAGATATCGTTAAGTCAGTGGAAACGATCGGGAAGAATTCCGAGATATTTGATTCAATCGTGGACCTTGGCCGCATTGAGGAATTCGTAACGGCTGTGGCAAAGCAAGATTGTTGGTTTGGATATCTTGACGGAATCGAAACGGTCGAAGAACTGAAGGGGCGAATCGCCAAGCGTGTGGACTTCTATAGGCGATGGGTTAACGGCAATCTTGTCGAAGAGCAACCACCCGATGATATTCGCCAGAGTAAGACCAACATCGGCGAGCCGATCGCACGAACTGCAGAGTGCCTTCGCCAGAGCGGAGTGATCGCAGATAGTGTGCCTGTCCTCATTCGCGTTGATCAGATTGAGGAAATGCATCGCGCTTTCACTGAGCGGCAACGCCGTTTGCTACTGGCCTTTCGGAAAATGCTAAATCGCGCCTTCGCATCGCGCGACGCGAGAGTTCACTACCGTGCCGGGACTCGACGCTATGGCTGGAATAATCCCGAGTTCTTGGGAGTCTGGGGTAGCGAGGCACGTCTGGAGAATCGACGTGACTACAACTTAATTGACATGGATGAAGAACTCTTTGCTTGGGGGGAAGCAAAGAATACAATTTTTGAAAGATTTTCCATTGATGCCTTCCAAAAGCGAGTGGAATATTATTTCCGCGGCGAAGTTACCAAGCTGAAGCCTAAACTCGCGAAGTCTATATTCGGCAAACACCCAGTCGCGGAAGATCGGCTCAGCCAACTGAAGAGAAGCCAAGACGATGGTCAAATTGACCGCGCACTCGGTCTCGATTTGGCTGCGGACGGTGGTAAATGGACGGAGGAATGGCGAACATTCCTCCGCGCCTTGTATCGGACCGGGCACTCTGGAATGCTGGATGCCGTCCTAGCCGCAGCGTGGGGCCGACAGACCGGGGGAGCACGATTCAAACGACAGCACCGGGAATCACCGCCGCCATCCAACGCCCCTTGGAGAGAACGAAAATGGTGGCGAAAAGAACGGCTGGATCATGCCGTTTTGCAACTAATGACCCGTTGTCAGCAGCGGTTTATGTGGTGGGGGTACGACGATATCCGTTCTCTAAGTGGAGGCAATATCACAGTGTTCCTCCATATCTGCCACAGAATTTGGGATGGGTTCCTCAAAAACGAATCTAGCCTGCAACCAAACAAGCGTACAGAGCTCCTGAATGGAGAAGCCATCGACCGCAACGTCCAAGCAGCAGGAATTCTTTTTGCCAGTAATGATTGGTTCAAGAAGCTGCCCGAAGAGCCAGGGGGCAATGCTAGACAGAGTTTTGTTGAGAAGCTTGGAGGGCGGCTGAATGAAGACATGATGCGCGACTTGAGAATGGCGTATCCCGGTGGTAACGGCATCTCAGTCACCATGTCAGAGTTCAACTCCGAAGGTGAAGATGTCATGGAATTGAGGAACTTTATTTTAGAAGCGGTTGGCTATGGCGTTTTATTTGAGACTGAGCACTCGTCGAAATCTAAGGCCGGTGGGCGCCGAAAAAAATTCTATCTCAATCCAATTCTTTGTCCGCGATTCCAGCTCCCCGAAGCAAGAACAAAGGAGCCTTACTATTGGAAGCTGGACGAATTGTTCGAGCTAGTAAAGAAGGCGCAAGTGACCTTATCTAGGACGCGCACCCCGCAGCCTAATAGCGCCGAAAGCCTCCCACTATTTCCTGACTCTGACAACGGCAAGCCATGAAATATAGACCTTGGGGCTCGCTTGACTGGGCTTTGTCCCTAAGCAGTCCGAAGCGGTGGCATTTCGTTGGTGCTATCGGAACCGAGGAACGCTCGCTATGCGGCTGGACTGAGATGCGACGGCTAGGCGCAGTCGCTGACGAGCTGTTCGCCGAGATTCAAGATGTTGATTCCGAAAAATACAGAGATCGTACCCAAGTTGCACTGCAGGCACGCCGCGCAGAATTCACTCAGAACGGCGGCAATTTGGCGAAGATTCGCAGCTTTCGGCTTATGGTGGAGTGGTTTCAGATTGCTGCCTTTGCTCGAGAAGCTGAAGTGGCAAGCCAATCCCTAGTGCTGGATATCAGTTCGTTTCCAAAAAGATTCTTTTTCCCAATCCTCAGAGCTTTGGTAACCAGCACCAATGTGCTGAACCTTCTGGTGACCTACACATCTCCCGCAAGTTATGCAGACGATGCACCTCTCTACGAGAACATTGAACCTTGGAAAACTTTGCCTGGGTTTGGTGGCGTGAGCAGCAAGCCTGAACTGTGGATCGTTAGTGTTGGTTTCCTTGTTGAAAGCCTGCGGCACTATGTCGGGGGTAATCCAGAGGAGAAGATGAAGGTTCTGATTCCATTTCCTGCACCCCTTGCAGCCCTGCGAAGAACATGGCAGTCGGTTGCAGAGCTCGAGAAGGGGCACAGCGATGGTCGGTTCGATAAATATCGGGTCGACCCGCTTGATATGTCGGCAGCGTTCGACCGTATTGACTCCCTCGCGGGCAATCCACCGAAAAATTTGGCCTTTGCACCTTTTGGACCGAAACCAACTTCAGCAGCTATGTGTTTGTATGCTCTCCAGCGAGAGTCCTCTGTTCATTACCCGCAGCCAACTGTCTATCATCCAGAGTATTCGACTGGCATTCGGAACAACGACCCTACAAATGCAGTGTCCGCGTATTGGGTTAAGCATGAAGGTGAACTTCTTTACAGCTTGTAAAGTCCGCCGAGGCATCCCTCGTCGTCGTCACTGGCATACCAATTGAAACGGCCGAGGCCGACACGCTCGTCATATTCAGTGAGTACATCATTTACAAGTCACTCAGTGAAAATCCCGGCTCGCCGTCACCAGTCGCCCGAGCAGTTCGCTGTGATCGAACAAATGCCTGGCAATCAGATGTACCACGACATGCTCGCCCTCGCCTTGGCGCTGCAACTGGCCGGCCACGCCGAGTAGCCGGCTGCCGAGCAGGAGTCGACGCTGGCGCGACGCCACATCCTTGAACACCACCACGTTGGCGCAGCCGGTTTCGTCTTCCAGCGTGACGAAAATGACGCCGCCGGCGGTGCCGGGACGCTGGCGGCAGGTGACGAGGCCGGCGCAGCGCACCAGCGCGTTGTTGCCGGTCTCGCGCAATTCCATGGCCGGCAGGTAGCGCTTGGCCGCCAGCGCGGCGCGCAGCAAGGCCAGCGGATGGCGGCCGAGGCTAAGGCCAAGGCTACGGTAGTCAGCGGCAATTTCTTCACCCTCGCGCGGCGCGGCGAAGGCGACGGTCTCCTCGCGCAGCGCGACGCCGGCGAACAGGTCACGCTGCAGCGGTACCGCTGCCGCTGCCCACGCCGCCTGGCGGCGATGTCCGGCCAGGTGTGCCAGCGCGCCGGCGGCGGCGAGCGCGTCGAGATCGGCGCGGGCAAGCTGCGCGCGCCTGGCCAGGTCGGCCAGATCGGCAAAAGGCGCCGCCTCGCGTGCCGCAACAATGCGCATCCCCGCCGCTGCGGTGAAATTGCGCACCTGGTGCAGGCCGAGACGCACGCTGGAAAGTTCATCGCCTTCCAGCGTGCTGTCCCACTCACTGCGCGTGACATCCACCGCCCGCACTTCCACGCCATGACGACGCGCGTCCTGCACCAGTTGCGAGGCGGAATAGAAACCCATGGGCTGGGAGTTCAGCAATCCGAGCAGGAAGGCCGCCGGCTCGTGGCGCTTGAGCCAGGCCGAGACATAGGCGAGCAGCGCGAAACTTGCCGCATGCGATTCGGGAAAGCCGTAGTCGCCGAAGCCCTTGATCTGGGCATACAGGGCCTCGGCGAATTCGCTGGCGTAGCCACGCTGCCGCATGCCACCGATCAGCTTGTCACGGAATGGCTCCAGTCCGCCTTTCTTTTTCCAGGCGGCCATGGCGCGACGCAGCTGATCCGCCTCGCCGGGCGTGAAGCCGGCAGCGACAATGGCGATCTTCATCGCCTGTTCCTGAAAAATCGGGATGCCCAGCGTGCGTTCGAGCACGCCGCGCACGGCTTCCGATGGATAACTGACCGGGTCCAGTTTCTGTCGCCGCCGCAAGTAGGGATGCACCATGTTGCCCCGGATCGGCCCCGGTCGCACCAGCGCCACTTCGATCACCAGGTCGTAGAAGCAGGCAGGCCGCAGGCGCGGCAGCATGGCCATTTGCGCCCGCGATTCGATCTGGAACACGCCTACCGTATCGGCACGCGACACCATGGCGTAGGTGGCGGCATCCTCGGCCGGCACGTCGGCCAGCTGGAAGGGTTTGTCATGGCGCAGCGCCACCGCGGCCAGCATGCGGCGGATCGCGCTGAGCATGCCCAGCGCCAGCACATCGACTTTCATCAGGCCCAGCGCATCGATGTCGTCCTTGTCCCACTGGATCACGGTGCGCTCCGGCATGGCGGCATTTTCTACCGGCACCAGGCGGTCGAGCCGACCGCGCGCGATGACGAAACCGCCGACGTGCTGCGACAGGTGGCGCGGAAAACCGATCAGCATTTGCGCAATCGCCAGCCAGCGCTGCACGCCGGGGCTTGTCGGGTCGAGCCCGGCCTCGGCGAAGCGCTGCGGCAGTTCCTCACGCCTGTCCCACCAGGCCAGGTTGCCGGCCAGGCGGTCGATGGCCACCAGCGGAAAACCCAACGCCCGTCCGGCGTCGCGCAGCGCGCTGCGTGTGCGGTAGCTGATCACGGTCGCTGCCAGCGCGGCGCGTTCGCGACCGTATTTGGCGTAGATGTACTGGATGACTTCCTCGCGCCGCTGGTGCTCGAAATCGACATCGATGTCCGGCGGCTCGTTGCGCTCCTTCGAGACGAAGCGCTCGAACAGCATGGAAGCGCGCGCCGGGTCGACCTCGGTGATGCCGATGGCGTAGCAAACCGCCGAGTTCGCCG
Source organism: Rhodocyclales bacterium (assembly GCA_026399475.1). Classification (GTDB taxonomy): domain Bacteria; phylum Pseudomonadota; class Gammaproteobacteria; order Burkholderiales; family Rhodocyclaceae; genus Sulfuritalea. The sequence goes on from JAPLQY010000085.1 coordinate 20,857, forward strand.
CCGAGCCGCGGCCCTGACAGAGGATGTCCTGCCCGCGCGCCCAGGCGACGATGTCATGCACCGTGAGGAAATAGGGCGCGTAGGCCATCTCGGCGATCAGCCGCAGTTCGTGTTCGACCTGCGCCAGCACCTTGTCCGGCACGCCGGCCGGATAGCGCCTTGCGAGGCCTTCATCGGTCAGCTGCCGCAGCCAGGAGTCCGGCGTTTCACCTGCCGGCACCACCTCTTCCGGATATTCGTAGCGCAGCTCGTCAAGCGAAAAATTACAGCGCGTGGCAATGTTCAGCGTCTCGGCCAGCAGTTCCGGAGGATACAGGCGCGCCAGGGCCAGGCGCGAACGCAGGTGGCGTTCGCCGTTGGCAAACAGCGCGTGACCAGCTGCCGCCACCGTAGTGTTGAGGTGCAGGGCGGCGAGCACATCCTGCAGGGGACGCCGCGAACGCGCGTGCATGTGTACGTCGCCCGCCGCGACCAGCGGCAGTTGCACGGCCGCCGCGAGTTTGCGCAAACGCACAAGGCGCTCGCGGTCGTCGGGCCGCAGGTGGCGCTCGAAGGCGATCCAGGCGCGCCCGGCAAAGTGCCCGGTCAGCCAGCGCGCATCGTCGACCTTGGCGTCCGCCGCCGGAACCCACAAGGCCAGGCAATCCGGTACGCCGCCGCCATCCCAGCCGGCAAGATCGTTGCGCGTAAGATGGTAGGCGCCCTTTTCCGCACGACGGCGGCCCAGGGTCACCAGCGCGGAGAGATTGCCGTAACCCGCGCGGTTCTGCGCCAGCAGCACCAGCTTCATGCCGCAGGCGAGTTGCAACTCGGCGCCGTGGATCAGTTGCAGCGGCGTGCCGCGCGCCGCCAGATGGGCGCGCACGCTGCCGGCAAAGCTGCATTCGTCGGTAATCGCCAGCGCCGTATAGCCCAGCCGCACGGCCCGTGCCACCAGTTCCTCGGCGTGCGAAGCCCCGCGCAAGAAGCTGAAGTTGGAAATGCAGTGGAGTTCGGCGTAGGCCGGCAGGGGTGACATGGCACAGAGCCTATTTCAGTAGGAATCATGCCCCGCGCCGCCGGGCGTTGGGATGCGATGCGAGGCGGAGGGAGTGCGGCAGGGTACAACCCTGCAAGCGACCGACAACGTGGCAGCACGCCCAACGCCCGGCGGCCCTCCGGGTTGAGACCAGGATCGGCGTCTGCGGCGTTGCAGCGCTTGCCAATGGAACAACCATTGGCCGCGCACTGCGCCTTGCATCCATCCAATCCTGGTCTCAACGCTGGGCATGATTCCTACTGAAATAGGCTCTACGATGACTGTGTTTTTATACAGTCTAGCGCAAATCCGCCAAGCTTGCGGACAACAGGCATACTGGTAATTGACCGATGCGGGTACAGATCATGCTTGAATTTGTCCGCGCAGCCTCGATCCCACAAAACATGTTGAATGTAACAACACCTCCCAGACTATTCGCGATTGTCAGCCTGGTCATGATCATCGTGATGGTGGTCGTGACCGGACTGACTCAAGCCCTGTTTTTCCGCCAGTCCATCATCGATCGCGAGTCGGTGATCGTAAGCGACATGGCCAACGCGCTTGCGCATGAACATTTGATCTCTGCCGCCGATATGGAAAATTACTCCAATGCTTCCGCGACAGACCATCTGGCTGAAGGCTTCGGTCCCATAAGCCAGCTCTCGGGAACCCAGCGAATCAAGGTCTTCAATCGCAACTACACCATCGCCTGGTCAGACGACTCCGGAATGCTTGGCACGAAACAGACAACGCATATTGGAGATTTGACGCGGGCGATGAATGGCGAAATCCGTGCCGTGTTCAACTCGGAGGAAACTAATATCAACACCGGCAGTCACGGTTCACCAACGCCCGAATCGATTGAAATCTATACGCCAATTTTCGAAGCGAAGCAGGACAAGTCATCGGCTGCGGTCATTGGCGTGCTTTCCCTGTCTCGTTCCCCGCTAGCGCTGAACCAAACCATTCGGGACGGTTTGTATCTCCTCTGGACAGTCATCGGCGTCACAGGAATCATCCTGTTTTCAGCGCTCTATAAATTGTTCACCCTCGTTTACAGCCGTCAGAAATCGGCTGAATTGCGTTTCACCAAATTAACTGCGGAGCATGACCATATAGTGCAACTGGAAAAGCTTTCCGCCATGGGGGAAATTGTCAGCGAGATTGCACATCAGATCAATAATCCACTGGTAGGAGTAATCAATCTGGCCCAGATTGCCGAGCGTGATCCGGAAATCTCGGCGAAAACAAGGCGACTGCTTGCCGCGATCGAAAAATCGGGTGTCGAGTGCAGCGATTTTGTCCAGCGCCTGCTCCGCCTCAACCAGGCAGCCCGCTCCGAGCCGCAACTGGTCGAGGTGAATGATCTGGTGCGGGATACCATCGCCTTTTTCCATCAGACCATCGGGAAACATCACACCGTGACATTTACGGAGTCGGACGGCGATGTAATGATCAACGTCGACCCGGTCTTGATTCGCCATGCCTTGTTCAATTTCATTCACAACGCGATCCTTGCCGCGCCTGACAAGCCAGTGGTGATATCGCTTGCTGCGGATAGACACGAAGGCATATCGGGTTACCGGCTGTCGGTCACCGACAGAGGTAGTGGTTTCGATGACAAGGTGGCAAAACAGTTGTTCAAGCCTTTCTTTACCACAAGGCAGGGAGGAACCGGGCTCGGACTTTCGGTCGCACAATTTATTGCAATGAAACACGGAGGAGTAGTGCGTGCAGAAAACATGTCTGGCGGCGGAGCGCGCTTCAGTATCTGGCTTCCATCCGTGACGAAACCATGAAAACAAGAATATTGCTGGTTGATGATGAAGCATCCGCGCGGCTTCTGTTCGAGGAGCTGCTCTATGACAAACCCATTGAACTGGTGACTGCAATCAATGTAGCAGAGGCTCGCCAGGCATTTCATTCGACCGATTTCAATCTTGCCATCCTCGACCAGCGCTTGCCGGATGGCAATGGGCTCGACCTCTTTGCCGAGATGCGCAAAGAGCGGCCACGGCAGATGGCGCTGCTCATTACCGGCCACGCCGATGTACGCGATGCGGTACGCGCCGTGCGTGAAGGGTTGTTCGACTATTTGACAAAGCCCTTTAGCAATCTTGAGGAACTTGAAGCGGTAATCGACAAAGCCCTCGAGATGGACCACGCCTACCGCGAGATCACCAAACTGCGCCAGACTCTCGAAGATGAACAGCAGGGGAAAGTTGCCCCCATCGTTGTGGGTCGTTCGGCCGCCATGGCAAGACTGCTGCATCAGGTGCAGCAAGCCGGTCCCCTGGATACGACGGTGGTCATTGAAGGCGAGAGTGGTTCTGGCAAGGAGGTGATTGTCAAACAGATCCACACGATCAGCGAACGCTCGGGAGAATCGCTGGTGGAAGTCAACTGCGGCGCGCTTTCGGAATCCCTTCTGGAAGCCGCCCTGTTCGGATTTGAAAAAGGGTCCTTTACCGGCGCGAATAAAACGACAGCGGGCTATTTCGAGGACGCGGATGGCGGCACGCTGTTTCTCGACGAAATCACGGACATGAGTCCAAAGCTTCAGGTCAGCCTGTTGAGGGTTCTGCAGGAACGAACCTTTGCCCGGATTGGGAGCACAGTTCAACGCAGCACCGATTTCCGCCTGATTTGCGCATCGAACAAATCCCTGGAAACGGAGATGAAAGAGGGTCGTTTTCGCGAAGACCTTTACTACCGCATCAATGTCGTGAACATTCAGGTTCCTCCCCTGCGCAAGCGGCAAAAGGACATCATGCCTTTGGCAATATCGTTTCTCGATCATTTCAACCAAAAGTTCGGCAAGGATATCGGGCCGTTCACTCCAGACGCCGTAGCAGCGCTGGAAAGCGCTTACTGGGCCGGCAATGTGCGCGAATTGCAAAACGTCGTGGAACGTGCCGTGGTTATCAAGGCGGGAGGACCGATCAATCCGGAGGACATCGGGATGCCCGACACCGGTGACAGGCCGATCGATGCCACTGCACAGTCCCCGACCCCCTTGCCTTATCGCAGGGCACGGGAGCGATTCGAGCTTGAGTATTTCGAAAATCTCCTCAAGATTGCAGGCGGCAACGTCTCCGAAGTCGCCCGGCTATCCGGCATAACCCGCCAAAATCTTTATCCCTACTTCAACCGCCTGGGTGTCTTGAAAAAATAGCGACACCTATCTTGGATTTCAGACTGCTATTTTCAATAGCTGTCCGCCGGCGTTCATTACCGTCATATTCCGCAAGGAATTGACTCAGCGACAGGGTGGTACAGAGTTTGCGTACTGCTGCGTGGAGCCTTTGGCTTTGCGTGATGCACAGCAGATCCTCCCTGACTGACTTTGACTACCGCCAGCGCCTGCTTCATCGCCTTGCGGCAGGACAATGCCAATATCATTAAAACGACTGGCCTCTGCGACTTGCCGGGGCTCGCCGGTTCTTTCCTCATCCGGACGTACCATGCCCTATGAACTGAAACCCCTCTCCTGCAATCCTGGCGCCATCGCCGGCATGTCCAAGAAGGTCATCGTCAGCCACTACGAGAACAACTATGGCGGTGCGGTAAGCCGCCTCAATGCCATCGAGGCGCAGCTTGCAGAACTCGACTGGGCCACCGCGCCGGGATTCGCGATCAATGGCCTCAAGCGCGAGCAGATGGTGGCGATGAACTCCATGCTGCTGCATGAAGTGTTCTTCGACAGCCTCGGCGCCAGCAAGGCATCGCGCGGCCTTGACGCGCAACTCAATATCGATTTTGGCGGCCTCGCCATCTGGAGGGTGCAGTTCGCTGCGATGGGCAAGGCCCTGGGCGGAGGTTCGGGCTGGGTGGTGCTGGCCTGGTCGCCGTGCGACGGCAAACTGGTGAACACCTGGGCGGCCGACCACACCGGCAACGTCGCCGGGGCCGTGCCGCTGCTGGCGCTCGACATGTACGAGCACAGCTATCACATGGACTTCGGTGCCAGGGCCGGCCTCTATGTCGATGCCTTCATGAAAAACCTGAACCTGGCCGCCGCCTCAAAAAGGCTGGCGGCCATTGCCGGACTCTGAACACGGAGAGCTTGCGATCAAGCCGGATCAGTCGAGGAACATGATCAAAGCAAGTTCGGATAAGGCCCCAGAAGTCGCGAGCCAATCCGGCATATCCCGTCAAAATCTTTATCGCTGCCCCAATCGCCGGGATGTCTTAACAAAATTCAGACACCTGTCTTGGATTTCAGACGCTTATTTTCAAAAGCTGTCGCAGGCATTCATTAACTTCATATTCCGTAACAAAAATTGTGTCGGTGCCCGGTTGGTACAAGGCTTGCTAATTACTGCGCGGGGCCTATGTCTTTGCGTGGTGCGCCGCAGGTCTTCCTTACCGACTTTGACTACTGGAGATATGAAAATGATGAAACAAAAACACTTGGCGGTGATAGTGGGAGCAATGCTTGCTCCGACTTTCGCTTTGGCCCAATCCGCCGATCGCGTGGATGCGCTCATTGCTCAAGTTCAGGCAATGAATGCCAAGGTTCAAGCGATGAACGCGGAAATTGCCAGCCTCAAGGCAGCACAGAGCGCTCCAGCGGCCCAGGCTTCCGGCGTATCCGCATCCGACAAGAAAAATACGGTCAAGATCGGCACCAATGCCGAAGTGACGCTGTATGGACGCGTCATGGCACAGGTGGAGAATGTCAAGGTTTCGAACAACTGGGCCGGGACGTCAACGGACCACAATCTTACGAAAAATCGGGTTAGCGCCCATAACTCCAATATCGGATTCAAAGGAGAGATGGACGTAGGCAACGGCACCGCGGCGTTCTTCCAGATTGAACAAAGAGCCCCGATTGATGGCACGGCCGACAGCAGTTTCGCCAACCGGAATTCCGGAGTTGGCTTCAAGGGCCCTTGGGGCACAGCGCTGGTGGGACGGTGGAACACGCCCTACAAGGACCAGACGATCAAGGTCGACCCCTTCAATGAAACGACGCTGGCGGCCAATACATTTGTCATGGGGCAGGTGTCGCAACTCGGAGACGATGACATATTTCATGCGCGCCTGCCGAATACCATCCAGTACTGGACACCCAAAGTAAATGGTTTCAGTGGAAAAGTTTTCTTCACCGCCAACGAAGAAAAGACCACCACGACCAACCCTTACACCACGTCGCTGACGCTTGATTATGATCAGGGCCCGCTGTTCGCCCTGGTTGGCTATGAGACTCACAAGGATTCCGGCGCGCTTACAGCCACCGCCACCGGCAAGGACAAGGGCATGCATGTGGGCGGCGGCTATCGCTTCTCCCAGGGCACCACTATCAGCGCGATCTGGGAAAAGCTCTCATTCCATTCTGATGCGATCGTCGGTACGGCTGCCGCTGACATGAGCCGCAACGCCTGGTTCCTCGGCGCCAGTCACAAGTTCAACCAGGTCAGTTTGCGTGGCGGCTATGGCCGCGCCGGCAACCAGAGCGGAACGAATGCCATGCTTGGCGGCAACTCGGAAACGGGCGCAAAAGGCTTTTACGGGATTGTCGGTTACGCGCTTAACGGCTGGAAGGCGCTGGATAAGACCGAAGTTTTCGCCCAATATGTACGTCTTAACAATGACAGGAATGCCTCGTACATAGTGACCAACAGCGACACCAATGCCGGTGCCGGCGGTCTTAACATGACCAAGGCCGGAGCGAACCGTTGGGCGGGCGCGACCTTCAACGCCATGACGCTCGGCGTGATGACTTATTTCTAAATTTCAGAAAGGGCTCTCGTTCCCGATTGCACACGCCGGTATCCCAGCGGTTGAAGTTACCGCTGGAATATTGGCAACTTGAATCAAGAGAATTACTTTATAGTCAATAAGTAGCTCACAATTATCTCTACACATCAACGGAGACTTGTCATGAAAAGAACCGCGCTGTTTCTAAGCCTCGCCGCTATCGGTATAAGCTCGGGCATGGGTTCCGCCCTCGCCGCCGACCCCGCCACGATCAACTGGTCGAAGCTTGCCACCACCACTGTTCCGATGTTCTATCCCGGCCAGTCCACCTACGAGTGGCTGCGCAGCGACGAGCACAAGAACGCTGCGAAAGAGGTCAAGCGCGGCGACGCCTGCATGTCCTGCCACGACGAAAAAGATGCCGAAAAAGACATCGGCAACAAGCTGGTGAAAGGCGGCCGACTGGAACCGACGCCGGTTCCGGGCAAGTCGGGCTACAAGGACCTCAAGGTGCAGGCCGCCTACGATGCCAAGAACCTCTATCTGCGCTACCAGTGGAAAACCGACAACGCCTATGCCGGCACCGAACACCAGTACCTGCGCTTCGACGGCAAGGAATGGAAAGTCTGGGGTTACCCCAAGCTGGACAAGGTGGTGCATGAAGGCAAGCAGCCCGGCATCTACGAAGACCGCATGTCGATCATGATCGACGACGGCAAGGTGGCCGGCTTCGCCAAGCAGGGTTGCTGGCTGACCTGCCATGACGGCCAGCGCGACAATCCCAAGCAGTTCACCAAGGAAGAAGTCGCTGCCAACCCGATGCTGACCGCGATCAAGAAGGGCGACGTGCGCAAGTACCTGCCCGACAGCCGCACCGACCCATCCGACTGGAAGACCGGCAAGACGGTGGAAGAACTGGCCAAGCTCAAGGCCGCCGGCTACTTCGTCGACCTGATCCAGTGGCGCGCGCACCGCAGCACCGCGGTCGGCATGGCCGACGACGGCTACGTGCTCGAATGGCGTCTGGGCGATGCCGGCAAGGACATGTTCGGCGGCAATGCCGATGCCAAGACACATGAGCCGAAATTCATGTGGGACGAGAAGAAGGTCGGCTACAAGTCGCTCAAGGCGCTCGACCTGCACAAGGGCGGCGACCACTTCCTGATTCGCGAGAAGAACGCGGTGCCGTTCGACCCGAACGCCGGCTGGAAGGAAGGCGACCTGATTCCCGACTACATCGTCAGTCGCGAAGATGCCAAGGGTTCGGCCGCCGATAACAATGCTACCGGCGTCTGGAAGGACGGCATGTGGACGGTGGTGCTGACTCGTCCGCTGGGACTCACCAACGACGACGACAAGAACCTGAAAGAAGGTGGCGTGTATAACGTCGGCTTTGCCATCCACGACGACAACATCACCACGCGCGGCCACCACGTTTCCTTCGAGAAGACTCTGGGGATTGGCGTCAAGAAGGGCACCAAGGTCGACATCAATGCCGTAAAGCTGCCGTAATCCAGTACGGCGCCGCTTGCGGCGCCGAGCAGGTTTCCATCGCCAGCCGCTTCCGGATCATCGGAGCGTGCTGGCGATTGTTATATCGGCGGTGCAAAATCACGTCATGGAAACTACCAGCAGCATTGCCTTCTTCGACCGGCAGTTCCGGCAGCAGGTCGAACATCAGGACTTCCAGCTCAATCCCTTCGAGCTGACTGCCCTGCCGCACTTGCACGGGCGGGTGCTGGACTTTGGCTGCGGTCTCGGCAACCTCGCCATGGCCGCCGCCGCGCAAGGCTGTTCGGTCCTGGCGCTGGACGCGAGTCATGCCGCAATCGAGCACCTGCGCCAGCGCGCCGCGACCGCCGGATTCCGGATTCAAGCGATCGAAGCCGACCTGCGCGATTACCGGATCGACGAAGATTTCGACTGCGTCGTGTCGATCGGGCTGCTGGCGTTCTTCGACTGCCCCTCCGCGTCACGCCAGTTGTCGATGCTGCAGGATCGCGTGCGCCCGGGCGGCCTCGCCGTGATCAATACGCTGATCGAAGGCACGACCTGGCTGGATATTTTCGGTGTCGACAATTATTGCCTGTTTGCCCATAAGGAATTGACCAACCGCTTCGCCGACTGGGAAATCCTGCATTCCGAATTTCGCAATTTCGATACCCCGGGGCAGACGATCAAGTCATTTGCCACGCTGATTGCGCGAAAATCAGGGCAAGGTACACAAGAAATTTGAAGCTTTGAAATTCATCATCAAGACTGGAGGCAAAAAAATGGCAAAGCATCTGTTCATCCTCAACGACCCACCCTATGGCACCGAGCGCAGCTATAACGCCGTGCGACTGGCGCGTACGCTGCTGAATGCCCAGGAGGAAGTGCGGGTGTTCCTGATGGGCGACGCCGCAGCCTGCGCCGCCGCAGGGCAGAAGGTGCCGCAGGGCTATTACAACCTCGGCGACATGCTGGGCAGCGTTATCAGGCGCAAGGGAGAAATCTCCGTGTGCGGAACCTGCATGGATGCGCGCGGCATGGCGGAGGAACGCCTGATCGATGGCGCCCGACGCGGTACCATGGACATATTGACTGAATGGACGCAGTGGGCAGACAAGCTACTGGTGTTCTGATCGCCGATCTGGAGCAAGCCCGAGGCTGACCGCAATGAACGAATACATCCTGTTCGACCCAAACCTTCGCGACCGCTTTCTGGAATTCATTGCCGATCGCGGCCTCAGCGGCGAGGTTCGCCCCGATCCGATTGCGGGCTTCGTGGTGGCATTGCCGGATGATCTGGCGGATGACATCGAGGAGGCCGTCGAGGATGAGTACGCAGCGCTGATGGAAGAGCAGCAGGGTCTCGTTGAATCGGCGGACGATGACGGCGTGAAAACCCTGATGTCAGTCAGCGTCACGCCACCCGATGGCCAACCGCGTGACGTGCGGCTTCCGGCTCGCTACGCGCGCCGCCTCTTCGCGCACTTCTCCGTCGAGGAAATCCATGAAATCGTCTCGGCCATCGCGCAAAGTGCGATGAACCCGGTTGAAGGACCAATGTGCCGCAAACCATCCGGGTCCGGGCCACCTTCCGCGGCCTGAAACTCAGGCAAACCAGCCGTGCAGGAACCAGCCGCCGGCATGAACATCCATCTCGACCACAACGCCATGACACCGGCGACGCTGGCCGCAATCGGCTTGCTGGTCTGGCGTCGCCTGATTCCGGATCGCCTGATTGCAGCCGCCCTGGCGCTGCCATCCGCGCCGGCCATCAATGCCGATGTCGGTGGTGGCTGTCGGGAAAATGGGGATGCTCATGACGCAGCGGTGCATGCGTGTGCGCATGTTCGTGGGGCTCTTCGCCATCCCAGGCAGCGTGATCGTGCCGATGGTGCGCGTCATGGACATGCCCGTGGGCGTGGCTCAGCGCCTCGTGCCCATGCGCATGCTCGTGGCGCTCCGTCAGGTGCAGCCAGACGCCGAAGGCCATCAAGGCCCCGGCCATCGACAACGACAAAGTCACGGCTTCGCCCAGCGCAAGCGCGACACCAGCGCCGAAGAACGGCGCTACCGAAAAATACGCGCCGGTGCGGGCCGTGCCGAGGTGCCGCAGGCCAAGGACGAATAGCGCCAGGCTGACTCCGTAGGCGAGGAAGCCGAGCACCATGGCCGCGGCGAGAAGTGGCAGGGACGGCAGGCTCGCTCCCAGCGAGAAGGCCAGCATCAGGTTGACCGTACCCGCCACCAGCCCCTTGATCGCGGCTATCCAGGTCGCATCCATCAGCGAAAGCTTGCGTGTCAGGTTGTTGTCGATGCCCCAGGCGAAGCAGGCGCCCAACACCGCGAGGGTCGGCGCCAATCCGGCAAAACCAGCGTCTCCGGTCCAACTCAGGACCAAGGCGCCGGCGATGATGGCGGCCATGCCCAGCGCAATCCGGCGGTCGACGTTTTCCTTGAAGGCGAACCAGGCCAGCAGCGCCGTGAATACGCCTTCGGCATTGAGCAGCAGGGACGCTCCCGACGCCGGCATTTTGGCCAGCCCGAGCATCAGCAATACCGGGGCCAGCACGCCGCCCGTGAAAATCGCGCCAGCCAGCCAGGGCGCTTCGCCGCGTGCCAGGCGGACGCGCGGAGTTCGGCGCAGGCGGCGATAGAGCAGCAGGCCGCTGCCCGCGCCGAGATAGAGCAAGCCCGCCAGCAGCCACGGACCGACATCGTCCAGCAGCAGTTTCGCCAAGGGCGTCCCGGCACCAAACAACAGCGCCGCACCGAGCGCTGCCGGCACCCCGGTCTGGCGCAAGCCCGCGATCCAGCTCATGGCATCCAATCCTCCAGACAAAAGGGAACAACAGCTTGCTCACCGGCAATCATTCGAAACAGACGCCGTAGCCTCCATCGTAGCTCGTCTCCCTGGCTGCATCCTCCATCTTCCTTTCACCATCGACTGAGTGCATCGGAAAAGCGCAAGTGGCCACCCAAAGTTCTCAGGCAAACCAGCCGTGCAGGAACCAGCCGCCGGGCGGGCGCGGGTCACGGAAAATCCATAGCCAGCGGCCATCGCTGTCGATCGCGATGAAATAGTCGCGGCGCGCATCGAGGCCGTCCCACCAGCCTGATTCGATGCGTTCCGGACCGGCGAGCAAGGCCAGCGGGCCGGCCCGTTGCGGACGGCCATGAGTTTCACGCAAGGCTTCGGGCGGATCCACCAGCCACAGGGGGCGCGGTGGCATCGTAGTCGCCGCCGGCTTGATGCCAGACTGGTCGGGACTTGCACGACTTGCCCTTTCGGGGCGATGGTCGGCATGACAGGCCAGCCCCTGCACCGCCTGCGGTCCCAGGCGGGCGACAAGGCGATCCATGAGTTCGGCCAGCGCCTCATGTCGCTGGCCCACGCCGTCGAACAGGGCATGGCTGCGCTCCTCACGCGTCTCCGCTTCCTGCGCGCGCAAGCGCAGCGCCAGCGCCGGGGCAGACAGGACCAGGGTGTCCAGTCGCTCCTTGAGCACACGCTCGATGTGTGCGGCTGTATGCACCGGCGCGCTGAAGGCGAGCGGCACCGAGGTGATCAGACCATGCCCGTGATCGATCAGGCATTCGATTTCGCGCACCGCCGCATTCCTCGCCGCCAACCAGCCGGCCAGCGCCACGATCAGGCGGCGCGCAGCGAACAGCAGCACCGGTGCGGCTTCGACCGGAGCCGGCAGTTCCAGCCCCTGCTCGAAACGCTCGGGAAACACGAACCACGGCTGTGGATCGGCAATCTCGCCCAGGGCACGCGCCAGATCAATGAGGAATGGCTTGCCAAGGCGAGCGCCCAAACTGGCGCGAGGCAGGGCCAGCGCATCGCCGATGCGGCGCAGGCCGAAACCTTCGACGCGCTGCGCCAGCGGCGGCGCCAGTTCCATTGCGGCCAGCGGCACCGCAGCGAGCGCCGTGCGCGTTGCCGACAGATCGGGGCAGATGGCCTCATTGGCCTCACTGGTGCCGGCCCGCGCCAGCCACAGCGCGGCCAGCGGCGTGGCGGCCACCGCCAGCTGCGCGGAGATATCCATCGCGGCGAGATCTTCGCGCACCAGATGCAGCAAGGTCGGCAGCCCGCCGAACAAGCGCAGGCTGGCGGCGACTTCGAGGCGCAGCGCAGCCGGTGCGAGATTGACATACGGCGTGTAGCGGCCGGCCCAGCAGGCGAGTGCAGGGGTAGGAAATGCCGTGGTCCGGGTGACCGAAGCGTCAGGCGGCGACGCGGCTTCGCCGTCGGCTGTCGGTCGCGTCGGGCAGTACAGCGCCAGCCACAACATGTGGAATATCCTGGGAAAATCCTGCGGGGCGCGCGATGTCGAGCAGGATCGCCTGCCGCGCCGGCGGCCCGCGCCGCTTCAAGAGCTTCACGCGCAATTGCCGGCCCGCCGCCTCCAGTTGCAGACGCAGCGGCGCGGGCGAAGCTGTGGCCGCAAGCCGTAAAGGACGAAAGAAAAAAGCCCCGCCGCCGCCCTCGCCCGCCGCCACGTGCAGGCGGCGCAGGCTGTTGACCGGCAGTTGCGCACGAAACAGGGCATCCAGCCAGAGCAGCGTGGCTGCCACACCGCCGCAGCGAAGGGCCTCGACCGCGGCCCACAGGGCATCCCGGGCATCGCACGGCCGGCGCGGCAATACCAGGTGCAGGCAGTCGAGACGAATCCCGGCAGCGGCCCAGGCCGGCGCATGGGCGCCATGCGGTGGTGCGATCAACACCACGGTCTGGCCGGCCGTCGTGAGCGCCGCCAGCGCAGGCAGCAACAGGCCGAACTCACCGATACCGTCGTGTTCGGTCAGCAGTTCGGTCAACGCCCCGCGCGGCCAGCCGCCGCCCGGCAGCTCGGCATCGAGCTGCGCAAAGCCGGTGGCAAGCGTCGGCGCCGGCGCCACGGCGAAAGCATCACCACGCCGGATGTCGCTGCGCTCCAGTACCTGGGCCAGCGCGGGAGTCACAAGGTCCTGCCATCCCGGATCAGGCCGACCGCGACGCCTTCGATGGTGAGTGGCTCCTTGCGCGTATTGACCATGATGGAGGCGAAATCGCGGTTCTCGGCGATCAGCTCGACCATGTTGCCACGCCGCTTGAAACGCTTGACGGTGACTTCATCGCCCAAACGGGCGATGACGATCTGGCCATTGGACGCTTCGGAGGTGCGATGCACGGCGAGCAGGTCGCCGTCGAGAATGCCGGCTTCGATCATCGACAGGCCGCGCACCCGCAGCAGAAAATCCGCTCGCGGCGTAAATAGCGCGGGATCAACGCGTATCTGGCCGAGGCGGTTTTCAATCGCCAGCAGCGGGCTGCCGGCGGCGACCGTGCCAATCAGCGGCAGGCCGAGTTGTTCCACCAGCCGGATGCCGCGCGCAGAACCGGGCTCGAGCGTAATCGCCCCTTTTTTTGCCAGCGCCCGCAAATGGTCTTCAGCGGCATTGGGCGAAGCGAAGCCGAAGGCACTGGCAATTTCGGCGCGCGTCGGCGGCACGCTGAATACTTCCAGGCTGTTGCGGATGAAATCGAGAATTTCCCGCTGGCGGGGCGTCAGATCGTTGGCCATGAGTTTGCTCCTGTGACTGTTTTTACATACAGTACAGCAAATTTTCCGCAAATGCCAGCCGTTCGCACCTGAAGCGGTGTATCGCCAGCAAGCTGACTCCCACAGTTTCGTAGGAGCCAGCTTGCCGGCGATACTCGCTATCGCTCGTTTTGTAGGATAATTCGACTTGGTCGTCGGGAGAGAGTGACACTTTTCCCACCGTCACCGCCGAAGGCGCAACCCCCAGGAACCGCTCAGGCAAAAGGGCCGACGACGCAGCACAAATCTGGAGAGCGGCAGCTCATTGCAACACGATGAAGCCTGCCCGCCGACGGAGTAAATCTCTCAGGCGCCAAGGACAGATGGGGACGTGACGGAGCCCCGTCCGCCTTTTTTTGCACTCTGTCCGAGGGACCGCCATGCCGCAGCGCACTCCGCTTTACGAATCCCACCTCGCCGCCGGCGCCAAGATGGTTGATTTCTCCGGCTGGGAGATGCCCATTCATTATGGCTCGCAGATCGAGGAGCACCATGCCGTGCGGCGCAACGCCGGCATGTTCGACGTCTCCCACATGTGCGCACTGGATCTCGTCGGCCCGGATGCGACGCGCTGGCTGCGGCACCTGCTGGCCAACGACGTGGCAAAACTGGCCACGCCGGGCAAGGCGCTGTACTCCTGCCTGCTGAATGAATCCGGCGGCGTCATCGACGACCTGATCGTGTATTTTTTCACGCCCGAACGCTACCGCATCGTGGTCAATGCCGGCACGGCAGCCAAGGACATCGCCTGGATGCGCGCCCAACTGCCTGGCTTCAAGGCCGAACTAAGGGTGCGGCGCGCGGACAATGACGACCCGGTAGCCATCATCGCGGCACAAGGCCCCGATGCACGCGAGCGCCGCAGTACCGGCAACGATGCCGTGGCAATGATCGCCGTGCAAGGCCCCCAGGCGCGCGAACGCTTCTGGGCAGCCTTCCCCGACAGCCGCGCCGCGGCAGAGTCGCTCGGCGTGTTTCAGGCGGCCGAATGGCGCATTGGCGACAATTCCTGGATGATCGCCCGCACCGGCTACACCGGTGAAGACGGTTTCGAAATCACTCTGCCGGCGACCGACGCCGCGCTGGCCTGGCAGAAACTGCGCGATGCCGGCGTCCAGCCCTGCGGCCTCGGTGCGCGCGACACGCTGCGGCTCGAAGCGGGCATGAATCTCTACGGCCAGGACATGGACGAGGACATCACGCCCTTCGAGGCCGGACTGCGCTGGACGGTCGACCTGAAGGACGCCGCGCGCGACTTCATCGGCAAGTCGGCGCTGGAGGGTAACAATGCACGCCAAGTGCGCAACCAGTTCGCCGGCCTGTTGCTGCTGGATCGCGGCGTACTGCGCGCCCATCAGAAAGTCGTCACCGCGCAGGGCGATGGCGAGATCACCAGCGGCAGCTTCTCGCCCAGCCTGAATCAGTCCATCGCCCTCGCGCGCCTGCCGGTCGGAGTGGCCATCGGCAGCGAAGTCGAGGTCGAAATCCGCGACAAGCGCCTCAAGGCACGCGTCGTCAAACCCAGTTTTGTCCGCAACGGAAAGCCATGCTTCAGTGCAGGCTAATGCCGACAACGTCGGCGTTATGCCGAAACTAAACCCCCTTCTCTGAGGAATTTGTCATGACCACACCAAACAACCTGAAATATGCCGCCTCCCACGAGTGGGCCAAAGCCGAAGCCGATGGCACGATCACCATCGGCATCACCGACCACGCCCAGGAAGCCCTCGGCGACATCGTCTTTCTCGAACTGCCGGCCGTCGGCCGGGTGGTCAAGGCCGGCGAGGAATGCGCGGTGGTCGAGTCGGTGAAGGCCGCCTCCGACATCTACGTGCCGGTTTCCGGCGAAGTGGTGGACATCAACCAGGCCGTGGCCGACGCGCCGGAGTCGATCAATGCCGATGCCTATGCCAGCTGGTTGTTCCGCATCAAGCCCTCCAATCCTGCAGAGCTGGACGCCCTGCTCGACGCCGCCGCCTACACTGCCACGTTCTAAGTCGCCATGCACGCTGAGAACCTCTCGACACCGCTGACCACCCTCGAGCACCGCGACGAGTTCATCGGCCGCCACATCGGCCCCAATGAACACGCCATTGCCGGAATGCTCGCCTCCATAGGCACTGCTTCGCTCAGCACGCTGATCAGCGAGACCGTGCCGGCGACGATTCGCCTGCAGCGCCCGCTCGACCTGCCGCCACCGATGCCGGAACACGCGGCGCTGGCCGCACTGAAGGCCATTGCGTCGAGGAACGTGGTCAAGAAATCGCTGATCGGCCAGGGCTACTACGGCACGCACACGCCGCCGGTGATCCTGCGCAACCTGTTCGAGAACCCCGGCTGGTACACCGCCTACACGCCCTATCAGGCCGAGATCGCGCAAGGCCGGCTGGAGGCGCTGCTGAACTACCAGCAGATGGTCTGTGACCTGACCGGCATGGAGATTGCCAACGCTTCGCTGCTCGATGAAGCCACCGCTGCCGCCGAGGCCATGACCATGGCGCGGCGCATCTCCAAGGCCAAGGGCAATGTCTTTTTCGTCGACGAAGCGGCCTTTGCGCAGACCATCGACGTGATCAAGACGCGCGCCGCGTATTTCGGCTTCGAGCTGGTTTTCGGCCGGCCGGAAGATGCCGTGCAACATGAGTTGTTCGGCGCCCTGCTGCAGTACCCCAATGCGCGCGGCGAAATTTCCGATCTCACCACGGCGATTGCCACGATCAAGGGCAAGGGCGGCGTGGTCGCGGTGGCCTCCGACCTGATGGCGCTGGTGCTGCTCAAGCCTCCCGGCGAAATGGGCGCCGACATCGCCCTCGGCTCATCGCAGCGCTTCGGCGTGCCGCCGGGTTTCGGCGGTCCGCATGCGGCTTTCTTCGCCACGCGCGAGGCGCATGTGCGCTCGATGCCGGGACGCATCATCGGCGTCTCGAAGGATGCGCGCGGCAAGACCGCGTATCGCATGGCGCTGCAGACCCGCGAACAGCACATCCGGCGCGAGAAGGCCAACTCCAACATCTGCACCTCGCAGGTACTGCTCGCCAACATGGCCGGCATGTACGCGGTATGGCATGGCCCCGCAGGCCTGCGCACCATCGCTGCCCGCATCCATCGACTGACGGCATTGCTGGCGGGTGGGTTGGGGATTGCCGAGCGAGCCTTTTTCGACAGTTTTGAAGTGAACGCCGAAGCAGGCAAGGCGGCGAAAATCCTTCAGGCAGCCTGTGAGGCCGGCTACAACCTGCGCCGCGTCGATGACGCAACGCTGGGCATCAGCCTCGACGAAACCACCACGCGCGAAGATGTCGCCGCACTGCTGAAGATCTTCGGCGTCTCTGCCAATCATGCTACTCCGGTCGAAGCCCTCGACGCGGCCCGACCCTGCGCAATCCCCGCCTCGCTGCAACGCCGCGAGCCGATCCTCACCCATCCGGTATTCAACACGCATCACACCGAGCACGGCATGCTGCGCTACATGAAGCGCCTGCAAAACCGCGACCTGGCGCTCGATCATGCAATGATCCCGCTCGGCTCCTGCACCATGAAACTCAACGCCGCCGCCGAAATGATTCCCGTCTCCTGGCCCGAGTTCGGCCAGATGCACCCCTTCGCGCCGCTGGATCAGGCGCAGGGCTACCTGGAGCTGATCACCGGACTGGAGAACCAGCTCAAGGCCATCACCGGCTTCGATGCCGTCTGCATGCAGCCCAACTCCGGTGCACAGGGCGAATACGCCGGCCTGGTGGCGATCCGCCGCTATCAGGCGGCCAACGGCCAGGGCAGCCGCAATGTCTGCCTGATCCCGAAGTCGGCCCACGGCACCAATCCGGCAACGGCGCAGATGTGCGGCCTCGAAGTCGTCGCGGTGGCCTGCGACGACAGCGGCAATGTCGACGTCGCCGATCTGCGGGCCAAGGCCGCAGCGCACGCGGCCAGGCTCGCCTGCCTGATGATCACCTATCCTTCGACACATGGCGTGTTCGAGGAAGCGGTGAAGGACATCTGCGCCATCATTCATGCCCATGGCGGGCAGGTGTACATGGACGGCGCCAACCTCAACGCGCAGGTCGGCCTCTGTCGCCCGGCCGACATCGGCGCCGATGTCTCGCATATCAACCTGCACAAGACCTTCGCCATCCCGCACGGCGGCGGCGGTCCGGGCATGGGGCCGATCGGCCTCAAGGCGCATCTGGCGCCCTTCATGGCCGACCACGCCGTGCAAGCCACCGGCGGCCCGAATCGCACCAATCGCGGCCAGGGCGCGGTGTCGGCCGCGCCCTGGGGCTCCGCCTCGATCCTGCCGATCTCCTGGATGTACATCACCATGATGGGCGGCACGGGACTCACCCGCGCCACCGAGATCGCGATACTCAACGCCAACTACGTCGCGGCGAAACTCAAGGATCACTACCCGGTGCTCTACACCGGCAGCCAGGGTCGCGTCGCCCACGAGTGCATCCTCGACATCCGCGCCATCAAGGCACAGACCGGCATCGCCGAAATCGATATCGCCAAGCGCCTGATGGATTACGGATTCCATGCTCCGACGGTGAGCTTCCCGGTGGCCGGCACGCTGATGGTGGAACCGACCGAATCGGAAGACAAGGCCGAGCTCGACCGCTTCTGCGCCGCCATGGTTTCGATCCGCGACGAAATCCGCCGCATCGAGACCGGCGAATGGACGCTCGACACCAGCCCGCTCAAGCACGCGCCGCATACCGAGGCCGACGTGATCGGCGAGTGGACGCGAACCTACTCGCGCGAGCAGGCCGTGTTCCCGCTGCCCTGGGTGGCCGAGAACAAGTTCTGGCCCTATGTCAATCGCATCGACGACGTGCACGGCGACCGCCACCTGTTCTGCGGCTGCGCGCCCATGGAGAATTTCTGATGAGCCAAGCCCCTGTCTATCTCGTTCTCACCGTCATCGGCGATGACCGTCCCGGCCTCGTCGGCGAGCTCTCGGCCGCGATCAGCGCCCATCAGGGCAACTGGCTCGAATCCTCGATGGCGCAACTGGCGGGCAAGTTCGCCGGCATTGTCGAGGTCAGCGTGGACAGTGCAAATGCCGCGGCGCTGAGTGCCGCGCTCCGCCAGCTCAAGGGGCTCAAGGTCACCGTCGAATCGACCGTCGTACAAAAGTCGACGCCGACGGGACGGCGGCTGAAGCTGGCGCTGGTCGGCCATGACCGCATCGGCATCGTGCGCGAGGTCTCGCAAGTCCTGGCGCACCATGCGGTCAACGTGGAAAGCCTGGAGACCCACACCTCCAGCGCGCCGATGTCGGCCGCCATCCTGTTTCATGCCGTGGCCGAGCTCACCGCCGCACCGGACCTCGATGTCGGTGCGCTGACGGCGGAACTCGAGCGCATCTCCAACGATCTGATGGTCGATATCACGCTCGACGAGACGATCCGGGCGTAGGAGCGTGAAATGCCCTGAACTGCTGGCGCCGGCCGGCTCGCTGCTCATGGCCCGCACTGCGCTGGATTTCGGCGCGACGGCGATCTACGCCGGCCAGCCGCGCTACAGCCTGCGCGTGCGCAACAACGATTTCGGCACGCTGGAAAATCTCGCCGAGGGCATCGGCCTGACCCATGCGCGCGGCGGCAAGTTTTATCTGGTGAGCAACATCCTGCCGCACAACGCCAAGCTCAGGACTTATCTCGACGACATGGCGCCGGTCATGAACCTCAAACCCGACGCGCTGATCATGGCCGATCCGGGGCTGATGATGATGATCCGCGAACGCTGGCCCGAGATGCCGATCCACCTCTCGGTGCAGGCCAACACGGTGAACCACGCCGCAGTGCGCTTCTGGCGCAGCGTCGGCGTGACGCGGGTGATCCTCTCGCGCGAGCTGTCGCTCGATGAAGTCGCCGAGATCCGCCAGCAATGCCCGGACACCGAACTCGAAGTCTTCATCCATGGCGCGCTGTGCATTGCCTATTCGGGACGCTGCCTGCTCTCCGGCTACTTCAACCACCGCGACCCGAATCAGGGCAGCTGCACCAATTCATGCCGCTGGGATTACAAGGTGCATGAGGGCAGCGAAGACGCCGCTGGCGATGTCGCCCTCACCACGCCGCGCCCGCTCGCCGTGTCACCAGCGCCGACTCTTCCCGGCACCGCAAAACAGAACACCCTGCGCCGCCCCGGCGCGACCTGGCTGCTCGAAGAGAAGGAACGCCCCGGCGAATACATGCCGATCGAGGAAGACGAACACGGCAGCTACATCCTCAACTCGAAAGACCTGCGCGCCATCGAGTACGTCGCCAAGCTCACCGAAATCGGCATCGACTCGCTGAAAATCGAGGGCCGCACCAAGTCGCCCTACTACGTCGCCCGCACCTGCCAGAGCTACCGCCAGGCGATCGACGACGCCGTCGCCGGGCGACCCTTCGACGCGCAACTGATCGGCCAGCTCGACGGCCTCGCCAACCGCGGCTACACCGCCGGTTTCTTCGATCGCCACCCCGACCGCGACTACCAGAACTATCTGCGCGGCAGTTCCGAATCCAGCCGCAGCCTGTATGTCGGCGACGTGATCGGCTACGACGCGGACGGCCTTGCCGAAATCGAGGTGAAGAACCATTTTGCCGTCGGTGACCGCATCGAGATCGTCCGCCCCGCCGGCAATCTCGACTTCGTCATCGAGGCCATGAAGAACCGTGACGGCGAGCCGGTCACGGTTGCACCGGGCAGCGGCCACCTGATGCGCATCGCCCTGCCGGCCTGTTGCGAAGGCGCCTTCGTCGCGCGCTACGTCTGATCGGCGTGGAACCACACACGAACCACACACGACTTGACGCGCATTAATGATGCGCGTAACCTCTACGCGTCCAACCCATGGAGCACAACCATGAGCGTCCAGCCCAAGAAAGCCGCCAACCTCACCGTCCGCGCCGACCTGCTCGAAGAAGCCCGCGCACGCAAGATCAACCTCTCGCAGACGCTGGAAGTCGCACTCGCCGTCGAGCTGAAGAAGCGCCGCGAAACCGAGTGGCTGGAGCAGAACAAGGAAGCGATCGAGGCCTATAACCGCGAAGTCGCCGAGCACGGCCTTTTCAGCGATCGTTATCGCCAGTTCTGCCGATGAGCCAGTTCGACGTCTATGCCAACACCGACCCGAACACCAAGGCACGGATTCCCTACGTCGTAGCGCTGCAATCGGACCTGCTCGACGCCATCGAGAATCATGTCGTCGCTCCGCTGCGGCTGAAAGGCGACAAATCGATCATTCCCGTCGTGCGCCTCAACCCGGTGATGGTCATCGGCGGCAAGGAGTACCTGTTGCGCGTCCAGGACATCGCGACCGTCCCGCGCCGCCTGCTGAAAAAACCCGTCACCAACCTCTCCCCCCAGCGCGACGAAATAGTCGCCGCGCTGGATCTTCTTTTCACCGGACTGTAAAGAAAGCTCCCCGTAATGGCCCAGTACGTCTTCACCATGAACCGCGTCGGCAAGATCGTGCCGCCGAAGCGCCAGATACTCAAGGACATCTCCCTCAGCTTCTTCCCCGGCGCCAAGATCGGCCTGCTCGGCTTGAACGGTTCGGGCAAGTCCACCGTGCTGCGCATCATGGCCGGCATCGACAAGGACATCATCGGCGAAGCAACGCCGATGCCGAACCTGTCGATCGGCTACCTGCCGCAGGAACCGCAGCTAGACCCGGCCAAGACCGTGCGCCAGGAAGTCGAATCCGGCATGGGCGAAGTCATGGAAGCCCAGGCCAAGCTCGAAGCCGTGTATGCCGCCTACGCCGAAGAGAATGCCGACTTCGACAAGCTGGCCGAGGAACAGGCGCGGCTCGAAGCCATCATCGCCACTTCCGGTTCCGACACCGAGCACCAGCTCGATCTCGCCGCCGATGCGCTGCGCCTGCCGCCCTGGGATGCCAGCATCAAGACCCTCTCGGGCGGCGAGAAGCGCCGCGTCGCGCTGTGCAAGCTGCTGCTGTCGCGCCCCGACATGCTGCTGCTGGACGAGCCGACCAACCACCTCGACGCCGAATCGGTGGAATGGCTGGAGCAGTTCCTCACCCGCTTCCCCGGCACCGTGGTCGCCGTCACCCACGACCGCTACTTCCTCGACAACGCCGCCGAATGGATACTCGAGCTCGACCGCGGCCACGGCATCCCGTGGAAGGGCAATTATTCCAACTGGCTGGAGCAGAAGGAAGCGCGGCTGGAGACCGAGGCCAAGCAGGAAGACGCGCACATGAAGGC
>JAPLQY010000077.1 GCA_026399475.1 Rhodocyclales bacterium
CGCCTGATCCGTCCGCCAGGCTCGCCGTTGGAGGCGGAAACCGGCTTCGGGCTACGCCCTTCGCCGCTTCCCGCCTCCAACAGAAAAAGCGGACAATTCATGTGCTACAGAACCGGACAAGTCTAAAAACCCGCGACAGTCTTGACGGCGGCCTAGTTCAGGGTCCGCGCCAGCAGGATGCGGAATTCGCGTACCAGACCCTCATATTGCGGGTCGCCGTCCAGCAATGTGAACAGGTCGAGCATGGTTTTGCGTGCGGCGTCGTCCTGCCACTTGCGCTCGCGACGCACGATCTCCAGCAGTTGCTCGAGCGCCGGGCGGTAGTCGTGCGCCAGGGCCAGCGTATTGGCCAGTTGCAGACGGGCATCGAGATCGCCCGCGTTGGCTTCGATGCGGGCCTTCAGCGCTGTGGGGTCGGCGCCCGTGCCGGCATTCACCAGCTTGAGTCGGGCTTTCAGGGCGCGCACGCGGGAGGTGTCCCGGGCCTGATGTTCAAGCGTGTCGAGAACGACCGCTGCGGCGTCCATGTTGCGCATGTCGATGTGGATTTCCGCCAGATCGAGCTGCACGGTCTCGTTGGCCGGGTCGAGTTGCAGTGCGTCCTGCAGCAACGAGCAGGCGACCTCCGTTTCGCCCTTGGCGCGTGCTTCGAGCGCGGCGATCCGCAGCGGTTCAGCGGGAGAAGGCATCAGGCTGTCGACGAAGGTGCGGATCTGCGCTTCGGGCAGGGCACCGGTGAATTCCTTGACCATTTCGCCATTGACGAAAGCCTTGACACTGGGAATGCTGCGCACGCCGTACCGAGCGGCGAGTTCCTGATTCTGGTCCGAGTTAACTTTGGCGAGGATGAAGCGGCCGCCATATTCGGTTGCCAGCTTTTCCAGAATCGGTTTGAGTACGCGGCAGGGCGCGCACCACTCCGCCCAGAAGTCGGCCAGGACTGGGGTATGGCGGGAAGCATCGATGACTTTTTCCTGGAAGTCGCTGACGCCGACATCAAGCGAGAAGGTGTTCATGAGTGAAGTGTTTCCGGGTGTTTGTTACCGTCGCTCAGTTTCTCAGGCTTGGCCGGCGAATGCAATTCGGTGGCGAGGCCGGCCTCGGGGTGAGGGTATAATTCCGCGCCTTGCGTTTCCATCCCGCCTTTCATTCGCCCCGGTCCGTCCATCATGGCTGAATTCCTTGCCCTGCGCGGCTCTGCTGCGTTTTCGGCGTCCCGCCTCGGGCGTCTGCAAAAGACTGTCGGGGAAGCCGTTCCCGATGTCGGACTGGCTGCCGAACACTGGTATTTCATCGAGCTGGAAGGACCGCTGAACGCAGACGAAACGGCCCGGCTAAAGGACCTACTGGGAATTCCCGCCGAGCTGCCGGCGCCGCCCGACGGAGAGTTGCTGCTGGTCACGCCGCGCCTGGGCACGATTTCGCCGTGGAGTTCGAAGGCCACCGACATAGCGCGAAATTGTGGATTTGCGGCGGTGAAGCGGGTCGAACGCGCAGTTGCGTACCATGCGGCTTTTCATGTTTCAGGGACGGTTGGCAATGATCGCCAGCATGCGGCCCTGGCAGAACGCCTGCATGACCGCATGACCGAATCCGTCCTGGCTTCGGTCGATGCGGCCCGGGCGCTGTTCCATCACGTCGCGCCGCAGCCTCTCACGACCGTGGACCTGCTGGGCGGCGGGCGTCAGGCGCTGGTCAAGGCCAACGGTGAGTTGGGCCTGGCATTGTCGGACGACGAGATCGACTACCTGGTGGAAAACTTCGGCAAGCTGCGCCGCAATCCAACAGACGTTGAACTCATGATGTTCGCGCAGGCCAATTCCGAACATTGCCGACACAAGATTTTCAACGCGACCTGGACGGTGGATGGCAAGGAACAGCCGATGTCACTGTTCGGCATGATTCGCGAAACGCACAAGGCGCATCCGCAAGGCACGGTGGTGGCCTACTCGGACAATGCGGCAGTGATCGAGGGCGCGCTGATCAGGCGCTTCTATCCGCGCGGTGATGGCAGCTACGCCTACAGTGAGCAGACCACGCACATTCTGGCCAAGGTCGAAACGCACAATCATCCGACGGCGATTTCGCCCTTTGCCGGCGCGGCGACAGGATCGGGTGGCGAGATTCGCGACGAAGGGGCGACCGGAAGGGGTTCCAAGCCGAAGGCGGGCCTGTGCGGTTTTTCGGTATCCGATCTGCGCATTCCCGGCTATCCCCAGCCATGGGAATCGAGCTACGGCAAGCCTGCGCGCATCGCTTCGGCGCTCGACATCATGATCGACGGCCCGATAGGCGCGGCCGCCTTCAACAACGAATTCGGCCGGCCCAACCTGGCCGGCTACTTCCGCAGCTTCGAGCAGGATTTCAACGGCGAGATGCGCGGTTATCACAAGCCGATCATGATTGCCGGCGGCCTCGGCAACATCGCCGCCGAAGATTCCTTCAAGATCAAATTCCCGGCGGGAACCTTGCTGATCCAGCTGGGCGGCCCCGGCATGCTGATTGGATTGGGCGGCGGCGCGGCTTCTTCGATGGCGACCGGCTCCAATACCGCCGATCTCGATTTTGCCTCCGTGCAGCGCGGCAACCCGGAGATACAGCGTCGTGCGCAGGAAGTCATCGACCGATGCTGGCAGCAGGGCGACAGGAATCCCATCCTGGCCATCCACGATGTCGGCGCCGGTGGCATTTCCAATGCCATGCCCGAACTCGCCCACGATGCGGGTCGCGGCGCGGCTTTCGATCTGCGCGCACTGCCCAGTGAAGAGCCGGGCATGAGCCCGCGCGAAATCTGGAGCAACGAGGCGCAGGAGCGCTACGTGCTGGCCATCGCGCCTGACCGATTGCCTGAATTCCATGCCCTGTGCGAACGCGAGCGTTGTCCTTTCGCGGTGCTTGGCATAGCCACCGATGACGGCCAACTTACGGTGAAGGATGACCACTTCGGCAACAAGCCGGTCGATATGCCCCTGGAAGTGCTGCTCGGCAAGGCGCCGAAGCTGCATCGCGATGCGCATCACCGTCATGTTGACATGCCGCCGCTGGATGTTGCGGACATCGATCTGAAGGAGGCGGCGCTGCGCATCCTGCGCCTGCCGGCGGTGGCTTCGAAGAACTTCCTGATCACCATCGGCGATCGCAGCGTTGGCGGCTTTACCGCGCGCGACCAGATGGTCGGCCCCTGGCAGGTGCCGGTGGCGGATGTGGCCGTCACCGCGATGGGCTACGACACGGTACGCGGCGAGTGTTTTGCCATGGGCGAGCGCACGCCGCTGGCCTTGCTCAACGCAGCAGCTTCAGGCCGCATGGCAGTGGGCGAGGCGATTACCAATCTGGCCGCTGCAGATGTCGGCGATATTGGCAGGATCAAGCTTTCAGCCAACTGGATGGCGGCCGCCGGTCACGGCTTTGAAGATGCGGCGCTGTTCGATGCGGTGCATGCGGTTGGCATCGAATTTTGCCCGACGCTGGGTGTGGCGATCCCGGTGGGCAAGGATTCCCTGTCGATGCGCACCAAGTGGGAAGGAAGCGGAGACGAGCAGGGTGTGCAAAAGCAGGTGACCGCACCGCTGTCGCTGATCGTCACGGCTTTTGCCGCAGTGGATGACGTGCGCCGCACGCTGACGCCGCAACTGCGACGGGACGCGGAGGTCGGCGAAACCGAACTGCTGCTGATCGATCTCGGCCAGGGCCGCAACCGCCTCGGCGGTTCGGCGCTGGCGCAGGTCTATGGTGTCAGCGGCGATCTGACGCCGGATGCCGATGCCGCTTTGCTGAAGAGCTTCTTCGGCGCAATCCAGGCACTCAACTGCAACGGAAAGATTCTCGCCTATCACGATCGCTCCGACGGTGGCCTGTTCGCCACCGTATGCGAAATGAGTTTTGCCTCGCATGTCGGCGTTTCGCTCAATCTGGACGGGCTCTGCTACGACCCGATGATGAACGATGTCGACGGTAGCGAGCGCTTTCCGCAGATCGCCGGCCGCCTGCGCGACCGCGTAATCGCGGCCCTGTTCAATGAGGAGCTCGGCGCTGTGATGCAGATCCGCCGCGAGGACCGTACGGTCGTGATGCAGGCCCTGCGCGACGCTGGTCTAGGCGCCTGCACCCATGCCATCGGCACCACCAACACGGCCGACGAAGTGCGTATCTGGCGCAACGCGAAGGCGGTGTTCTCTGCCCGTCGCAGCGACTTGCAGCGTACCTGGAGCGAGGTCAGCATGCAGGTCGCCAGACTGCGCGACGATCCGGTCTGCGTGCAGGAGGAATTCGATGCATTGCTCGATGCAGACAACCCCGGGCTGTCGATGACGCCTGTCAGTTCTGCCGGCACAGCCGGCAGCCAATCAGTAGCCCCCTCCCCCGGGGAGGGGGCTCACATTGGGCCGCAGGCAATCCGAGGCCAAAGGCCGAGGATTGCCATTTTGCGCGAGCAGGGCGTCAACGGCCATGTCGAAATGGCGGCCGCCTTCGAGCGTGCCGGCTTCATGCCTTATGACGTTCATATGTCCGACCTGCAGGCCGGTCGCGTGCATCTGGCCTCGTTCTCGGGGCTGGCTGCCTGCGGCGGCTTTTCCTACGGCGACGTGCTTGGCGCGGGGCAGGGCTGGGCCAAGTCGGTGCTGTTCAACAACCGCCTGCGCGACGAATTTGCCGCCTTCTTCGGTCGTGCCGACAGTTTTGCGCTGGGCGTCTGCAACGGCTGCCAGATGATGGCGCACCTGGCTCCCATCATCCCCGGCGCCGAGGACTGGCCGACCTTTCAGCGCAACCGCAGCGAGCAGTTCGAGGCACGCGTGGTGATGGTCGAGATTCCGCCATCCGCGTCGATTTTCCTGGCCGGCATGGCCGGCTCGAAACTGCCGGTGGTAGTCAGCCACGGCGAAGGTCGTGCCGAGTTTGCCGCCAGCCAGAACGGCCGGGCGCCGGTGGCGCTGCGTTACATCGACAACCGTGGAGCGCTGGCGACGACCTATCCGTTCAATCCGAATGGCTCGCCCGACGGTCTGGCCGGCGTGACCACGGCAGATGGCCGCTTCACCATCATGATGCCGCATCCGGAGCGTACCTTCCGTTCTGTCCAGATGTCATGGAGGCCGCCGGGATTGGGTGACGATGCGCCATGGCTGGACATGTTCCGCAACGCGCGTCGGTGGGTCGGGTGATGAGTTCCCAAAGCGACGCACCGCGCTGGCGCTGACGACAGGACGCAAAAAAAACGGGAGCCGAGGCTCCCGTTTTTTATGGATGGGATGCAGCCTGTGCGGCCTACTCTACCTTGGCCTTGGCGCGCAGGTCGTCGATGTGTTTCTGGACCATGCGCTGCGTCAGCTGCTGGCCGATCTGGCCCTTGGCTTCATCAATGCCAGGCAACTTGAGTTCGCGCGTGTCCTCGAGCTGGATGACGTGCCAGCCGAAGTCGCTCTTCACCGGGGTTTCGGTGAACTTGCCTTTTTCCAGCTTGGTCATGGCCGCCGAGAAGGGTGGCACGAAGGAGGCCGGATTGGCCCAGCCGAGATCTCCGCCGCGGTCCTTGGAGCCGGGATCCTTGGAATCCTTGGCCAGGTCTTCGATCTTTTCGCCCTTCTTCAGCTTTTCGATGATCGCCTTGGCGTCGTCTTCCTTCTCGACGAGGATGTGCCGGGCCTTGTATTCCTTTTTGCCGAGCTTGGCCGTGATGTCCTCGTATTCCTTCTTGATCTGGTCTTCGGTGACCGGGTGAGTGCGCACGTAGTCGTTGAGGTAGGCGCCGATCAGCACGCCCTGACGGGCCAGGTCGATCTGGCCTTGCACCTCGGGTTTCTTGTCGAAGCCCTTCTTGAGCGATTCCTGCGTCAGAACTTCGCGACGAACGAGTTCCTCCGTGACGGCCTTGCGCAGTTCCGGCGAATCCGGTTGCCCCTGGGCCGCTTGACCGGCGATCAGTGCATCGGCGCGGACCCTGGGGATGGCCTTGCCATTGACGGTGGCGAATGTCGTGGATTCTGCCTTGTCCTTTTTCTGGGCAAAGGCGGGGGCTGCGCTTACCGATACGGCGAAGGCGAGCAGGATGGCATGACGGAGAGTGCGATTCATCTTGGTTCCTGTGTTGTGTTGTACGGGAATTGTCATTGTTCGTCGGGGGTTCTTGCGGTGATGCTGAGTGCGTGGATTTCCTGCTTCATCAGCGGGCCGAGCGCATCATACACCAAGCGGTGTCTTTCCATTGTCCTGCAACCGGCGAAGCGCGGCGAGACAATGGACAGCCGGAAATGACCGCCGCCGCTTCTGGCGCCTGCGTGGCCGGCATGTTTCGCCGAGTCGTCGATGATCTCCATGGCGACAGGGTCGAGCGCCGCGAGTTGGGTACGCATGGCATCGATGACGCTCATGACCGGGGGAATACCTGCCTGAACGGGCGAACCGAGACGCGGCCATAAACGCCGGCGGCAATGTAGGGATCGGCATCGGCCCAACTCTGTGCGGCGGCAAGCGAGTCGAACTCGGCCACGATCAGGCTGCCGGAAAAGCCCGCGGGTCCTGGGTCCGGGCTGTCGATCGATGGAAACGGGCCACCCAGAACCATGCGCCCGGCGGCTTCCAGCTCGGTCAGACGGGCGAGGTGGGCGGGACGGCTGGCGAGGCGCTTTTCAAGGCTGTTCGGCACATCTTCGCCAACGATGGCATAGAGCACTATTGGTTCTCCTCTGGAAGGTATTTGGCGAGCACGATGCCCTGCAGAACAATGAAGAAAATCATCAATCCCATGCCGCCGAACAGCTTGAAGCTGACCCATGTGTCGGTGCTGAAGTTGAACGCCACGTAGAGGTTGACCACACCCATTACCGCGAAAAAACCCATCCATGCGAAATTGAGTCTGCGCCATAGTGTTTCAGGAAGCTCCACCTGCTTTTCAAGCATGGCACGGATCAGGTTCCTGCCGAAAAATTGCGCGGAGCCAAACAGCGTCACGGCGAACAGCCAGTAGAGAATGGTCGGTTTCCACTTGATGAAGGTTTCATCGTGCAGGATCAATGTCGCGCCGCCAAAAACCACCACCAGCGCGAGACTGATCCAGAGCATCGTGTCCACCTTGCCGTGGCGGTGCCAGACCCAGCCGATTTGCGCCGCCGTGGCGGCGATCACGACGCCGGTGGCGACATAGATGTCGAAAGCCTTGAACGCGGCAAAGAAGAGGATGATCGGGAACAGGTCGAATAAGAATTTCATGGGCGGGATTGTAGCGGTTACGACTGCTGGTCAAGGTCAATCGAGGCTGAGTTTATGCAGTATCGCAAGCCTGTCGGTGCCGGTCCGTCGGGGAAAACGTGGCCCAGATGGGCGCCACAGTTGCTGCAAACGACCTCGGTGCGGCGCATGAAGTGGCTGTTGTCGGAAATCTCGGTGACTCCTTGCGCATCAAGGGGTGCAGTAAAGCTGGGCCAGCCGCAGCCTGAATCGAATTTCGCGGCCGATTCGAACAAACGCTCGCCGCAGCCAATGCAGCAATAGATGCCGGGGTCCTTGCAGTCCCAGTACTGACCTGTGAAGGGGCGTTCGGTTCCCTTCTCGCGGACGACTTGATACTGCGTCGGCGTAAGCTGCGCGCGCCATTCGGCTTCGGTCTTGCTGATCTTCGGCTTATTGCTCATGAGTTCCCTCCGGGGCGCTGACTATAATCCGACCATGGGGATTCAGAGCAAGCAATGCAGTAAAAAGTTCAGGACGATGCGATGCGCGTGACCGTGCTCGGTGCCGGCGTGGTCGGCGTGACCAGCGCCTGGTACCTGGCGGCGGATGGTCACGAAGTTACGGTGATCGACCGACAGCCGCTGCCGGCGCAGGAGACCAGCTTCGCCAATGGCGGCCAGATATCGGTCAGCCACGCCGAGCCCTGGGCCAATCCGCAGGCCCCGCTCAAGGCGCTGAAATGGATGGGGCGCGAAGATGCTCCGCTGTTATGGCGCTTGCGGGCCGATCCGGCGCAGTGGGCCTGGGGCTTGCGTTTCCTGCGGGAATGCACGGCGGCTCGGGCGCGGGCCAATGTGCGTGCCATCGTGGGCCTCGGGCTCGCCAGTCGCACCGCATTGCAGTCATTGCGGCGGGAACTGGCGCTTGATTACGATCATCTCGAGCGAGGCATCCTGCATTTCTATACCGATCCCGGCGAATTCGAACATGCGTTGCCGCAGGCAGCGCTGATGCGCGAATTCGGGTGTGACCGGGTACCGAAGACGGCGGCGGAATGTCTTGCGATAGAACCGGCGCTGGCCGACTCACGGGTTCCCGTAGTGGGCGGAACTTATACCGCCAGCGATGAATCGGGTGATGCGAGGCTATTTACCGAGGGTCTGGAGAGGCATTCCAGGGCGCGCGGCGTGCGCTTCCGCTACGGCGATACCGTGACTGCTCTGCTGCGCGACGGCAATCGCCTGGCAGGAGTCGTGCTGGCCACGGGCGAACGCGTGTCCGCCGATATGACGGTGCTGGCGTTGGGCAGTTATTCACCGCTGCTGTTGCGGCCGCTCGGCGTGCGCCTGCCGGTCTACCCGGCCAAGGGTTATTCGGCGACGCTGGCGCTGCCCGAAGGAGTGATGGCACCGTCGGTGAGCCTTACCGACGATGGACACAAGATCGTTATTTCGCGTCTTGGGCGGTCCCTGCGCGTGGCCGGCACTGCGGAGTTCAATGGTTACGATACTTCGCTCAACGCTGAACGCTGCGACGCGTTGTTGCGTCGAATACGCGAAATCTTTCCTGCACTGACGACGGTGAGTAAGGTCGATTACTGGGCCGGGCTGCGGCCCGCCACACCCGGCAACGTGCCGCTGATTGGCGACATGTCGGCTGCCGGGCTGAGCGGCCTATGGCTCAACACCGGCCATGGCACGCTGGGCTGGACGCTGGCCTGCGGTTCGGCACGGCTGCTGGCCGATTTGGTGGCAGGCCGCGATCCCGGTCTGGACAGGGCGCCTTACTGCTTTTAATCGGGGCGCCCTGTTTTCCTGTGGTGACGCTCAGGCCTCAACCGGCAGACCGGCGGCCTTCCATTCAGGATAGCCTTCCTTGAGGCGTCGCGCCTTGATGCCGCGTACGCGTATCTGCGCCACGGCATCGTAGGATAGAACGCAGTGCGGGCCCCGGCAGTAGGCGACGACTTCCTTTTTTGTCTTGAGCTTGCGGAGATACTTCTCCAGTTCAGCCAGTGGCACGTTCACCGCACCGGCGATATGGCCCGCCGCATATTCGTCTGGCGGACGCACATCGAGGACAGTGACCAGCCCCTTGCGTACCCTGTCCAGCAGTTCCCCGGCGGGAATCGGCTCCAGTGTGTCTTTGACCGTCAGGTAGGTATTGATCAGCTGTTCCACCTCGGCGACGTTCTGTTCGGCCACGCTGCGCAATGCACTCAAGAGGCTGATGACTTCGTCCCCGGCCAACCGGTAATAGACATACAGCCCGTCCTTGTAGGCGCTCACCAGTCCCGCTTGGCGCAGTTGCTGAAGGTGATGCGAGGCATTCGACACGGGTAGTCCGCATTTTTCGGCCAGGGCTTCCACGCTGCGCTGTCCTTGTCCGAGGCATTCGAGCAAATCCAGCCTGACCGGACTGCCGAGGGCTTTGCCGACGCGGGCGAACTGTTCAAAAAGCTGATGCTTAAGGCTTGGTGTTGACATTTTTCCCGGAACCCTTACTATTCAAATAAACGTACGAATATTGTAACAAGCTTTTACGCACAGCAAACGGCTCCCAGTTTGCCCCAATTCAATCACTCCATTTCAAGAAGCGGATCGCTACGTGGACATCACTCAGCTGGTAGCCAAATACGAAATAGCCATCCGCCTTGGCTGCTTTGCCGGCATCTTCGGCCTCATGGCCCTCTGGGAATGGATCGCTCCGAAACGGCAGCTGTCGGTCTCGAAGGCAATGCGCTGGACCAACAATCTCGGCATCGTCGTTCTCAACAGCTTCATTGTTCGGCTGGTATTTCCCGCCGCCGGCGTCGGCATGGCCCTCTTCGCCGAGGCCGGCCGCTGGGGGTTGCTGCATCACTACGAAGTGCCTTTCTGGGCGGCAGTCGTCGCTTCGGTGGTTCTGCTGGACTTCTTTATCTACGTCCAGCATGTCATGGTTCACGCGATACCGGTGCTTTGGCGGCTGCATCAGGTGCACCACGCGGACCTGGATTTCGACGTAACGACCGGAGCGCGCTTTCACCCGCTCGAAATCATTCTTTCGATGCTGATCAAGTTCTCGGTCATTGTTCTTCTCGGGCCACCGGTGCTCGCCGTGGTGATTTTCGAGGTGTTGTTGAACGCCACCGCCATGTTTAACCACGGCAACGTCGCACTGCCGATAGAACTCGATCGGGTGCTGCGGTGGCTGGTAGTGACTCCAGGCATGCATCGGGTCCATCACTCGGTCGAGGACGACGAGACCAACAGCAACTTCGGCTTCAACCTTCCCTGGTGGGACCGCTTGTTCGGAACATATCGGGATCAGCCGCGGGCGGGACATGAGGGCATGGCCATCGGCATCCGCAACTGTCGGGACAAGCAGTGGTGCAGCTGGCTGCCAGGCATGCTGGTCATGCCATTTCGCCGCCAGGCAGGAGACTATGCGATCAATCGCAGGAATTGGGAGCGCTCGGATGCGCTTCGGTAAGCTGGTGCGATTCATATTGATGGCCGCGCTCCTGGCGGGTATCGGTTTGGCGGCGGTCTATCGCGAGCAGTTTTCCGCCACGGCGCTCCAAAGCTGGATGCAGGAGGCCGGCGTTGCGGCGCCACTTATTTTCATCGCACTCTATGCGGCGGCAACTGTCCTGTTTCTTCCGGGTTCGGTACTGACGATTTCCGGTGGCGCACTGTTCGGACCGGTCTGGGGCACTTTCTACAGCCTTACGGGCGCAACGCTGGGCGCAACACTGGCGTTCCTGGTTGCTCGCTATTCTGCTTCCGATTGGGTCGCCCGCAAGGCCGGCGGCCGCCTCAAGCAGTTGATCGAGGGGGTGGAGACGGAGAGCTGGCGTTTCGTCGCCTTCGTGCGTCTTGTACCCATTTTCCCGTTCAATCTCCTGAACTACGCGTTGGGGCTGACACGGATCAGCCTGTCCCATTTCATTGTTGCTTCCTACATCTGCATGTTGCCAGGGGCGATCGCTTTCACCTACCTGGGCCATGCAGGACGCGAGGCGGCGGCGGGCAGTGCCGGCAGCATCCAGAAAGGTTTGCTGGCGCTCGGCTTGCTGGCATTGATCGTTTTTCTCCCGGGCCTGGTGCGCCGAATGCGCCGTCCTCCCATGCTCGCCGTGGAGGAGCTCAAGAGGAAACTGGATTCCGGTGAGGATCTGCTGGTTCTTGATGTCCGGGGAGCGCAGGATTTTTGCGGCGAACAAGGCCACATTGCAAAGGCTCGCAGTCTCCCACTGGAGGAACTGTCGCTACGAGTGACGGAGCTCAATGCCTATCTGAAACGGCCGATCGCGATCGTGTGCCGCACCGACAAGCGTTCCACTGTCGCGGCCGAACTGCTGTCCAAGAATGGATTTTCTGACATCCGCGTGACGCGAGGGGGAATGACCGATTGGAACCGCAGCGGCTTTCCGGTGGAAATTTGAAGCCGCGACAGGGCTCGCGAGCCCATCGCGATGCTTTTCCTTGTCACATTCCATGATGCGCCTCCGCAGCAGAAAGTCCCTTGTTGTCGGCATCGTTCTGCTTGCCTTGATTACGTTTCTGGCTTGGCGACTGATTCGACCGATGAATATCTTCGTGGTAACGGAGGCGTTTGAACGTCCGGTCTCAACCGCGGGTTTGCCCCAATCGCTCCAGTCATTGAGCGCCAATGACTGTGCCAGTTGCCACCAGGAGTTTTACCAGGAGTGGTCGACGAGCATTCACAGCCAGGCCTGGACCGATCCCTATTTCCAGGTGGATTGGGCGTTTGACGGCAAGCAGCAAGTCTGCAAGAACTGCCATATTCCGCTCGATCGCCAGCAGGAACACAAGGTGGCAGGATTCAAGGACGACGAGAAATGGCAACCGATCCTGGAGCCTAATCCGGCGTTTGATGCGAAATTGCAGCATGAGGGCGTCACCTGTGCAGCCTGCCACCTCCGCGATGGCAAGATCCTCGGGCCTTACGGCAGCGAGAGCACGGCGCATCCCGTGGAAAAGCTCGCCAATCCAAACGAGGTCTGCTTCAAATGCCACGTCGTCGGCGGGAATCGCTGGGACACGTTCTTCCGGGTTCCGCCGTGTGGAACCGTCGCCGAGATTCGTAGCACCCCAGCCGCTGCCGCGAACGACGCAGCTGGCCAAAAGTCCGGCAGGTCGGGCGATGCGTCCCCCGACTGCGTTCAATGTCACATGCCGCTCGCCGAGCGGCCCCTGGTCGCGGGTGGCAAGGTCCGGACGGTGCGCAGACATCTGTGGCGCGGCGGGCACGATCCGGAAATGGTGAAGCAGGGGCTGGATGCTGCACTTCGCGAAGCGCCGGCGCCGTCACCTGACAAACGCTCCTTTACGCTGACCCTGACCAATAAGGGCGCAGCGCACTATCTTCCGACCGGGACGCCGGATCGACACCTGACTGCATCCATTCGCCTTGTGGATCGCAATGGCATCGTATTGCGCGAAGACCATCATGTCCTGAAGCGGAATATTTTGTGGCGTCCCTTCATCGTCGATCTGCGGGATACCCGCTTGCCGCGATGGCAGCCGAGAGTCTTCCGGTTCGATGTCGATCCCAGCCGCGATCCGACGGCGGTCACGGTGGAAGCGCAGGTACAATATCACCTGCTCAACGAAGACCGCAGACGGAGAATCGGCTACGAGAACAAGGAGCCGATTGCTTATGACGTGTTTCGCGCCCGTATCGGCCTGAACAAAGAGAAGTCGAATTGACGATCACCAGTGTGCAGGGTCTTGCCCAAAGAGCTCTGCACGCATCCGGGCTGACGACGTAGTCGTGTTTTAAGCGACAGGAAAATCACATGAAACGAATCACGATTATCGGCACCGGTTTTGCCGCGCTTTCCGCTGCAGGGAAGCTGCGTCAGCTCGACCGTCAGGCCACAATTACAGTCATCGGTCCGCGGCCGGAATTGATCTACCTGCCCAGCCTCATCTGGATTCCTTCCGGGCTGCGTCAGGCAAGCGATCTGGTCATTCCCCTGCAGCGCTTTTTCAGGAAACACGATATCCACTTCCATGCCGGCGAAGCCACCGGACTGGAGAATGGCGGCAGAACCGTGCTTACCAACAACGGACCGGTGCATAACGACGGCCTGATCATTGCCTGCGGCGGGCGCTTCATCAAGAAGCTGCCGGGTATCGAGCACGCCATCACTCCGTGCGAGGGCATCGCCGCGGCGGAGAAAATACGCGAGCGCGTCAAGGCCCTCGGCAGCGGAACGATTGCACTGGGCTTTGCCGGCAATCCGAATGAGCCGACCGCAATGCGCGGCGGGCCGATCTTCGAATTCCTGTTCGGCCTCGACACCCAATTGCGGCGCGAGGGGCGCCGCGACAAAATCAAGCTGGTATTCTTCAATCCCATGCCCAACCCCGGCAACCGTCTGGGCGAGAAAGCGGTGAACCGCCTCCTGGCGGAGATGAAGCAGCGGGACATTGCCATGCATCTCGGCCACAAGCTGGCCGGCTTCGAAGCGGACCGGGTGAAGACCGAGGGTGGTGAAATCCCGGCCGACCTCATCATCTTCATGCCGGGCCTGACCGGCAATGCGTGGTTCGACAACACCGATCTGCCGCGGTCTCCCGGTGGCCTCCTTAAAGCCGACGCGTGCTGCCTGGTCGAGGGGCGGGAGCGCATTTACGCAGCCGGAGATGCCGGCAGTTTCCCCGGCCCCGACTGGATGCCGAAGCAGGCGCACATGGCCGACCTGCAGGCGGCGGCGGCGGCAGAGAATCTGCTGGCCGAACTCGATGGCCGGCCAGCGAACAAGAGCTTCAAGGCCGAACTGCTCTGTGTCGTCGACTCGCTCGACGCCGGAATGCTCATCCGCCGTACGGAGGGCGGCAGCCAATCGCTGCCTCCGATGGGGGTTATGCACCGCGCCAAGGCGTTCTTCGAATCATGGTACCTGCGCCGCTACCGCTGAGGCTTTCGTCGGCCGCAACAACTCCAGTTGCCGAACCTTTGCTGAAACCTGGTTTTCAGTGCAGGTGCCGGGGCGCGGTCTCGGCCTGCTCTTCGGGCAGTTCGGCGTGCACCGGTTCGCCTTCGGGATTCGGATAGAGCGGGGCGCCGCAGTCGTCACAGAACTCCAGCGGGAAGCGCTGGTCGAGCATCAGTACGCTGGCAACCCCGGCTTCGCGCAGCGTGGCTTCGATTTGCGCCGGCGCTTCGTTGTTTTCATCTTCGTGTTCGAGTAGCGGCCAGACCACACCGTGCACCACGTCGCGGCTGCCGCGCTGGGTGAAGCCGATGCGGAATTCCTCAAGCTGGCGATCATGGAAAGGTGCCACCACGGCGCGAAGTTCTGCTGCCGGCTGATTCAGCACGGTTTGCAGGAAGGCCACGGCTGCACGCAGCGACCAGGGCCGCGAGGCGCGGTCGGCGTCGCGCACGGCGGCATGGTAGGCCAGCACCGGCAGGAACTCGATGGCGCAGGCGGGCAACAACGGACGCAGCGCATCGCCACCCTGCAGCGCCCATTGGCGGAAGGATTCCGCTGGATCGCCATCATCTTCCTGCCAGCGGAACAGCGCGGCGCCGCGCGGCGCGGCGACGGCAGCCAGCAGGTAGCGGGTATCGGACAGGAAGCTCATGGTTTCCGAGAGCTGCGCCGGGTCGATTTTCAGGTTGCGCCCATGGACCGCGGCCTTGGCCAGCTTTTCAGCCAACTGTGCCGTGTCGACGTAGTTTTGTGGCAGTTGGTCAGGGCTGTACAGGATATCGGAAAGGCCAAGCTTGGCCTCGGCGGCCAGCACATGG
The DNA here is from genome assembly GCA_026399475.1 of Rhodocyclales bacterium. GTDB lineage: Bacteria > Pseudomonadota > Gammaproteobacteria > Burkholderiales > Rhodocyclaceae > Sulfuritalea. Next base: position 14,941 of record JAPLQY010000077.1, read on the forward strand.
GCCTGCAGATGAACCCGCACGGCATCCATTTGCGTCAGCGGAATGCTGCCCGACGGGATCTGGAAGCGCGACCAGGCCAGCAGCGGCACGGCGATCATCACTACATCAAGGTCGCTGGCGGCGTCAGCGCGGCGTGTTTCAGCGCAGGACTCGATCATGTCCGCCAGTTCGTCATAGGCACGCGAGCCGCCGTTATAGAGCTGGTCAAGCACCGCGATCAGTGTCTCCTCCGCGTTATCGGCCAGCAAGTGGTCTATGTGGGCCGCAAGGCGAGCCTCCCAGTAGGCGTCCTCGATCCGGTTCGATGACTGGCTCAGTCTTGTCGCAAGACGGGTGAGAAGTTCGGAGTCCGGCGTCTGGCGGGCACGGCGCGGAAGGCGGTTGCGTTTCATGGAAAGATGAGGCCGAAAAAATTGACCGGCAGAAGCGGCAAAAGAGAATTCTACCAGTTGACCGTAAGCGGGGCTGGCCACTATAAGCTGCTAAACTCCGCGTGTTTTTTTCCAGTGGCGGTGTCCGATGTTCTCCAGATTGATGCCCAGAGAGGCCAAGTTCTTCGATTTGTTCAATGCCCACGCCGACCTGATCGTGAAGGGGGGCAGACAACTGGTGGCATTGGTGGACGACCTGGGGCAAGGCCCCGAAGTGCTGGCACAGCACGTGCAAGCCATCGACGAGATCGAGACCTCGGCCGACAAGATCACCCACGAAACCATTGCACTGCTGCACACCTCGTTCAATACACCGCTGGATCGCGACGAGATCCACCAGTTGATCATGCGCATGGACGACATCCTTGATCTGATCCAGGATTTTGCCGAGGCCATGTATCTCTATGACATCCGCCAGTTGACGCCTGAAGCAAGGCAGCTCTCGGACATAGTCGCTTCCAGCTGCGAGCGCGTTAAATCCGCCGTGATCCTGCTGAACAAGATGGACAACGCGCCGGCCATGCTGAAGCTGTGCCGGGAAATAGACCAGCTCGAGTCCGACGCCGACCGCGCCATGCGCACCGGGATTACCAAGCTGTTCCGCGAAGAGGCCGATGTACGGCAATTGATCAAGATGAAGGGCATATACGAGTTGCTGGAGTCGGTGACCGATCGTTGCGAGGACGTGGCCAACATCATCGAGGGCATCATCCTCGAGAACTCCTGAGTCGCCGTCATGCAAGCGGTCGAGATGAGTCTTACGGTGATCGTGGTGCTGGTGCTGCTGGCGCTGGTCTTCGATTTCATGAACGGCTTTCACGACGCGGCAAATTCCATCGCCACCATCGTTTCCACGCGGGTGCTCAAGCCCCATCAGGCGGTAGTCTGGGCGGCCGTTTTCAATGTGGTCGCGATATTCATTTTCCAGCTTACCGTGGCCAAAACCATTGGCAAGGGCACCATCGACCCGGCCGTCGTCGATCACTACGTGGTGTTCGGCGCCCTGATCGGCGGCATTGTCTGGAACATCATCACCTGGTACTACGGAATTCCGTCGAGTTCATCGCACGCCCTGATCGGCGGCCTGGTAGGCGCAGCCGTGGCCAAGGGGGGCATGGGCACGCTGATCTGGAGCGGTCTGGGCAAGGCTCTGCTGTTCATTCTCATCGCACCGGTGCTGGGTTTCCTGCTCGGAGGCTTTCTCATGGTGGGCATCTCCTGGATATGCAACCGGATGGCGCCACGCAAGGTGGACAAGGTGTTTCGCCGTTTGCAGCTGCTTTCCGCCGCCGCCTACAGCATCGGGCACGGCGGCAACGACGCGCAGAAAACCATCGGCATCATCTGGATGCTGCTGCTGGCGGCTGGAGTTACCCAGGCGAACGAATCGGTGCCGGTCTGGGTCATCGTCGCCTGCTATACCTCGATGGGTCTCGGCACGATGTTCGGCGGCTGGCGCATTGTCCGCACCATGGGCCAGCGCATCACCAAGCTGAATCAGGCCAAGGGTTTCTCCGCCAACATGGGTGGGGCGATTACGCTGTTCATGTCCACCATGCTGGGCATTCCGGTATCGACCACGCACACCATCACCGGCGCGATCGCCGGCGTTGGCTCCACTGGCGGACCCAGGAACGTGCGCTGGGGCGTCGCCGGCGGCATTGTCTGGGCGTGGATCCTGACCATTCCGGCCAGCGCGCTGATTGCGGCCATTGCCTGGTGGATCGGCCGACTGGTGCTGTGAGTCTTTGCCAGCCACGGCGACGCCATCACCCGCCCCCGCTGAGCCCCGCATCTTCATGAATGTACGCATCGCTCCCGGTCCGGCGGCCTTCGGCCTGATGGTGTTGTTGTGCGCCGTGTGGGGCATGCAACAAGTGGCGATCAAGGTCGCCAGCGCCGGTATCAGCCCCATCCTGCAAGCCGGACTGCGTTCCGGCATCGCCGCATTGCTGGTGTTCGCCTGGGCGCGCTGGCGGGGCATCGCCTTGTTCTCACGCGATCAGTCGCTGCAGCCGGGCTTGCTGGCAGGATTGCTGTTCGGTCTCGAATTCGTCTTCATTTTCGTCGGCGTCGATCGCACCACTGTGTCGCGCATGGTGGTGTTCCTCTACACGGCGCCCTGCTTCACGGTGCTTGGATTGCACTTCTTCGTCCCTGGCGAACGCATGGGATGGCGGCAGGGGGCCGGCGTCCTGCTGGCCTTTGCCGGGCTGGTACTGGCTTTCATCGACAAGGCCTCCGGTGGCAGCCTGCTGGGCGACGCGTTTGGCGTGCTCGCCGCACTGTTCTGGGCGGCGACGACGGTCCTGATCCGGGCCACGGCGCTGGCAAAAGTGACGGCGACCAAGGTCCTGCTGTACCAGCTCGTCATTTCGGCCGCGGTGATGTTCCCGCTGTCGTGGCTGGCCGGCGAGCGCGGCATCGGCGTCCTCTCCGCGCCGACGCTGTGGGCCATGGCCTATCAGATCGTGATTGTTGCCTTCATCAGCTACCTGGCCTGGTTCTGGTTGCTGACGCGCTATCTTGCGGGCCGGCTGCTGGTGTTCTCTTTCCTGACGCCCTTGTTTGGCGTCCTGTTCGGCATGCTGCTGATGGGCGATCAGCCCAGCCTGCATTTCCTTGTTGCCGCGGCGCTGGTGGTGGGCGGCATCGTGCTGGTCAATCTGCCGGTGCGCAAATGAGGCGGGCCGATGCGTTTGCTTTGGGCCTGCGCTCGGTCATGCCGATGCTGTTCGGTGTGGCGAACACCCTGCTGACCATCGGCTGCGGTTTTGCGGCCTTGCTGGTCCTGCAGCGGCTTTGAACAGGAATGCCGCGGTGTTGCTGCGTCCCGCCCCTTGCCGTCCCTGGCATCTCGCTGAGCCAAGCGGGTATCCTAATCGACTTTGCCGGCGCCACCGCCGCAGATCGAATACTTCCTGAATCGACGAGGTAATAAAGAACGATGAATTCCCCCAAGACTCCAAGTGTTCCGGTTCGGCTCACTTCCTTCAGTCACGGCGGCGGCTGCGGCTGCAAGGTGGCGCCCGGCCTGCTTTCCGAAATCCTGCGTGGCGTACGCAATTTTCCGGTGCCAAAGGAACTCATGGTCGGCATCGAAACTGCCGACGACGCGGCGGTGTATCGGCTCAACGACGAGCAGGCCCTGATCGCCACCACCGATTTCTTCATGCCCATCGTCGATGATCCCTACGACTTCGGCCGCATTGCCGCCACCAATGCGATCAGCGACGTGTACGCGATGGGCGGTACGCCGATCATGGCGCTGGCTCTGGTCGGCATGCCGATCGACAAACTGCCGCTCGAGGTCATCGGCAAGATACTGGAGGGTGGCGAAAGCGTCTGCGCCACTGCAGGTATTCCGATTGCCGGCGGGCACACCATTGATTCCGTCGAGCCGATCTATGGACTGGTGGTGATGGGTCTGGTGCATCCCAACCGGGTAAAAACAAATGCCGGCGCGCGGCCTGGTGACGTACTTATCCTCGGCAAGCCACTGGGCGTCGGCGTGCTATCCGCGGCGCTGAAGAAGGGCGCTCTGGATGCCATCGGCTACGAAACGATGATCGCCAGCACGACCCAGCTCAATACGCCGGGCAGGCGTCTTGCCCATCTGGACACGGTGCACGCCCTGACCGATGTTACCGGCTTTGGCCTGTTGGGCCATCTGCTGGAGGTGTGCCGCGGGGCGAAATTGTCGGCGGTGCTCGATATGTCACGGATCCCCATGCTGGCCGAGGTGGAGCGGCTGGCGACGGCGGGTTACATCACCGGAGCTTCAGCGCGCAACTGGATGGCCTACGGCGAGGCTGTGGCGCTGGATGCCGCGATTACGCCGATGCAGCGCGCCCTGCTGACGGATCCGCAGACCAGCGGCGGCCTGTTGGTGGCCTGCGATCCCGCGTCTGTGGATGAGGTGCTGGAGCTGTTTCGTGCAGAAGGCTTCGCCGCGGCAGCCGTGATCGGGCGCCTGGAGTCAGGGCCGGTTCAGGTAAACGTGGGCGTCTGACTTTTGTTCGGCCCGCGGGCCGAAGAACCGCAGGGCCTCCACTCGGGGCGAGATGTCATTCGGCCAGCATTAGAAACACGGTGGGACGCTTGTCCAGTTCCGGCGGCGCGGCTGCTTTCCAGGCTGCCATGCGGTGTGTGTTTATCTGCTCACTGTCCAAGCTCAGGTCAGTCGCCAGGCACAATCGCGTTTTCGGTCGGCAGGCAAGTAGCAGCGCGTTGAACAGCGCTTGGTTCCGGTAGGGGGTTTCTATGAATAGTTGGGTTTGCCGAAGGCGGGCGGATTCGCTTTCCAGTTCCACGATTCGGCGGCTGCGTTCGGGCTCGCGTGCCGGCAGGTAGCCGTGAAAGGCGAAACGCTGGCCGTCCAGACCGGAGGCCATCAGCGCCAGCAGCAGCGAGGACGGGCCTGTCAGGGGCTTGACGATGAGACCCGATTCATGAGCCCGGCGCACCAGCAGGGCCCCTGGATCAGCCACCGCCGGGCAGCCGGCCTCGGACATCAGGCCCAAGTCATGGCCTGCGCGCAAGGGCGCGAGCAGGCGCTCGATGTCAGCGGCGGATGGCTTTTCGGGCAACTGCTCGATGGCCAGTTCGCGCAAGGGCAGGGGATGACCGATGCGCTTAAGTTCGGCGCGCGCCGCCTTGGCGTTTTCGACGGCAAAATGGGTCAGCCGACAGGCCGCTTCACGCGTGGCCGCGGGCAAATAGTTTTGCCAGGGCGTGTCGCCGAGGGCGACAGGCAACAGCCAGAGTGTGCCGGACATGGAGGTGTCAGCGCAGGCGGGGGGTCATGGCAGATGTAGGCCTTCGGCGCGCAGCATGTCGCACAGGGCAATCAGCGGCAGGCCCACCAGCGCGTTGGGATCATCGCCGCGCAGGTAGGTGAGAAGGGAAATGCCCAATCCTTCCGACTTGGCGCTGCCAGCGCAGTTGAGCGCGTCCTCCTTGTCCAGATAGGACTCGATTTCGGCATCGGTCAGGTCGCGAAAGCCCACATGAGTGTCAATGCAGCACACCTGCGCCCGGTTGGTGGAGCTGTTGAGCAGGCACAGGCCGGTGTGGAAGACCACTTCTTTTCCGCGCATCAGGCGCAACTGGTCGATGGCATTCTCGCGCCTTCCAGGTTTGCCGAAGCGCTGGTTGCCGTTGGCAGCCACCTGGTCCGAGCCGATAATCAGCGCGTCGGGGTAGCGTTGAAGCACGGCGCGGGCCTTGGCCTCGGCGAGGCGCTGGGCGGTGGCGGGGGGTGCTTCGTCCGGCAGCGCCGACTCGTCGGTTTCCGGCACCGCGATTTCAAACGGGATCTGCAGGCGAGCCAGAAGTTCGCGGCGGAAGGGCGAGGTTGAGGCAAGAACGAGCAGGCGAGCCATGTTTGAGACTTGAAAAGGGAGGGCTGGGCATGATAACATCCACCGTTTGTGTCGCGCGAGCGCCAGTCCGTGTCTGATTCAACTGCTGGACCCGTCATAGATTGTCTTGAGTTTGCGCGCAATGGCGGTGTGCTGGATCGTAGCGTCGGCCTGAATGAATTGCCGCGATTGGCGGATCTGCTGACGACAACCGCAGGCTTCTTGTCGGTTCGGCTCGAGGCTTGGCGGGATGACGAAGGCAAGTCGTGGTTGCAGGTGGATATCGAGGGCGAGCCAGTGCTGTGTTGCCAGCGTTGTCTTGGCGGAGTGAAGTTCCCGCTGGATATAAGGAGCCGGCTGCAGTTGATGGCGCCGGGGGAGGAGTGGCCGGACGAAGATCTTGCCGATGACGGTGCAGACGCCATAACAGCCGAAGAGGCGCTGGCGGTGCTGTCGCTGATTGAGGATGAAGTGTTGCTGGCGCTGCCCATTGCGCCGCGACACGAGCAGTGCGAATCGCCGTTGGCGAAGGCAAGTGGACATGGATCATCGCCGTTTGCGGCGCTGGTCGCTTTGAAGAAGCAGTGAAACAAGGAGTAGCGAAATGGCTGTGCAACAGAACAAGAAGTCCCCGTCCAAGCGCGGCATGCATCGCGCGCATGATTTTCTGACCAACCCGCCGCTGGCCGTTGAGCCGACCACGGGCGAAGTTCACCTGCGCCACCATATCTCGCCGTCCGGCGTGTATCGCGGCAAGAAGGTCGTAAAGGCCAAGGGCGAATAATCCACTTTGTTGAAACCGGCCGGATGCGTCCAGCGCGTCCGGCCGTTTTTACATAAAGAGCCCTGAAAGATCACTCGGCGATGGCGATCACCCTCGCGGTGGATTGTATGGGCGGCGACCACGGTCCGTCGGTAACGCTGCCCGCTGTTTTTGAATTCCTGCGTCATGACACCGATTGCGCCGCCATCCTGGTCGGCCGCGAGGAAATCCTGCGCCCGCAGATGGAGCGCCTGAAAAATGAATTCGGCGTCCGGTTGTCGATTCGCCATGCCTCGGAAATGGTCGAGATGGACGAGGCCGTTGCCAGTGCGCTGCGCGGCAAGAAGGACTCCTCGATGCGCGTGGCCGTCGATCTGGTCAAGGAGGGCGTCGCCAACGCGGCGGTCTCGGCCGGCAACACCGGCGCCCTGATGGCGGTATCGCGATTTGTGCTGAAGACCCTGCCCGGCATCGACCGGCCGGCCATCTGTTCCGTCCTGCCGTCACAGCGCGGCAGCACCTATGTGCTGGACCTCGGCGCCAATGTCGATTGCAGCCCCGAGCACTTGTTGCAGTTCGGCATCATGGGCTCGCTGCTGGTGTCGGCGCTGGAACACAAGGAGCGGCCCACGGTCGGCCTGCTGAATATCGGCGAGGAAGAAATCAAGGGCAACGACGCGGTCAAGCGTGCAGCCGAACTGCTGCGGGCTACCGATCTGAATTTCATCGGCAACGTCGAAGGCAATGACATCTTCAAGGGCACGGCCGACGTGGTGGTGTGCGACGGATTTGTCGGCAATGTCACGTTGAAGGCAACCGAAGGCCTGGCTCACATGATTGGTGGCGCGCTCAAGGAGGAGTTTTCGCGGAATGTTTTCACGAAACTCGCGGCGCTGGTGGCGATGCCTGTCCTGAAATCCTTTCGCCAGCGCTTCGATCCACGGCGTTACAACGGCGCGAGTCTGCTCGGTCTGCGGGGCATCGTGGTCAAGAGCCACGGCTCGGCCGATCAACTGGCATTTCGATTTGCGCTGGAGAAGGCGGCCGAGGAAGCAAGGCAGCGCCTGCCGGAAGCCATTGCCGCGCGCATGGCCGCCGCCCTGCCGGCGCCTGCTATCTGCGATTGATGGAGGCCGAGGGATGATCCATACACGAATCAGCGGCACCGGCAGTTACCTGCCCGGAGACCCGGTCAGCAACGCGAGCTTGATCGCCGCGCATGGTCTTGAATCATCCGATGAGTGGATTGTCGAGCGCACCGGCATTCGCAGCCGTCATCTGGCGGCGGCAGGCGTCAACTGCAGCGATCTGGCGCTGGAAGCCAGCCGCCGCGCGCTGCAGGCGGCCGGGCGCGTGCCCGGGGACGTCGATCTGATCATCGTTGCGACCTCGACCCCCGACTACGTGTTTCCCAGTGCTGCGGCCCTGCTGCAAAGCAAGCTCGGGATCACCAACGGCGCGCCGGCATTCGACGTGCAGGCCGTCTGCAGCGGTTTCGTCTACGCCATGACCATCGCGGAGAAATTCATTCGCTCGGGTTCGCACAAGTGTGCGCTGGTGGTTGGGGCCGAGGTGTTTTCGCGCATCCTCGACTGGAAGGATCGCGGCACCTGCGTGTTGTTCGGCGACGGTGCCGGTGCAGTGGTGATGGAGGCGTCGGACCAACCGGGCCTGCTGGCCAGTGCATTCCATGCCGACGGTAGTCATCACGGCATTCTTTCCGTGCCGGGCCAGTTGTGCGGCGGTGTGGCGACCGGCGACCCGTTCCTGCGCATGGATGGCCAGGCCGTGTTCAAGTTCGCCGTCAAGGTGCTGGCCGATGTCGCCAACGAAGTGCTGGACGCGGCAGGCATGACGGCGGCACAGGTGGACTGGCTGATTCCGCATCAGGCGAATGTGCGCATCCTTCAGGCAACCGCCAAAAGACTCCATTTGCCGCCAGAAAAATGCATCGTTACCGTGGCACATCACGGCAATACTTCGGCCGCGTCGATTCCCCTGGCACTTGACGAATCTGTTCGAGCCGGCCGCATCCGGCGCGGTCAGCATCTGCTGCTGGAGGGTGTCGGTGGCGGCTTCACCTGGGGCGCGACCCTGCTCAGGTTCTGAACTCGAGAAGATCAACATGAAATTCGCATTGGTGTTTCCTGGTCAAGGTTCGCAATCGCTCGGCATGATGGCGGCTTATGGTGATGCGCCGGTGATCCGCGCTACCTTCGGCGAGGCTTCGGCCGCGTTGGGGCGCGACTTGTGGCAACTGGTCACGGAAGGGCCCGCAGAGGCGCTGAGCCAAACCGTCAATACCCAGCCCCTGATGCTCACCGCAGATATCGCTGTCTACCGCCTGTGGCTGGAAAAGGGTGGCGCGCACCCGGCCATGGTGGCCGGGCACAGTCTTGGCGAGTATTCGGCGCTGGTGGCTGCCGGGGTGCTGCGACTGAAGGATGCGGTGCCACTGGTGGAACTGCGCGCCAAGGCGATGCAGGCCGCGGTACCGGGCGGCGAGGGGGCGATGGCAGCGATCATGGGGCTCGATGCCACAGCCGTGATTGCTGCCTGTGCCGAAGCGGCCAATGATCTGGTGGGACAGGTGGTGCAGGCAGTGAATTTCAATGAGCCGAAGCAGACCGTGATTGCCGGGCACAAGGCGGCGGTTGAGCGTGCGGCCGAGCTGGCGAAAGCCAAAGGAGCCAAGCGTGCCCTGATGCTGGCGGTATCGGCGCCTTTCCATTGCGCGCTGATGCAGCCGGCGGCGGAAAAGCTGAAGACGCATCTGGCGGAACTGGGTTTGGCTGCGCCGCAGATCCCGGTGATCAACAATGTCGATGTGGCGCAGCTTGCAGATCCGGCAGCAATCAGGGATGCGCTGGTGCGCCAGGCCGCCGCGCCGGTGCGTTGGGTCGAGACCATGCAGGCGATGCACGCGGCAGGAGTGACCCACGTTTTTGAATGCGGCCCGGGCAAGGTGCTGTCCGGACTGGTCAAGCGTTGTGTCGACGGACTCAACGGCGCGGCCATGAATGACCTGGCCAGCGTTGATGCAGCATTGGCCATGACCAAAGGATCTTGATATGGCAGATTTGAAGGGACAGATTGCACTGGTGACGGGTGCTTCGCGCGGTCTGGGCCGCGCCATCGCACTGGAACTTGGGGCACAGGGAGCAACGGTGATCGGTACCGCGACCTCGGACGCAGGCGCCGCGGAGATTCAGCAGGCACTGGACACGGCGGGCGTCACCGGTTGGGGTGCGACGGTCAATGTGACCGAGGCCGCAGCCTGTGATGCCCTGATCGGCGAGATCGAAAAGAAATTCGGTCCGGTTTCGATCCTGGTGAACAACGCCGGCATCACCCGCGACAATCTCGCCATGCGCATGAAGGACGACGAATGGGATCTTGTCATCGAGACCAACCTCAAGGCCGTGTTTCGCTTGTCCAAACTGGTCATGCGCGGCATGATGAAGGCGCGATTCGGGCGCATCATCAACATCACGTCGGTCGTCGGTGAGGCAGGTAACCCGGGCCAGGCCAACTACGCAGCCGCCAAGGCGGGCGTCGCCGGCATGAGCCGGGCACTGGCGCAGGAGTTGGGCAGCCGCAATATTACGGTCAATTGCGTTGCGCCGGGTTTCATTGATACCGACATGACCCGGGCACTGCCCGACGCGCAACGTGATGCCCTGCTGGGCAGGATTCCGCTGGGTCGTCTGGGGCAGCCCGATGAGATCGCGGCGACCGTGGCATTTCTGGCGTCGAAGCGAGCCGGTTACATCACGGGTACCACGCTGAATGTCAATGGCGGCATGTATATGGCTTGACCGGATGTCAAACCCGCGAGGGTGCCCGGCGTTTTTGCTAAAATAGGCAGGTTTTTACCACCCGAACAATTCAGGGAAGGAGTTTCAAGATGGAGAACATCGAACAACGCGTCAGGAAGATCGTCGCCGAGCAACTGGGCGTCAATGAAGCTGACATCAAGAATGAATCCAACTTCGTGGACGATCTCGGTGCCGATTCGCTCGACACCGTGGAACTGGTAATGGCGCTGGAGGAGGAGTTCGAGTGCGAGATTCCTGACGAAGACGCGGAGAAGATCACCACCGTGCAGCAGGCGATTGACTACGTCAACGCCAATATCACGAAGTAGTCCTTACCACCCTTTCAACGTTCGGAGTTCATCGTGTCGCGACGCCGTGTGGTCGTCACCGGTTTGGGCCTTGTCTCGCCGGTTGGCAATAGCGTTCCAGAAGCCTGGGACAACCTGATTGCCGGCAGGAGCGGTATCGGTCCGATCACCCGTTTCGATGCATCGGCTTTTTCGGCGCGCATCGCGGGTGAGGTGAAGAACTTCGATGTCGCCGCCTATCTGTCGGCCAAGGAAGCGCGTCGGATGGATACCTTCATCCATTTCGGCATGGCGGCCGGTATTCAGGCGTTTCGCGATTCCGGACTTGAGGTGAGCGCGGAGAACGCCGATCGCATCGGGGTCAATATCGGCTCGGGCATCGGCGGCCTGCCGATGATCGAGGAAACGCACAACGACTTCCTGGCCGGTGGGCCGCGCAAGATTTCGCCGTTCTTCATTCCCGGCACCATCATCAACATGATCTCGGGCAACCTTTCGATCATGCTGGGTTTGAAGGGGCCGAACATTGCCGTGGTTACGGCCTGCACTACCGGCTTGCATGCCATCGGAATCAGTGCGCGCATGATCGAATATGGCGATGCCGACGTGATGGTGTGCGGTGGCTCTGAAGCGACGACCACGCCGCTGGCGGTCGGCGGCTTCGCCTCGGCCAAGGCCTTGTCGACACGCAACGATGATCCGGCGACGGCGAGCCGGCCGTGGGACAAGGATCGCGACGGCTTCGTCCTCGGCGAAGGTTCCGGCGTGATGGTGCTGGAAGAATACGAGCATGCCAGGGCGCGCGGCGCGAAGATCTACGCCGAACTGGCAGGCTTCGGCATGAGCGGTGATGCCTTCCACATGACTGCACCGGACACCGATGGTCCGCGGCGCAGCATGGTGAACGCGCTGAAGAATGCCGGCGTCAATCCCGATGAAGTGCAGTATGTCAATGCTCACGGCACCTCGACGCCGCTGGGCGACAAGAACGAGACCGAGGCCATCAAGCTGGCTTTCGGTGTCGAGACGGCGAAGAAATTGGTGGTGAATTCGACCAAATCGATGACCGGTCATCTGCTGGGCGGCGCGGGTGGTCTTGAGTCCGTGGTCACGGTACTCGCCGTGCATCACCAGATTTCGCCGCCGACCATCAACATCTTCAACCAGGATCCGGAATGCGATCTGGATTACTGCGCCAATACGGCGCGGCCGATGAAAATCGATGTGGCGCTGAAGAACAATTTCGGCTTTGGCGGCACCAACGGGTCATTGGTCTTCCGTCGCATATAGCGTGAAATGGCTCGTTCGGAGCGACGGGTGATAGTCGAGCGAAGCGAGCTGACCAGAAGCCTCCCCGTGAGGGGGCGAGGCGGGGTTTCGCACCGCATGCGGTGCGCCGCCGTAGCCGGCTGGCTGTGCAAAGCCAGCCGTGGGCCGCGAAGCGGATGGGAGGGGCGGGCCCTAATTCGCCTTTCGCGTGTTTCATCGTCGGTGGGTGGCTCTTGCTGCCATGAGCGTTAAGCGAGCGGGGCGATGAAACAGATCGCCCCTTTGTCGGTTTCCATCAAGCCGTCGCGTTGTCTGCTGCTGATCCAGTTGGCGGCTCATGTCGTGGCTGTTGGCGCGGTGCTGGCGGCTACCCTCCCGTCATGGCTGGCGGCGGTCCTCCTGCTATCGATCGGGGCTTCAGTGGCGCGTGTGCGCCGGAAGCCGCAGGTCGCACGCCTGGTGCTGCGAGGCGACGGGCGACTTGAGGCAGTCAGCCCTGACGGAATGGCGAGTGATGCTCTTGTGCATCCGCACACCCTGGTCCTGTCATTTCTGGTTGTGCTGCTGTATCGGCAGCAGGGTGGTTTGCGATTCCTGACCCTGCTTGGGGACAGCCTTGCGCAGGAAGATTTTCGCCAGTTGCGGCTCTGGCTGCGCTGGCGGTCGACTGCCGCCAATCCTGCCTGATTCGGTCCTATTCGGCCGGCTCAGATTTCGGGCGGGTGCAGCACGGTTTCCAGTGCGCGCGGCAGGGTTTCGGGGTAGTCGCTGCTGAAGTGCAGGCCGCGGCTTTCATGACGGCGCTGTGCGCTTTTCACGATCAGATGCGCGGTCAATACCAGATTTCGCAGTTCGATGAGGTCGTTGCCAACCCGGTAGTTCGCGTAGTACTCGTCGATTTCCTTTTGCAGCAGGCGGATGCGATGCAGGGCGCGCTCCAGGCGCTTGTTGGTGCGCACGATGCCGACGTAATCCCACATGAAGCGGCGCAACTCGGCCCAGTTGTGCGAAATGACGATTTCCTCGTCGGCGTCGCGCACGCGGCTCTCGTCCCACTGGGGCAGGTGGGGCAGGGGTTCCACCGGCGCCGCAAGAATGTCCTGTGCCGCCGAGGCGGAAAAGACCACGCATTCGAGCAAGGAATTCGAGGCCAGGCGATTGGCCCCGTGCAGGCCCGTGAAGGTGGTTTCGCCAACGGCATAGAGCCCGGTCAGGTCGGTACGCGCCGCCAGATCGGTGACCACGCCGCCGCAGGCGTAGTGCGCTGCCGGCACTACCGGAATGGGCTCCCGCGTGATGTCGATTCCCAATTGCAGGCAGCGGGCGAGGATGGTCGGAAAGTGTTCGTTGAGAAAGTCGGCCGACTTGTGCGTCATGTCGAGGAACACGCAGTCCAGGCCGTGACGCTTCATTTCGAAGTCGATCGCACGGGCGACGATGTCGCGCGGTGCCAGTTCGGCACGGCTGTCGTGGTGGGGCATGAAACGCGTGCCGTCGGGCAGGCGCAGCAGGCCGCCCTCGCCGCGCAGCGCCTCGGAAATCAGGAAGGATTTGGCGTGCGGGTGGTAGAGGCAAGTCGGATGGAACTGGATGAACTCCATGTTCGCCACCCGGCAACCGGCGCGCCAGGCCATGGCCATGCCGTCGCCGGTCGCCGTGTCGGGATTCGTGGTGTAGAGATAGACCTTGCCGGCTCCGCCCGTGGCCAGCGCCGTATGGCTGGCGCCCAGAGTCAGCACGCGATCGCGGGCTATGTCCAGCACGTAGGCGCCTAGGCAGCGATTGCGGGGCAGGCCGAGTTTGGCCGCCGTAATCAGATCCACCGCAATATGGCGTTCAAGAACCGTGATGTTGGGATGGTTCTTCACCTGTTCGGTCAGGGTCTGCTGTACTGCGGTACCCGTTGCATCGGCGGCATGGATGATGCGGCGCTGGCCGTGGCCACCTTCGCGGGTCAGATGAAAGCCCAGGGGTGAGTCGTCCGCGGTGAACGGGACTCCGCGCGCAATGAGCCATTCGATGGCCTCGCGGCCATGTTCGACAACAAAGCGGGTAGCGGTCGGATCGCACAGGCCCGCGCCCGCCGTGAATGTGTCGTTAACGTGTGCCTCGATGCTATCGGCCGGGTCCAGCACCGCGGCGATGCCGCCCTGCGCCCAGGCAGAGGCGGAGTCGGCCAGCGTTTTCTTGGTGACCAGCGCTACCCGGCGGCTGTCCGCGAGCCGCAATGCCAGCGACTGACCCGCCAGGCCGCTGCCAATGACGAGGACGTCGAACTGCTGAATGGCGGCCGGATTCATGGGGCGGGACTATATCACTGGTCGGAGCGTGGAACTATTTGGACAGGGTTCGGTCAGTGTCCGCAACGGTTGGGCATTATGTCGGCCGGAACAGTGAGGAGTGTGGGCTGAGTGGCTTGTTATACTCGCTTGCGGTCAAATCTAGAGCCGCACATATTTTCATCTGGCGAGAACAAACAGCAAAGTCCATGGGAGATCGCGAGGCAGACCGGATACTGGTCGAGCGAGTGCAGGCGGGTGACAAGCAGGCTTTCGGCCTTCTGGTTGCCAAGTACCAGCGCAGGCTCGCGCGTCTGATTTCGCGCATGGTGCGTGATTCGGCCGAAGTGGAGGACATTGTTCAGGACAGTTTCATTCGGGCCTACCGTGCGTTGCCGGGGTTTCGCAACGACAGCGCGTTTTATACCTGGCTGTACCGGATTGGCGTCAATACCGCAAAGAACTGGCTGGTAACCCATGGCCGGCGCGCGTCGGCGACTACCGGGGTAGATAGCGAGGAGGCGGAAAGCCATGACGATGCCGACCTGCTGCGTGACAACGACACTCCCGAGCGGCTGTTGATGACGAAGCAGATCGGCCAGACGGTGAACGCGGCGATGGAAGCGCTGCCCGAGGAGTTGCGCACGGCGATTACCCTGCGCGAAATCGAGGGTTTGTCGTACGAGGAAATAGCGCAAGTGATGGATTGCCCGATTGGCACCGTGCGCTCGAGGATTTTCCGTGCGCGCGATGCAATTTCGGCGAAATTGAGGCCCTTGCTCGATGCGGCCCCGGACAAGAGATGGTGATGACATGAAGACACGGATTTCTGCGCTGATGGATGGCGAACTCGAGGACCACGAAATTGCGGAGACGCTGCGCGCTCTGCGTCGCAGCGACGAGTTGCGCAGCCAGTGGTGCGACTGCCAGTTGATTGGTGCTGCCTTGCGCGGCGAACATCGGCTCGACATCGATGTCGCTGCGCGAGTGATGTCGGCGATTGATCTGGAGCCTACGGTGATGGCGCCGAAACCGGGCCGCATGCCCGGATGGCAGCGGCCGGCCCTGGCACTGGCAGCCTCGGCTGCCGGTGTCGTTGTGGTTGCCTGGCTGGCACTGGTGCCGGGTGGCGAAGGGGCACCGGCCGGGGCAGCCAGGCTCGCTGGCACCAAGCCGGGACCGGTGCCGGCACAGTCGCAGTCGACACCTCGCTTGCAGGAGTACCTGCTGGCACACCAGGCTTACGCGCCAGGTGGCGCCATCGTCGGCGGTGCCCGCAATATCCGCACGGTTGCCGCATCGGGTGAGGGGCGCTGATGACTGCTGTCGGTACCCCGCTGCTGGTGTTGTTTGCAGTCCTGCTGGCACCGACAGCGGCACTGGCGGATGACGGGCTGGCCTTGTTGCAGCGTATCGCCCAAGGTTCGCGGCAACTGACCTACAGCGGTACTTTCGTCTATCGCAGCGGTGGCAAGGTGGACACCTCCCGCATTGCGCATTCGCTGACCGATGGGCTTGAAGTGGAGCGAATCGAGGCCCTCGACGGCAGTCCGCGCGAGGTGCTGCGCGCCGGCAGTGAAGTCAAATGTTTTTTTCCTGAAGAAAAGCTCGTCATCGTCGAGAACCGTTCGAGCCAGCGCGGATTCCCGGCTTTGCTACCCGCCGGTTTGGGCAGTTTGCCCGAGCACTATGCCATTCGCAGCGGCGGCTCGGGGCGGGTCGCGGGGGTGAAGAGCCGCGCTGTGCTTCTGCAGCCGCGTGACGACTTGCGCTATGGCCATGAACTCTGGATGGACGCTGCCAGCGGTTTGTTGCTGAAGGCCAATCTGGTCGGCGAGCGCGGCGAGACCCTCGAGTCGTTTGCCTTTACCGAAGTAAAGATCGGCGGCCCGCTCGAGCGAGAGGCGCTGAAACCGCATTTCGACAGCGAGCGCGTTCGCGTGCAACAGGTCAGGTCGACCGAGATGAAGCCGGACGACATTGGCTGGACCTTCCGTACGCTGCTGCCTGGCTTTCGCAAAGTGGCAACCATGAAGCGACAAACAGCGCCTGAGAGTCCCGAGAGCCTGCACGTGGTGTTTTCCGACGGCCTGGCATCGATCTCGGTATTTATCGAACCCGGCGGTTCGGCCGGCGAAGCCGAGACGGTGTCTACAGCCGGCCCGGTCAGCGTGTATCGCCGTCAATTGGGCGAGCATCGGCTGGTGGTCATGGGTGAGGTGCCGGCGCTTGCCGTCAAGCGCCTCGGCGACGGCATCGAACGGAGGAGAAAATGAGCCAGTGCGATGCCGTTGTGGTGGAAGTCTCCGGCTGTGAAGTCCTGGTCGAAGTACCTGGCCGCGCACCTGCCTGTGGCAACTGCAAAAGCTCGGAGGCTTGTCAGGATGGGCTGCTCGGCTTGAGCGCAGGCCCTCGCCGCTACCGGCTGAATAATTTGATCGGAGCCCGTGTCGGCGACCGCGTTTCCCTCAGCGTGGCCGATGGCACGCTCTGGCGTGCTTCACTGGCCTCCTATGTGTTGCCTGTTTTGCTCTCCATCGGCGGTGCATTGATCGGGCAGTCAATGGGTGGTGATGCGTGGGCCGTGCTTGGAACGCTGGCCGGCCTCGGCTGCGGCCTTGCCTTGCTGCGCAGCAAGGAGATTCGCGCACGGCGCGAGGACAGTCTGTTTTCGTTGCAAGTCCAAACCAATGAAGTACGTTTCAAGGAACAATCATGAAGAAACTTCTCATTTCGCTCTCACTAGCTTTTTCATTGCTGTTCTCGCTCCAGGTACAGGCGCAAGCTCGCGACTTGCCTGACTTTACCGAACTGGTCGAGAAGCAGGGC
Source organism: Rhodocyclales bacterium (assembly GCA_026399475.1). Classification (GTDB taxonomy): domain Bacteria; phylum Pseudomonadota; class Gammaproteobacteria; order Burkholderiales; family Rhodocyclaceae; genus Sulfuritalea. Next base: position 32,001 of record JAPLQY010000077.1, read on the forward strand.
GCGACGGTGGTCAATATCAGCACCACCCAGATTATCAAGGGGCGCCGTGGCGGCCAGCAGTTCCCGTTCGATGGGGACGAGTCGACCCAGGAGTTCCTCCGTCGCTTCTTCCCGGGCCAGATTCCGAATGCCCCGGGCGTGCCGCAGGAGTTCAAGAACCGCTCGCTGGGTTCCGGCTTCATCATCAGCGCCGACGGCCACATCCTGACCAATGCGCATGTCGTCGATGGTGCTGACGAGGTCCTGGTCAAGCTTACCGACAAGCGCGAGTTCAAGGCCAAGGTGCTGGGTGCCGACAAGCGCACCGATGTCGCGCTGATCAAGATCGAAGCCAGCAATCTGCAGGTGGTGAAGCTGGGCGACTCGGTCAAGCTCAAGGTCGGCGAATGGGTGGTAGCGATAGGTTCGCCCTTCGGCCTCGAAAATACGGTCACCGCCGGCATCGTAAGTGCCAAGGGGCGTTCGCTGACGCATGAGAATTTCGTGCCCTTCATCCAGACCGATGCGGCGATCAATCCGGGCAACTCAGGCGGGCCATTGTTCAACATGAAGGGCGAGGTGATCGGCATCAATTCGCAGATTTATTCGCGCTCCGGTGGCTCGATGGGCTTGTCGTTTGCGATTCCCATCGATCTGGCGATGGAGATCCAGAGCCAGCTGAAGTCAAAAGGCAAGGTCAGTCGCGGCCGTCTCGGCATAGGCATTCAGGAAGTCAGCAAGGAACTCGCGGAGTCCTTCAATCTTGGCAAGCCGCAGGGCGCATTGGTGGCGTCGGTAGAGAAAGGTGCGGCGGCCGACAAGGCCGGGATTGAAGTGGGCGACATCATTCTCAAATTCGATGGCAAGGCGGTGGCTGAATCCAGCGATCTGCCGCGCATGGTGGGAGCCACCCGGCCCGGCAGCAAGGTCGTTGTCCAGCTTTGGCGCAAGGGCGCCGGCCGCGATGTGAGCGTTGCGGTGGGTGAGATTCCGGACGATGAAGGTGGCACGCGCAGTACCAGCCGTAGCGGCAAGTCTGCCGAGCCGCCGGCGGCCAATCGACTCGGTTTGGTGCTGACGGTTCCGACGGCGGAGCAGAAGCGGACGCTGGGCATCCAGCACGGATTGATCGTCGAGGAAGTCAGAAACGGCGGAACGCGCACCGAACTGCGGTCCGGCGACATCATCCTGTCGGCGATCATCAAGGGCAGCCAGACGGACGTCAAATCACTGTCGCAGTTCAATGACCTGCTCCAGGGCGTCGACAAGAGCGCCACGATTACCCTGCTGGTGCGGCGCGGCGACGCGCAGACCTTCATCACCATCAAGGGAGTCCCGGATAAATAGGCCTCCGCAGAGTCGGCCGGCGCCGCAGTTGCGGCTGTTCAGCCGCGAATACTGCCATCTGTGCCACGACATGCTCGCTGCGCTGGAAGCCTTGCGCGGCGAGCCGGATGTGCCGTATTTTGTGATCGAGGTGCTGGATGTCGATGCTGATCCGGTGCTGGAAGCGAAATACAACGAACTGGTGCCGGTGCTGGTCGATGGCGAGGGTCGCGAACTCTGCCACTACTTCCTCGACGCGGCGAAAGTACGTGAGTATTTGGGTGCTTTAGGCTAAAATCCGCCCCTTGCTTTAATGCCTCCAAGGTGCTCAAGGGCTTGAATGAGCGCCTTTTTTTATTGTCCCTGGATCACATCCGCAAGTATTTTCTGCGTGCCTTGTCTGGCAAGGCTTTGAGAGCGGTTTGAGAGTTGCGTTTCTGAATCCTACCCGCATTCCTACCCTCATTTTTTGACGCCATGGACACGACTCGCTTTGCGGTGGATTGAGCGGATAACCCCGGCTATTTGAGCCGGGGCTCTCGTCATTTCATTTCGTTACCGTCACTCGCACCTCCTCCCGGCCTTTTCCCCGGTAGCGATCCAGATCGACGCCGCGAAGCTCAGGCACCTTCTTGTAATCCACGTTCCCGGTCTTCCAGAGCTTCACCACGCTGACTCCGCTGCCGGTCTCGCGTGGATTCTTCGCCAGATCAACCAGCCGCTGCCGGGCCGCGTCCAGAGCTTCATCCGCGCTATCAGCGTTGCGCTTGGCCGCCACGAAGGCTGCCGCTGCGTCACCCCACGCCGGATCGTCACGCTGCACTGAATCCGCGTCGGCCAACGGTGGCGGCGCCTCGCCATCAAGGTACTGGCTGAACGTGTCCCACGCTCCGCGTATGGCCTCCATGGCAGGCTCATCTCGGTGCAGGGTGAGGAGCAGTCCTTCGTTACCCACATACACCCACAGGTGGGCTTCTGAGGCTCCGGATACCATCATCTGGTGCTGAATCTGGGCGGCGTAATACGCAGGCACAGCACCTTCCCGCGCCTCCCGCCACAGCTTCGACTGTCGGCCCCGGAAGGGGCACTTGACCTCCACGATCAGGTCACCGGCAAGCGTGATCCCGTCCAGACTGGCCGAGTACAGCCCGTCCTGCATCACCAGCGGGTTCATGACGTGTCCAGTCTGGGCTTCGTAGCTTGCTCTGGCCTGCGGCTCAAGCTGAGTGCCGTGTGTCATGGCCTGTGTCACCGCCTGCGTGCTCCTGCCGGTCTTGATCAGCCACAGCTGGTAAGGCGTAACCCACGGGCTGATGCCCAGCACGGCGGGCGTTTCAGACGCATTGCGCATGGTGCGCCGGTAGTCGAGCCACTCCTGACTTCCCTGTATGAGTTTCAAGGTCGCAGCCATCACGCAGCCTCCTTCCGGTTACGCGCTTGTTCCAGACTGCGGATAACCCGGCTTGCCTCGGTCTTGGCGATGTTTTCGATACGAGCAATGCCGAAGTAGTCGAGTACCTTCTGTAGCTCGGTGCCGGTTTCCTTAATCAGCTTGTTGATGTAGCCCACCTGCGCAGGCGTGATGGTGTCGCCACGTGGTGTCGGCAACGTGGTCACCGTGGCGGGTGCAGGTTGAGTTGTGGGGGTTTTGTCGGTTGCTGGTGCCCCCTTATCGTCGTCCGCCTCGATCAGCGGCAGGTCTTCACCTGCATACAGATTCAAGCCCAGACCATGCAGCGCGATGGCCTTGACCAGACACCGCTGGATCGACGCGTTGATGTCGAAACTTGACGGCGCGAGGATCGGACGATTCTTGCTGTCTAGCACAGGATGAATCTGGCTGAGGCTGATTCCCTTTACACAGACCGACACCTCGACGAAGACACCAAGATCGGTGTTCAGGAAGGGCAGTCCGTCAAAACGCTGCACGTGCCACGTTGCCACGGGGTCGAACTGCCGTAACTGGCTGACAGCGAAGGGCCATGACAGATAACTGAACTGGCCTTTCTTCTCGACATGATTGTTGACGTCGATCTTGGAAAGCTCGACGAAGTAGTTTTCACTGCTTGATTTCATGGTATTTCCTTTCAGGATGTGTAAACGACAACGCCCCCCGGCGAGCACGCGGGATGCGTGCGTCACCGAGGGGCGTAGGAATGCCTGCTCAGAAATGCAGGCGAAGGTTTTGCAACGCTGTCAGTTTTTTGACCCCATCAGCCTTGCGGAAGAGTCTTGTTGTTATGCCCAGCGTGGTCCGTGCACAGACCACCCAAGGTTGAATTTCAAGCGGGGCAGGCAACACCCAAAACCCCCACAATTCGAGTTCTGGGGGTTCTGGGGGTAGCTATGCCGCCAATGCTTCGGCTGGAACCGCTTCACTGTGCGGCGCAGGTGCGCTGACTGTTTCACCCAGCACGTAGTCTGCTGCTTTCTGCGCTGCACCAGCGGCGGTGAAGATGAGCCGCTTTTCCCGGCGCAGGGCGTCGAGCCACGAGTCGATGTAACTGGCATGCTCAAGACGGGCGGGGATGCCGACATGGGCGCACAGGAAAGCCGCCCCCATCTCGGCCACCAGTTCTTCGTAGGCGTAGGCTTCGATGCCGTGCCGCCTGCCGAGCACACGGTTCAAGCGACGCGGATGGCCTGTCCAATGCACAGTCTCGTGCAGGGCCGTCGAGTAATAATCGTCTGGCGTTTCGAACCACGACTCAGGCGGTAACTGAATCAGATCTTCACTTGGCGAATAGAACGCCCGGTTGCCGCCGTGCCGGATGACAGCGCCGGTTTCGTACAGCAACTGCTCCGCCTCACCCAGCGGCTGCCAGACAGCCGGGGAGGGCCGTAACTCGAACTTCTCCGGCAGAAACTCAAGCTGGGCTGTGTTGAACACGGTGTAGCTCCTGAGCATGGGCACTACGCGCTTCTGCTCGTCGTCGGCTTCAACGTCATCGCCGACTTCCTTCATCTTGAAGAAGATGACCTGAGCGCCGTGCTCGCCTTTCCTGACCTTGGCACCCAACTCGTTGGCTTGACGCAGCGTGACCCAGCGAGAGTCGCTGTAGCTGCGCATGTCGGCCTCGATGGCGAGCATCAACACGTTGATGCCCCGGTACGTCTTCCCGGTGGCGAGATTGCTCGGCAAGGCCGTGCCGTCCCGCCATGGGCAAATCCACGGCGGTGTTCCTGCTTCGAGTGCGGTGATGATTCTGTTCGTTACTTCGGTGTAGATGTCTTTCATTTTCGGCTCCTAGAAAAAGGTTCGGCCCCGCTGGGAGTTACCCAGACGGGGCCGACAAAGGGATGGAACGAAGAGGTACTACTGGACTATCTGAACTTCATAAACTGGCAAACCCAAAGTTGGGCGGGTCAACGCCCAACTTTTCAGCTAGTGCAGCAACCGCATGACTACGCGGATGAGGATGCGGACACTGTGGCGTCCGGCTTCGCCGGTAGCGGCAGCGAGAAAAACCCAGCGCAGGGTCTTGTCACGCTTGGCTGCTACACGTCGAGTCGAATCCTGCCGGGAATGTAGAAGTCTCCATCCACGTAGCCAACGAGCCGCTTCAGCCCGGAGGTAGCCAAGCTGGTCAGCAAACCTGCGACGGTAGCTGCCATCACGCCGCTGAATGTCCCGAAGTGGATGATCAGCACTAGTACCGTGACCATCAGGTCCAGTGCTAGGTCGTACTTCAGCATGCGCAGGGCTGTCCTGCGTGGCAGTTTCGTCAGCAGCAGCCCTGCCGCGAGGAAGATCGTGAATCCGGTCGCAAGCATGATCTTCCCCCTTCAACGGACGTTTGGGCGGCGGGATTCCTCCCACGCCTGACTTACGTCAGTGGCCACCTGCGTTGCTACCGCAGGCAGTTCAGCGACGCATCCAGCTACGGCACGCAAGGCCCTGAATGTGAAAAGCGCAGCAGTCTTGGTAATGCCGGCCTCGGTGCGGGTGTTGCTGAATGCTACAGGTTGCAGTTTCATGGTGATACTCCTTTTGGTAGGTACAACGAAAAACGGCGCTGTCCGAGATGGACGAGCGCCGTGGGCATGGCCAACCAGCGGGTGCTGATCAGTCAATTCATGGATTCAAAGATGAGATACAAGCTTTGTCGGGCAACAGCCAGCAGCGGGGCTGATTCAGGCCACTATGTTCTGCGTATGCGCACGATCAGAGCGGCGATAGGCCACGTTCGACACCGGTGGTTTGCCGAACGCGAAAACGAGAAATGAATTCTGCTAGGTGTGCCAGAAAGGGACCCCTACCAGAACAGGAATCCGAAAACGTACACGGGGTAGGTGTTTCAGGGATGAGGGGGTGGAGTACCGAGCGCGTAGATTCGCTATATTTATATATATTTGCTTCAGGAATAATATGCTGTCCGCATTTACTCGTCTGGCCCACCAATATAATTTTCCCAGTTCCCACTATCGAAGTCATCAAACCTACTTGACCAGTCCCTTGTTTTCATGTCGTCTGACTCATTCTCAGAACCGTCACTGGTGGAACCAGCCGAACCCCACCCGATAAGGCTTTCGCGGTCGTATGGGATAGGTGGCAAGGGTGCTGTAGATTTGGGACTAGGATTCTGGTATTCCAAAGTCCCGTTGCTAACCCCCACAAGAAACCAGTTCCAATCGTCAAACCGAGCAAACCAATCAGGATTGCGGGAATCGAAATAGCGCCCTGTAATTAGGTCTTCTTTAACAGCGTCTCGGCCGAATTCTTCCCAGCACCTTGTCCGCACCTGATACAGGGCCACTACCGCTGGGCGGCCATGCCGGAAACTGGCGGGATTGTGGAAAATGACAACCCCCTCGTCTTTGTGTTCTGCAACCCAGAACCGATACTCATCTCGTTGGTACCAAGGCATACTTTCAGGAACTCCTCTACTTGTGCAACCCTGAGCAGGAAATATGAAGTTGTATGGGTGTCACTTACGCTTGTAGTACAGATACATGCCGACAATGATAATTATGATCACCCAGGGCGACTGCGCCCGACTGTTTTCATATAGCTCAGGCATGACAGCATATGCATTGGTCGTCACGAGAAGAAGTAAGTAGCGCATCGTGGAGTGTCCGTGTCTTAGTGACGCGGCTGTAAAGAAAGAAGAATACTCTCAGAATCTAAGCATCGCTCCGCACCGTGCTTCAACCGGCTATCATTTCCAGATGGCGCGACCCAACCAATCGCTGAAGACCTTGGCGAAGCCCCTCACCTCGCTGCTCATTTCTGCATTTGAAGAGATGGACCGGTGCTTGGAAAGTTCCGACGTGCCCGAGTCTCGGGATTGCTATTCCATTGATCCTGTAGCGCTGGACTCGATATACGAGAAGTTGGGTTACGTGCTGAACGACGCGTGCTTCGGTGGAACATTCTATGTAATTCCCTACTACGGGCATCTGGTATCGCCTTGCGCTATTCGGATGTGTATTTCGGACTATGCCGAACACGAGTGTTGCACTCTTTATTTATGCCGTGCTGCAACGGAACTTGAGTTCACGTTCAATTTGCTTGCGCAGGTTGCCGGGGCAGACGTGGAACGTGTTACCAACGGGCGGCTTACAGACACCGAATGGGATCGACTTAAGCCCGGAGTCGAAAGGCTGGTGACGTTAGATTTCTCGGTCCTACAAACGCAGCAGCTATCGTTACCCATGCTCGGCAACTGGCTGGAGGAAGTGGCCGAGCAGTCCAAGAGGAGGTCGCTTGTCGTCATCGACGACGAACTACTGATCGCAAAACGGAGACGATCCAGCTTGACCTCGATGATCGATCTTTCCGCGAAGTATGATGCGGCGATTGCGCTAGTCGCGCAGATTCCGACAAACTGATGTGGATGATTGTTCCTAAGCGGCGCTGGCAGGAAGCCCGTCAGGTGCCGCCGAAGCACTCAACCATTAACCGCTTCACCTGACTGTGAGTCAAGTCAAAGCAGGTCGGCCACCCGGTGATCTCCGGCTTTCGATTGAACACGCCAATAATCCCGGCATATTGATCGAACTGCTGGTGGCGTTCTGCAAAGTCAATGCTCACCGTCATCCCGCTTGGAATTATCTCTAGGCGGTGAATGAATGTTTCAGCCAAGTACTCTGACCATGGAATGGATTCGTTGTACCTCAATGTTCCCCATTCCCACCGATCCTCGAATTGACGAAGCAGTGATTCTGACCACGGCAGCGCAGTGTTACAACTGAGGGTTATCCAGTGCCATCGATTCTCGTGGGCAGCCAGCAAATCTGCCGACCACGGTAGCGACCTATTCCAGCTGAGAACCTCCCACTCCCATCCATCTGGGTCGAGATCCAAGAGATTTGCAGACCAGATGCCGCTACCGTTCTCTGACAAGCCGCCGCGCCCGCAGACATCTGAACCTTCTGTGTCGTTGACGCTCTTGCTTTCTGGCAGTGCGCCCCATGCCCAGTAACCCGAAAACCGTACCACTAGTTCCGGTGACCATGGCAGTTCGCTATTCGAAACAAGCAAATTCCAGTTCCACCGGTCCTTGTATTTTGCAATTAGGTCGCCTGACCACGGCAGCCCACAATTTTTGCTCAGGTCTTCCCACTTCCACCGTTCTGCGTATTTCTCAACCAGATCTTCAGACCACGGCAGTTTGCGGTTCAAGCTCAGTTGTTCCCAATGCCATAGGTCTTTGTATTTTTCCAGCAGTTCCGGTGACCACGGCAGGCTTTCGTTCTGGCTCAATGCTTGCCAGTCCCAGCGATTCCTATATCGATCAAGAATATCCACTGACCACGGGAAGTTGCTAAGGAAACTAATCGTACTCCAATCCCAGCGGTCAGCGTTTCGTTCGAGAAGCGATTCCTTCCACGGTATTTCCGGGTGCACGATTTTGTAAAGGCGAAAGCTTAGATCCCTATCCTCCTCTGTGTAATCATCCCCCTGTAGGGGTTTGTCAAAAAGGTAGTGGTGATCGAACAGATGGTGGTCGAACCTCCGCATCAGGCATTCCGACCAACGGAATGCCGGGTGCTTGATTAGTGAGCGCCAACTCCATCGGTCCTCGAACTTCGATACAAGCTCGTCGGTCAAATCAAGGTTTGTGTTGTTGCTGAGGAGTTCCCAGTCCCAACGATCCTGATACTGAACTATTTCCGAAGCTGTCAGCGGGTAGTACTCAGTCAGCCACCTGATGAACTGCTCAGGGTGCCGGCGGAAGAAGTCTTCTGAAATGGCCAGCTGCTCGCGGGGGCTGGTCACAGCGCCTCGTTTTGCCAACGATTCAATAACGGCGGCTGTAATCTGGTTGTAGATTTCAGGGACGGTAGTAGAGGGTTCGGTCATGACTTACATTCTTAAACGGCCATTACAAATGAGGGTGTGCCAATTCCATCGACTTGACCAACGTGTCGCGCCTTTCGTGGCTGCCCGAACAATGCGACAACACAGCAGATAAAGCCTCGGTACCAAGTGCCGCCGATTTCAACTTGAACTGCGCAATCATGGTTCTCATCGCTTGATCCGGTTCTGCAAAGCGCCTTTCCAGTTCCAATAGCCGATCATTTTGAGCGGGTTCAGTGAATTGGTGCGTCAGCCACCCGACGCAACCTGCGCACTCAGGCGATGGTTCGTTTCCGTCGACATCGAAATGAAGGGCGAAGAATTCGTGAGTGTCGTCTGCATTGACTGAAGTAATGATTTCAGCAGTGGAGAGGTGCTCGCCCTCAGGCGACAGAATTGCCACTATATGTGTACGGCCAAGGTAAAACTCTTCAGGAAAGGATGTAAGAAACTCGGAGAGCATTGCTCCTTCACGCATCAACTCGGCAGGTGTTACCAAGGACACCGCAGTTCGATATTTCTGCTTGTAAACGCCTTGAATCAGTCTCGGCCAATCCTTAAAGGTTTCGTACTGCGAGCGTATGGTTTGGTCGGCTATGCGGACCATCTCGGCATGGCACAGGTCTGCTTGTCTCACCAAATCAGCCGGTTCAAACTGACTCAGGAAGGGTGCGCAAGAACCGTCCTCATCATTTTGCTTACCTTCTTCATCCAGCAACTTCGAGACGAATTCGGAATACCCCCAAACGCGACTGAGGTCGCACTCACCGCCAAACATCGCGTCCATATCCTCAAACGAGATGCCGGGGTATCGCTGTCTGTACAGATACTGGAAGTCGAATAGGTACCCCAGTTTGGGATGTCGATATATATCCTTTGCCAATGGCCCACGAGAATTCCAGTAGCGATGCAGGAGATCCCATCCTTCCACCGTATCGGGCAGCACAAGCGTTGGGCAAAGGCTTAGAAGTGAATATAGCTCGTCAGGAGCATCGCGCCAGTCAGCACTAAGGTGCTCAGGATTGATCGCCGCGATCCGCTCGATTACCTCTCGCTTCATATTCGTTTTGCGGCCCAGCATGCCGAGAACTTCCATCCAGTGACTGTCTGCGTATTCAGAAACTTTCGCGGCGATCTGGTTGATCTCCTCGCGGCTCATCGCTGTTTCGCTAACCAGCACATCGACAGGATCGTTGCCCCGGTCTACGTCAACCTCGGCCAACAAGCGAGACTGGTCTGAAACGAACGGGTTCCGTGTTGCGATGAGCATCGCAATCGTTGGCGCTGTTGCAACTAACTGGGCGCGGTGACGCCTGAAAACGTGGTCATCCTGATCGGCCCATGCGGACAGGCGATCGGCAATGAGAGGCGTAGGCGGCACAGAACTGGAAATCGGACTACTCACTTGATGGCCGTTATTGTTTGTCGGTCTGCGGAATACTGATTTGTCGCCGTCATGACGTTATCAAGGTGCGGCCAAGCACAATCATTTCGTCCATTGGTGGTGCCGTTTCTGGGGCCGTCAAGGAAGTAACTGCTTGGTTGCTGGACGCGCATAATCGCGTCTATCTTTGCACAACAGAGTTTCAGGATGGGTTGTAGAGTAGCGAATATGGCATTTTCATTACAGCCGCTAACTATGGCGAATGAATTGCGTAGGAAAGGCGGGCTATGGTCAGTCAAGATCTTGGTTTGGAGCAAGGTGGCTAGTGGTTTCATCCTCATGAAGTTCCAATAGGTCTCCGCCGCGAACCTCAGCAATCTTCCTTCCGTCTTCATCAATTGCCAACACGTTGAAAAAGAAATAATACTGCATGTCATAGAAGTCTATCGCCCATGACTTAACCTCATCCCTAGTGTCGCCGATGACTAGGGCCCAACCGTCGAAGACAATCGATAGAAACTGCTTAGCCAAGCCCCGATACCCTTTCAGATGCCCGGCACTTAGAGCATCTTCGCTTAGACGGGGATAAAAGCGTTTCGGGTTACTTTGTATTTCGTCCAAAAGACTGTTGCGCCTGAGCTCCGAATAATGCATCACTCTGCCGATCATGTTGTTCTTGTCTTCGCTTGACTCAGGGTGGACAGCAGAAATGTAAAGGGTTGGCCGGCCTATGCCCTTACCCGCGAACGACATAACATCAGCAATGTTAGTAATAACGAGCCGGTCAGGGCTTGGGAATCGTTTATAGAACATGGCGAACCTCCGTCGTTGTTTTAATGAAGTACAGGAAAATCATCATCGTACCGGCGCTGAGGGGGGTAATGAAGTTACCAAAACCTAAACTAGGATGACAGTGGTGGGAGAAGAACTGCATCTGACTGAAATGAAATGAGCTTGGCAAACATGGTATCGCGCCGTCCATTGTTGCTGCATGCTGCCGGGCGCGGCAAGCACCTCATCCTCTCGGGCGGGTGGGAGCTTGCTGATTTCCTGCTGTTCCAAGGCTTCGAGAAGGCTGACGAGCATACCGATGCGCAGGAGTGGCTTGTCCAGTCGTACGTTGCAGGAGTATTACCATGACCACCTTGGCGCTCACGGTAAGGCAGGGTAAACGTACTATAATCAGTACCGTTATTTTGATTATAGGTACTGATATGAATACCCTCACGGTATCCGAACTGAAGCGTCGCGGCATGGCAGCCATCGAAGACGGCCTGCGCAGCGGCCCGGTGCATATCGTCAAGCGCAACAAGCCAGCGGTTGTGGTGCTGACCGAGGCTGAGTACCAGCGTCTTGCGAATGGACGGGTATCCACCCCCAGCGGCGTGACGGCCGTACAGTGGCTGCTCAACCAGCGCACCTCCGGGACGCGAAGCAAGGCGCAGATCGACGCTACCCTCAAAGCCGAGCGCGACTGGTGATTGCCTTTTTCGACGCCAGTGCCCTGATCTACCTGATTGAAGGTGCCGAACCGTTCGCTTCCAAGGTACGCAAGGAACTCGCGGCGGCTGCCAAGAAGCACCCTGATCTGGGTGCGGCGGTCAGCCGTCTGTCGTGGCTGGAATGCCGGGTTGGGCCAATGAAGGGCGATGACAGCGCGGCACTGGCAGCGTTAGACACCTTCTTTTCGCGCCCCGATCTGGTCTGGGTTGAACTGAGCAAAGATGTCGTCGAACTGGCGGCGGCGATCCGTGTCCAGACCGGCCTGAAGACGCCCGACGCGCTGCATGCTGCATCGTGCCTCCAGCTAGGTGGCGAACACCTGTTTTTGACCGGAGATAGTGTGTTCAGGCGGGTCGCCGGGCTGAACGTGAAGGTGCTGACATGACCGGCACGGCACTCACCGTCAAACAGGCCAGATTCTGCGACGAATACGTGGTTTGCGGCAACGCGGCAGCGGCGGCACGGGCGGCGGGATACCGGGAGCGCAGCGCCCGGCAGATAGGCTCCGAAAACCTGTCAAAACCTTACATCCAGACCGCTTTGCAGGCCCGTCAGCAGGCTTTGGCGGCGCGATTGGAGATTACCCATCAGGACGTAATTTCGGCCGTTCTGGGTGCGATTAAAGCGGCTCAGGAACAGGGTAATCCGGCAGTGATGCTGCGCGGTTGGGTCGAGATCGCACGTATGCTCGACTTCTACAATCCTGAGACCCTCAAGACCGAGCAGGAGCAGCGTAACGGCGGGGAACATCTTCGGTATGTGTCGACTGCGGAACTGCGCAGGCGCGTTTCACGGGAGGGGCAGTTTCGTAACCCTGACGGGAGCACCATGACACCGGCGCAGCTTGATGCATTCTACGAGGGGTTGACCGATGAAGAAGTGGCAGCACTGGCAGAGGGCCGGGCTGTGGTGGAGACACGGGTCGTGATGTTTGATGCTTCAGATTGCGACACTAATCTAACAGCGCCCCATCAGATCCAAAGTCCTCCGGATACTTAGTGCGCCACGTCTCAATGCTTTCAGGGTGGTCCCTTAGAAAGCGTCGAATCAGTGCTCTTTTTTGCTTACGTGCTTTGTATTCGCTTCTCTCCGAAGGAGACATCTTTGCGAGCTTAAGCTCTTCCTTGTCTGTCTCTGTCAAGGGCCCGGCTAATTTCTTTTCCAGATACCATCCAATGCGAAGCGCTTGATTGAGCTCATTGCCGAACTGTTGATATTCATCACTGAATCCCCATGCTATTGCATCGAAGAATCCGGATGCGGGAAAGGCACGTTTGATCCAATCTTCCTTATCGATTTTTCTGATGTCGGCCAGATGTCGCCTGAAATTAATTTCCGACATGGCCTCCATATTTTTTCGCGCCATCATCCGGATCCAACTGGCAAGAGGCATGGAACCTTGTTCAATTTGAAGTCGGGTCGTGTCGTCAGCCATCTGCCGAATTTCATCGGCCTCGCTGATCGATGGCGTCCGGGTACCGATATCTATTAGGTATTCGCAGGGATAAGTCCTGCGGACCGCTCGTGCGCTATCGCTGAGTTGCTTCAATGTACCCTGCATCCGAGGTGAATCGGGCGGGACAAATGCTGGTGCCGTTTGCGTGGGCGCGTCTTCTCCACCAAGTGCCAAACGCGTAAGAAGGCCGGCAATTGCTCCGAGAATTGGTGTACCGATCACCGACACTGCAGCGGCAACACCTCCCGCGATTGCTCCCTTAACCAGACGCTCGCCACCTGACTCAAATGCCTCATCAACCGACTTCTTTCCTGCCAGTACCTTTATCGCTTCAGTGGCAACGATTACAGAAACTGGCATGACTCCCATGACGCTATCGCTTACTGCGTCAGATGTTGCATCTGAAATATGGTCGCTCACACCGGCCGTTAAGTGGTCGTTCAGGATGTTCGAGTCGATAATCCCATCCCCGGCCATGCGCGAGGCAATCTCGTGAGTTGCAACAATCGGCGTGTCGGGATAACGCGCAAGAGCTTCGTGGACATAGCTGACAGATTCGGTCGCCTTGAGTTGGATTGTGTCGGCTACCGACCCATCAGGGTCGATGATGCGTAAGTCCCATCCGGCTTGTATCGGAGAATCCGCTAAGACCGCGACTTGTTCGCCCTCCAAATGCAGGTCACCCACCCACTCACCTGCGTTTAATCTTTGCTCCACCTCGACTTCAAACAGCTTCCCTTTCCAGCCACTGATTACGCCGGCGAGGTCCTCGGGAGAGCGCCCTACGAGTGACTCGATAGAGACATGCGGATAGGCCAGATCCCAAGCCTTTGCCATATCCGGCGTGATTTGCGACAGATCGACCGTGTCGGCCGAAAATACGTAGTCGAAGGCGATGGCTATTGCGGCGGCATCAAGAATAGACATCTTGCGAGCTTCAACATATTCGCTCGCCAGCTTCTTGAGGTCGCTGAATGATGCGCGGCCGTGCCGCTCACCGTATTCGTCAGCGAGCAGTTCTAGTGATGCAACGTCAGCCATACCCAAACGCCCAATGTCAGAATGACGGCAAGCCCGACTCCGATAACAATTTGGCGAGTACGTTTCTGCAGGGCGATTTCCCGTTGATGAATCTGTTCAGCCCGATCAGAAACAGCCTTCAGCCGCTCTTGGCTGTCTGAGTTGAGTTTGTCTGCGACTCGCAGTGATGCCGCCATTTTGCTCTGATGCTCCAAATGCATCAGGCCGATCTCTCCCATCGATCTTGCTATGTCGGCTTGGAATGCTGCTACCTCGTTCTGGTGCTCCAACTGCATCAGGCTGATCTCTCCCTTTGACCGTGTCATGTCTTCATGAAAGGCGGCTTGGCGCTTTTGAAGTGCGTTATCGGCCTTAGACAGATCGGAGCGCTGCTGTTTGATGTCGGCGAGGAGCTCTTGGATCAAACCAACGCTCTCGTTGCGCAGCTGGGACAACTCCTCGTGAAATCTTGAAGCCGAGCCATTTAGGCTGGCAGCGATAGTTCGCTGCTGCTCGGCCAATTTGCCTTCGAGTTCAAAACAAAGCGTATTCAGGGCTGTGCGCAAGTCGGCAAACTCTTCAACCGACCTTTTCGCCTTCTCGTTCCACAATCGTTGTTGATCACCGATCACGCCAACTGCTTCACGCTTTGTGGCTTGCAGTTCACCTTGCAGAGTACATTCGAGATCGCGCAGGGTGTTCCCGATTGATTCGGCCTGCGCTTCCCATTTCGCCCGAGTGACATTGAGATTTTCCAGTGCGTCCCGGAGACAGCCTTCGAGCGATTCACGCGTTGCAGTCTCGACCACTTGCAGGGACTTCCTGAGTGCCTCTGCTTCCTGTTCCCAAGAGGCCTGCACCGCGCCAACCTCGCGGACTGCCATCTGATAGCGCTCTTCGAAAGACTTCCTCATTTCAGCGTCGAGCACGTCAAGCTTGGCGCGGTGATCGCTGAATTCGCTCTGTACTAAGGCTGCTTCAGAGTGGACGGCGTCCCGCGTCGCTTCCAGATCGGATATGGCGTCTTTCTTGACTGAGGCGATGGCGCTTATTGCACGCTTTTCCCTGCCGTCAAAAATCGTAGACAGTTCGGCTGCGCTTTCAAGGTGAGATTTCAGGACAGAGTCTGCCGCCTCAATCTTTGTCAGCACGGTGCCAATTTGAGCCTCGACCCGCTTATCGACCTCCTGCTTCAGGGTTTGCAGCTCCTTATGCATACCCATCAATACGGTTCCATGCACCTCAGTGAACTCGTCTAGCAATAGTTCGAGTTTGCCCTTCTTCACTGTCGTGGCGATCATAAGGTTGGCTTAGTTAGTTACACGTGCCGTCAGATGGCTATCAGCGGCGGACCGTTCGGATTGTTCCGCTGCATATTACCCTTACCTGATGACATGCTGGAGGAGTGTGTCGCGGTCGTCAAAGGCAGACTGCCGCCGGTGCGCATATCTATTCTGACGAACGGGTAGCCCGAACAGACAAAACCCCCAGAACCTGAATTCTGGGGGTTTTGGGGGTTGCTGCAGGGCCTATTTGGCCGCGAGGGCAGGGTTGATGGTGTAGCGGACGGATTGTGGCCGCCCCGGCCCACGCTCAACGGGAATGCGCCGTATCCACCCGGCCATCTCCAGTTCCGCGCAGGCGGCGCGAACCACATCCGCGTCCGTCAGGCTGGACCACCCTGACTTGTATACGTCCCGCTCACTGAACCCTTCGACCAGCTTGCCCGAACTGATCTTGGCGGCCAGCGCGGTGACCGCTGACTGATTCGGATCAAGGGCCATCGAGTAAATGCGTATTGCATGAGTCGATAGGTATTCGCCCCATCCGATCGCAAGATGTAGGGCTTCCAACGAAATGCCTTTTTCCCTGAAGTGTTTGCCAGAGGCTAGGTCAACGAGGTGGAAGATTAACGCTAAGGCCGGAATCAGTTTTCGGTACTTGCCGAAGTGCTCGGCGAGTACCGGGTTCTCTTGGTGCCGGATGTACGACTCAAGCTGCGTGTACCAGAGAATAAATTCCTTCTGCGCCTTCATGCTAAACCGGAAATAGGGAGTGCCCCTTTCTCCATCGCGCTGCGCTCCCAAGCTGATGAAATCCGTTGTTGCCAAGACCCGTGCAATTTCTACGACCAGATCAACAGCATTCCCATTTGGAGCTTCATCAACATATTTCCAGCCATCCAGTTCATCAGGGCAGACCATCAGTTGCAGACGCTGCAATAAGCCATCGTTGTCGTAGCCAACAACCGTTCCGTGGATATAGTCGAGCAGCTTGGCTGGTTGAATGCCACCGAATACTGAAAGGCAAAGGTGGGGGACAATGACATTGCCGCGACCAATCCGGTCAACAACAAACCTATTGCGACCATTCCAGCCTTCGAGGTAGAAGGAGCGGTCACCTTCGTGCCCCGACTTGTCGCAGTTGGCTAACCACCCAATTAGTTCGTCTCTGAAAACTAGGAGGCCACGCGGGTTGTGACGCGCTATTTCGCCGATTACTTCGATAGTGGCATCGTTGGTTCGATAGCGGCGCAACCTAGGCTCTTCGTCCTCGCTCTCTGCCTTCATGAGTTCGGTAATACGCTGACGGGCCTGTTCCGGTTCCAACTTCAATTGCGCTTGTCCTTTGTCTGATTTCAGGCGCTGGATGTCAAACTCACGCTCGACCTTGCGGAGCAAATATGCGGCCATAGCGTCTGCGTAATCTCGCTGTGCTTGATCCTCAAGGTAGGCCATCGGAACCATTCCTGCGCTGAGGGCAGGGGACTTCAATGTACCGGGATGCCCAACCACACCGCCATAGTTGTTTGGAAATTCCATCCAGTTATCGCGTGCCTTAGGCATGACCCCGCATCCTGTACCGATTATCGAACCGAACATTGCAATGTTCGCTACTGCCACGAAGTCAGGTGGACACTGCATACGATGGGCTGCGTCCATGACGAAGTTGGCAAGTACCTCTGGTAGCAGCGTCGCCTGAAATGGCGCGACGGGTTGTAGGTCAAACTTCAACTCTTCCGGTTCTCCCCATGGTTCGCCGCCGTCGATACGTAAGGCCAGTAGGTCACGCACGGTCTGGGGGATGTCGATGATGTTCATAGTGAAAATTCCTTCAAAAATTCATAAGGTTTCCCGGTATCGGGATGGATAGACGGCGGCAGTGCCACGTTCTTGCCTGTGGAGAGCAGTTCGATCAGAAAGGCAGGCTTTGCCTCCTTAGTGCCGGAGATGCACACCTGACCGTCACGTATCCAAATGTCGGACTGGCGCAATGTCGTATTGGCTTTGGCAGGCGACTCGCCTATCGGCACGCGCAGGTACTGGTGGCGTCCCACACCCGAACCGGTCATGACATGGGGATCGAATTTGCCGCCCAGAATGGTATCGGCTGTCTGGTATGCTTCATTGGCGTATTGCAGGCCGCCGCGAATGTCGATGTCGAGAACGACGATTTCGTGCCCCTCGACGACGGACCACTTGCCGGGACGGAAGCCGATGTTGTAGCCGGGGCGGTATGTTGCCTCCAGCGTTGCGATTGATGCGACGGGAGCGGCTGCCCAGCCATTGTTCACAGGAGCCTTGCTCTTGGGAAGTAGCCAGTGGATTGCGAGACCCATTTCGCACAGTTCGAGCATTGCCTTGAGAGTCGGGTTCATATCCAGCCCTCCAGAAAGCGGATCGCTTCCGGCACCGAAAGACCGTCCCGTGCACAGACAAAACCGACAATATTCTTGCCGGTTTCGCCGCAGTTTGAGGACTTGCACTGATACCAGCCGGTTCTCAGGTGCATGCAGAACGAGGGGTTGTGGTCGTCATGGAACGGACAGCACCCCCAAGCCCAGTCGTCGCCACGCTCTACGAACCCACTGATCTGTGATGCGTAGAATTCTGCTGGTGATGGCAGCGGTGGCCTAGACTTCTTTACCAATGGTTTGGTATAGTTGCCGTAAGCAGCGTGGCCACGAAAGTTATGTTGCTGGCCCAGCTGGCGTCTGCAAACGTTGCTGGGCTTTGTCTTTTTTAGCTTCATTTTTTTGTCCCTTCGGTAAGAAGGGAAGGGCGACGCTGGTTGTCTGCATCGGGTTGCTTGCCGGTTGCCGTTAGGGCTTTGTCACCCGCCCCGACCTCCGATAGTGACTTCCGCAAGCGCCCCACTTTCCAACCATTGGAACGTGGGGATAGCTTGTCTGGTGGTGGGATTAGTCCGGCGCCGACGCGCCGCCAAAGCGTCGCGGGGGAGCATGTGTATAAAGCTTCGACTACCGGTTGTTTGACGTACGCGGAGTCTGGAAGTTGATCAAAGTTTTCGAAGGCGGGGAGATACTGCGCCGCCGGTTGTGCTTTTGTAGACATTCATGTCTCCTTTTGAGGATTGAGGTGACATGAATCGTAGTGACGCGCATTGGAGGGCCACTCTGAAATCCCTGTCCCGTTCGGACAGGGATTGTTGCGTTCCTGAGGCTTACAAAGTTCTGGGTAGGCTTATCTGCAACTTTGCGGATTTGCATACGGCGCTAATGAAATCGCGCCGCTCATTTCGAAGGTCTTGGGCTGATGATTGTTTGTAACTTGGGTCTTCAGCCGCAAAGTGGTCGAAGATCGCTCCGAGTGACGATACAAGGTTGTCGCGCTCTGGCTTGCCGGGATTTGTCCTTTCGGGGATGGGAATATCTGCGGCGGTAAACAATTGCCACATGTACTCGACTTTGCTTAACACAACATTGATTTCCTCTTCGAACGATGCTGCTCGTGTATCAGTCGGGTTGTACGCTTGACGTGCCCTAGCGACGAGAGGCAAGGGTAGGTGTAGCGGTCTCAATCGAATGTGCACTTCTCGTAGAGATTCGATAAGTTCACTCCGATCTTGGCGCTGCTTCTGCGTGTTCTTCCGGTCAGGGTTAGCCTTGACTGCGAGGTCGTAAGTAATTAGGGCGTCGATCACTGGTTCGAGAATGGCGGTCCAAGAATCCCGATCTTCAAAGGAGCTCTCAATGGCTGGAAGGATATGTTCGTAAAAATCGCTGTCATGCGAGATGGCGACATTCTTCGTGTATGGCCTGATGTCCCTGCTCTTGGGTCGTGTCATTTTGCGACTCCTTCTGATGCAGTGTTGGGGGGATTCTGAGAAGGATCAACGCTGCAGCTCGGCAATTCCTCGCATACAAGGTAGCCGACTTCAGTCATTCGTTCCCATCGTGTTTGAACTTAGAACGCATCAAGCGGCCCTTGCGAACGGGATTATCTGCGCTCCTTCCCTGAGAGCGTCGATCGTGTCAGCCCATTGCTGGATCATCTGGAGGCGCTCTGGCATGTATTGAGCTTGGTTATATGCAGCACGTACCGCATTTTTTTCCGCATGGGCCAACTGGCTCTCTATTACGTCAGGCCGAAACCCCATCTCATTGCACATTGTTGAAAATGTGCCTCGTGCCCCGTGGGGGCTAAACTTGTCCCCGTAGCCGAGTTTGACGATTGCATTGCGCAGCGTGGCGACGGGCATGGTTTGCGACTTCGTACCCTGCGCAGGAAATAGATGCTTACCGCTGCCGGTGAGTTCCTTCAACTCCCCCAACAGGGCTATTGCCTGCGACGACAGAGGCACGAGGTGCACCTTCCTCATTTTCATGCGTGCGCCGGGTATTTGCCATTCGGCCCTCTCCAAGTTGAATTCACTCCATGCAGCGCCGCAGAGTTCACCGGGGCGGACGGCTGTCAGCAGTAGCAGCTTCAAGGCAATTGCTGTAGTGCGGTGTCCCGTGTAGTCCTCCAACTTGCGCAGGAAATCGGGTAAGGCTTCATGGTCTAGATGCTTACGGTGCTCGACCACGCGCCGGGCGATCTCGCCTTTGATGGGGTCGGCGACATTGAATTCGGCGCGGTGTGTCAGGATCGCCAGTTTGAACACGGAGCCAATGATCTGCCTTGCGAGGATGGCGCGGGTGGGGGCTTGCCGCTTCTCGATCCTGCGTACTACGTCGTACACCGTTGGGGTCTTGATGTTTTTGATTGGCAGGCTGCCAATGTAGGGGTTGATGTCCTTATCAAGAATGACTTTGACGTGGGCGGCATACCCGCTTGACCAGCTACCTGACTTCGCGGCATACCATTCCTGAGCGACCAAGGCGAAGGTGTTGGCCGCTTCGTATCTCTTGGTTGCATACTCCGCTTTACGTTGCTGTGTGGGGTTGATACCGGCTTTGACCAATTTACGTGCCGCCCGATGGCGCTCTCTGGCTTCGGCAAGGGATAGGGCAGGGTACTCATCCAGCGTGAATATGGTTTCTTTGCCGTTCAGACGGAAGCGATAACGCCAGTGTTTCCCGCCTGAGGGGGTTACTTCAAGGTACAATCCGCCCCCGTCTGCGAGCTTGTAAGCCTTCGCGTCCTTCTTGGCCTTTGCGACTTCGGTACTGGTCAGCATTCGGTTCTCCCTAGTCGGTTTGAGTGGTGACAGAACGTAGAAACCGTTGTGCTGTCTGCGTTACATAGAAAATTGCGGGTAGGATTTTTTGGGCCTGATCAGCTTACCCGCATTTCTACCCGCAAAATATTGAGCTTGCTTGAGTCGGTTTGAGATTACATGAGACATACAATTGAATAAAATCAAGCAATTAGATGTTGAAATGATACCGCAAGCGTCGGCTTGATGCAAGTCTAAAGCTCATGGATCACATCCGCAACTTCTCCATCATCGCTCATATCGACCACGGTAAATCCACCCTGGCCGACCGGATCATCCATCGCTGCGGCGGTTTGTCCGACCGCGAAATGGAGGCGCAAGTCCTCGATTCGATGGACATCGAGCGCGAGCGCGGCATCACCATCAAGGCGCAGACGGCAGCGCTGAGCTACACGGCGCGTGACGGTCAAATTTACAACCTGAATCTGATCGATACCCCGGGGCACGTCGACTTCTCCTACGAGGTCAGCCGTTCGCTGTCCGCCTGCGAAGGCGCATTGCTGGTGGTCGATGCTTCGCAGGGTGTCGAGGCGCAGACCGTGGCGAACTGCTACACGGCGATCGAACTCGGCGTCGACGTGGTGCCGGTGCTGAACAAGATCGACCTGCCCGCCGCCGATCCCGACAACGCGCGCCAGGAAATCGAGGACGTGATCGGCATCGATGCCACCGAAGCGATCCTGTGCTCAGCCAAGACCGGTCTCGGTGTCGATGATGTCATCGAGGCCGTCATCGCTCGCATCCCGCCGCCCAAGGGTGATCCCGCGGCGCCGCTGAAGGCGCTGATCATAGACTCCTGGTTCGACAACTATGTCGGCGTCGTGATGCTGGTGCGCGTGGTGGATGGCACCCTGCGCGCCAAGGACAAGATATTGCTGATGGCGGAAGGCTCTCAGCACCTGGTCGAACAGGTCGGCGTATTCACGCCCAAGTCGGTGACGCGCCCGGAACTGCGCGCTGGCGAGGTCGGCTTCATTATTTCCGGCATCAAGGAACTCGATGCCGCGAAGGTCGGCGACACGGTGACCATAGCCGACAGGCGAGCCGCCCAGGCGCTGCCCGGCTTCAAGGAAATCAAGTCGCAGGTCTTCGCCGGCCTCTATCCGATCGAATCCAACCAGTACGATTCCTTGCGCGACTCGCTGGAGAAACTCAAGCTCAACGATGCCTCGCTGCATTACGAGCCGGAAGTGTCGCAGGCGCTCGGCTTCGGCTTCCGCTGCGGCTTCCTCGGCCTCTTGCACATGGAAATCGTGCAGGAGCGACTGGAGCGCGAGTTCGACCAGGACCTGATCACCACGGCGCCGACGGTGGTGTATGAAGTCCTGATGCGTGACGGCACTACTGTCCAGGTGGAAAATCCGGCCAAGCTGCCGGAAGTCCAGAAGATGGAGGAAATCCGCGAGCCGATCATCACCACCAAGATTTTCGTGCCGCAGGAGTATTTGGGCGCGGTGATCACCCTGTGCGAGAGCAAACGCGGCTCGCAGGTGAACATGGCCTATCACGGCCGCCAGGTGCAACTGACCTACGACATGCCGATGGCCGAAGTGGTCATGGATTTCTTCGACAAGCTCAAATCCGTTTCGCGCGGCTATGCTTCGCTCGATTACGAGTTCAAGGAGTATCGGGCGGCCGACGTGGTCAAGCTGGACGTCCTGATCAACGGTGACAAGGTGGATGCCCTGTCGCTGATCGTGCATCGAGCCAACGCGCCGTATCGTGGCCGCGAGCTGGCAGCCAAGATGCGCGAGCTGATCCCGCGCCAGATGTACGACGTCGCCATCCAGGCGGCGATCGGTTCGACCATCGTCGCCCGCGAGAACGTCAAGGCCATGCGCAAGGACGTGCTGGCCAAGTGCTATGGCGGTGACATCACGCGCAAAAAGAAGCTGCTGGAAAAGCAGAAGGCCGGCAAGAAGCGCATGAAGCAGGTGGGCAGCGTCGAAATTCCCCAGGAAGCTTTCCTAGCCGTGCTGCGGGTGGGTGACAAATGAACTTTGCTCTGATTCTTTTCATACTGGTGATCGCCACCGGCATCGTCTGGTCCTTCGATCATTTCTGGGCGAGGAAAAGGCGACCGGCCGATGCCACCGATCCGTGGTGGGTTGAGTACGGCGGCAGTTTTTTCCCGGTCATTCTTGCGGTGTTCCTGCTGCGCTCGTTTCTCGTCGAACCGTTCAAGATTCCTTCAGGCTCGATGATTCCGACCCTGCTGGTGGGCGATTTCATCCTGGTGAACAAATACACCTACGGCGTGCGCCTGCCGGTGCTCAACAAGAAGATCGTCGAACTCAGCTCTCCGCAACGGGGGGATGTGGTGGTGTTTCGCTACCCGCCGGACCCCTCGCTCGACTATATCAAGCGCGTGGTCGGTCTGCCCGGTGACAAAATCGTCTATCGCAACAAGAAGCTCACCATCAATGGCCAGGAGATCGCGCAAAAGAAGATCGAGGATTATCTCGACCGTGACCGCCTGTTCTATACGCCGCGTTTCATGGAGACGCTGGGCAGTGTCGAACATCACATCCTGATCGAACCTGAAGCGCCTCCCTTTGTCCAGCAAATCGTCCGCTTTCCGCATGGCGAGAATTGTCACTACAATAGCGAAGGCGTGAGTTGCGAGGTTCCGGCCGGACACTATTTCATGATGGGCGACAACCGCGATAATTCGCAGGACAGCCGTTTCTGGGGCTTCGTCCCCGACGAAAACCTGGTCGGCAAGGCATTCTTCATCTGGTTCAATTTTGGCGATCTGAAACGGATCGGCTCGTTTCACTAGGAGATAACATGAAACTTCAGCGCGGGCTAAGTCTGAACACACTCATGGTGGGCGGAGCGGTTTTGGCCCTGGCATCACTGTTGGTGATGAAGGTTTTGCCGCCCTGGATGGAGTACGGCAACCTCGTCAAGGCAGTCAAGGGCACCGCCGCCGACAGTGGCCTCAAGGACGCTTCGGTTAAGCAGGTGCGTGAGGCATTTGGCAGGCGCGCCGACATGGACGATGTAAAGAGCGTCTCGCCACAGGATATTGAAATCACCAAGGAGGGTGGCGAACTGGTGATCTCCTTTGCCTATACGAAGAAAATACCTTTGTTCGGCAACACCAGTCTGGTCTTCGATTTCGAGGGCAGCAGCGCCAAACAATGAAGCCGCACAGTCTGGAGGCAGCGCTCGGGCACGGCTTTGGCCGGCCCGAGCTGCTGCGTCAGGCACTCACGCATCGCAGCTTCGGTTCCCCCCATAACGAACGTCTCGAGTTCCTCGGCGACTCGGTGCTCAATTGCGCCGTTGCAGCTTACCTGTACCAACGGTTTGCCGATCTGAAGGAAGGGGAGCTTTCCCGCTTGCGCGCAAGTCTGGTCAGGCAGGAAACGCTGGCCGATATTGCACAGGGGCTGGCTCTGGGCGACTTCCTGCACCTGGGCGAGGGCGAGTTGAAGAGTGGCGGAACCCGGCGTCCCTCGATTCTTGCCGATGCCCTGGAGGCGATTTTCGGTGCGATTTTTGTCGATGCCGGCTTCGATGCGACGCGGGCCGTCATCGAGCGCCTGTACGAGCCGGCCACGGTTCGCATCGATCCCAATGACGCCGGCAAGGATCCAAAAACCGCCTTGCAGGAAATCCTGCAGGGGCGACATCTGCCCCTGCCACGCTACGGCATGCTCGCCACGCATGGCGAGGCCCATCTCCAGGAGTTCGAGGTGGAATGCGTCATCCCGGACCTGGGCATTCGCAGCACGGGCATGGGTGGCAGCAGACGGATTGCCGAGCAGCAGGCCGCGCAGCGGGCCATTGCAGCGATCAAGCCATGAGTCCGATATTTCGTACCGGCTATCTGGCCGTCATTGGTCGCCCCAACGTCGGCAAGTCGACCCTGACCAATCGTCTGGTGGGCGCCAAGGTCAGCATCACCTCGAAGAAAGCCCAGACCACGCGGCATCGCATTCACGGTGTGCTGACCACGGACGATGCCCAGTTCATTTTTGTCGATACACCGGGTTTTCAGATGACGCACAAGAATGCGCTCAATCGGTTGATGAACCGCAGCGTGACCTCGACCTTTGCCGATGTCGACGTGATCCTGCTGGTGGTCGAAGCGGGTCGCTGGGGCAATGGCGAAACCGAAATCGTGAAAATGCTGCCGGCTGACATCCCCGTGGTGCTGGTCATCAACAAGATCGACCGGCTGGCCGACAAGAGCGAGTTGCTGCCGTTCATTGCCAAGGTTTCCGCGTTGCACGAGTTTGCCGAACTGGTGCCGCTGTCGGCTGAAAAAGGACTGGGTACCGACCAGCTGCTGCTTGCCGTCACCCGTTATCTGCCGGAGGGGCCGCCGGCATTCGATGCAGATGACATTACCGACCGCTCCGAACGATTCATGGCGTCCGAGATATTGCGCGAAAAGCTGTTTCGCAATCTCGGCGAAGAACTGCCCTATGGCATCGCGGTGGAAATCGAGAAGTTCGAGCAGGAAGGCGAGTTGCGTCGCATCCATGCGGCCGTGATCGTCGACAAGGCCGGGCATAGGGCCATCGTTATCGGCAAGTCCGGCGAGCGGATGAAACGCATCTCGACCGATGCACGCAAGGAAATGGAAACCCTGTTCGGCGGCAAGGTCTGGCTCGAGACCTGGGTCAAGGTCAAGGGCGGTTGGGCCGACGACGAACGGGCGCTGAAGAGCCTGGGTTATGACTAGCTGCGAAAATCTTTCACCGCAGAGGCGCAGAGGCGCGGAGAAAGGCGACGCAGAGGAAAGCAACAATTTTTCTGCATTTCTTTGCGTTTCCTCTGCGCCTCTGCGCCTCTGCGGTAAGTTTCTTTTCTGTTCCGGTTTGTTCGATCGGGCGTGACGCCGTGAGCAAGCGCATCGATGGCCAGGCGGCCTACGTTCTGCATCTGCATCCCTACAGCGAGACCAGTCTCGTGGTCGATGTCTTCACCCGCGATCACGGCCGCTTGCCACTCCTGGCGCGAGGGGCCAGACGGCCGCGCTCAGCCATGCGTGGCATGCTGATGTCGTTTCAGCCGCTGGAGCTGGGCTGGTTTGGCGGTGGCGAAGTGAAGACCCTGGCCAGGGCCGAATGGCTCGGCGGCATGCCGCTGCTGGGCGGTCGCTGCCTGCTGCTGGGCTACTACCTCAACGAACTGCTGCTGAAAATGCTGCCGCGCGAGGATGCCCACGGCGCGCTGTTCGACGCCTATGCGGCCGCCTTGAGGGCACTGGCGGCGGGCGCGGCGGATGCGCCGGAACTGCGCCGCTTCGAAAAAACGCTGCTGAAGGAACTCGGCTACGGACTGACCCTCGATGTGGAAATGGGGACGGGCCTGCCGGTGGTGGCCGACGGTGAATACACTTACCTTATCGAACGCGGCCCGGTGGCGAAATCCGACGCGTCGGAGGATTCGATGCGTGACCCTGGCGGGACGCCAAACCTGTGCGGGAAAACGCTGCTCGACATGGCGGCAGACGATTATTCCGATCCGCGCACGCGGGTCGAAAGTAGGCAACTGATGCGCCAGTTGATCGCGCATCATCTGGGCGGCAAGCCCTTGCAATCGCGCAGGGTTTTCATGGAGCTACAGGAACTATGACTACTCTTCCCCCAGCCCCTTTTAGTTCCGGCGTAACGCCTGCTGTGCAGGCATTAGCCTTCTCTGAAGCGCTGGCGCGCTTTCCGAGAAAAGGGGTGACGGTTGTTCGCGGGCTGCGCCCGCTCCACGTGTTGGCTGTTCCTCCTTGGGGCGGCCCTTCGGAGGAACCATGATCGAACTTGGCGTAAATATCGACCACGTCGCCACCGTGCGCGAGGCGAGAAAAACTCACGAACCCGATCCGGTCTGGGCGGCCGTCGAAGCGCACCTGGGAGGGGCCGACGGCATCACCGTGCATTTGCGCGAAGATCGCCGCCACATCCAGGACCGCGACGTGCGGCGCCTGCGCGAGCTGACCCACATCAAGCTCAACCTCGAAATGGCGGCCACCGAGGAGATGGTCGGCATCGCCTGCCAGCTCAAGCCCGAAATGGCCATGCTGGTGCCGGAAGGCCGGCACGAGATCACCACCGAAGGCGGGCTGGATGTCGCCGGGCAGGAAGCGCGCCTGCGCGACGTGGTGGCGCGACTGGCCCACGAGGGCATTGTCACCAGCGCCTTCATCGACGCCGAACTGCCGCAGGTGGAAGCCGCCGCCCGCATCGGCGTGCGCGTCTGCGAAATCCACACCGGGCCGTATGCCCATGCCTTTTACAGCCGCGGTCGCGATGCCGAAAGTGCGTCGGTGGTTGCTGAACTGGACAAGATACGCATTGCCGGTGCGGCCATCCGCGCTGCCGGCATGCGTTTCAATGCCGGCCATGCGCTCAATTATTTCAACGTGCAGCCGGTGGCGGCGCTGCCAGGAATACGCGAACTGCATATAGGCCACGCCATCGTCAGCCGCGCCATATTCGTCGGCATGCGCGAAGCCGTGGCGGAAATGAAGCGACTGATGCGGGAAGCGCAATGCGGATGACGGCCCACCCCCCAACCCCCGCCCCGCGGGCGGGGGTGACTGAGGTTCGCGGGCTATGCCCGCTCCGTGAGTTTGGC
Source organism: Rhodocyclales bacterium (assembly GCA_026399475.1). GTDB lineage: Bacteria > Pseudomonadota > Gammaproteobacteria > Burkholderiales > Rhodocyclaceae > Sulfuritalea. Next base: position 59,025 of record JAPLQY010000077.1, read on the forward strand.
CTGCCGTCTCCTTGGGGCGGCCCGGCGGAGACGGCATGATCCACGGCATAGGCACCGACATCGTTGCCGTGAAGCGCATGGCCGACTACTGGCAACGCCACGGCGAGCGTGGGCTGGAAAAAATGCTGGCGCCGGATGAGCGCGAGGCCTGCCGCGCCAGCAATGATCCGGCGCGCTTTCTGGCCAAGCGCTTCGCCGCCAAGGAGGCGCTTGGCAAGGCGCTGGGCACCGGGGTGCGCGCCCCGGCGCTGCTGCCCGAGATTGCAGTCGACCACGACGAGCTCGGTAAGCCGAGCTTTGCTTTCGGGCCGGCGCTCGCCGCCCACCTTGCCGAACGCGGGCTGACCGCCCATCTTTCCATCAGCGACGAGCAGGATTACGCCGTTGCCTTCGTCATTCTGGAAACACGATGAACACAATCCCTCTCGGCCCTCTGATGATCGACGTCGCCGGCCTCGAACTCTCCAACCTAGACAGCGAGCGCCTCGCGCATCCGCTGGTCGGCGGCGTGATCCTGTTCAAGCGCAACTACCGCGATCCGCAGCAACTGACCGCGCTGTGCGCGGCGATTCATGCCCTGCGTGTCCCGGCGCTGCCGATCGCCATCGACCATGAAGGCGGCCGCGTGCAGCGCTGCCGCGAGGGCTTCACCCATGTGCCGCCGATGCGCCGCCTCGGCGAATTGTGGGATCGCGACGCGGCCGCCGCGCGCGCAGCGGCCGCCGACATCGGCTACCTGCTGGCGGCGGAACTGCGTGCCTGCGGCGTCGATTTTTCTTTCACCCCGGTGCTCGATCTGGATTGGGGCCCCAGCGGCGTCATCGGCGACCGCGCCTTCCACCGTGATCCGGTGGCGGTGAGTGAGTTGGCCGGCGCCCTGATCGACGGCCTGCGCGCCGCCGGCATGGGTTGCTGCGGCAAGCACTTCCCCGGCCACGGCTGGGTCGCGGCGGATTCGCATCTGGCGATACCGGTCGATGAACGCAGCCTGGCCGAGATGGCACCCGACCTCGAACCCTACCGCCGCCTCAGGCTCGACGGCGTGATGCCGGCGCACGTCATCTACCCGCAGGTCGACAGCCGGCCCGCCGGCTTCTCGCCGGTCTGGCTGGAGAAATTGCGCAAGGAATTCGCCTTCGACGGCGTCATCTTCAGCGACGACCTGTCGATGGAAGGAGCAAGCTTCGCCGGCGACATGGTGCATCGCGCGGACGCGGCCTGGTCCGCGGGCTGCGACATGCTGCTGATCTGCAATGCACCGGATGCGGTGGCGCAGGTGCTGGACAACTGGAAGCCGGCAGCCGATCCCGTGCGAGCGGTGAGGCTGGCGCGACTCTCGCCAACCAGTCGCTGGCAGCAGGATGCCGTGCGCTATGCCGCCGGCAAGGCGGCGGTGGAGAGTCTGGTCGCCTGACCCTGTTCGCACGCCGCCTTTTCGGACGGGCTGGAAACCTTTATCATCGCAGTCACCATGAATGCGCCCGACCTGCCTTTCCCCGAGAGCCTGCGAATCTACTGTCGTGATCACCACGTCCGGCGACTTTCGCTATTTGGCTCGCATGCCAAAGGAACGGCGAATGACGACAGCGATATCGACCTCCTCGTTGAATTCGAAGGCGGCATGGAACCGGGACTGATCGGTCTGGCGGAAATGGAGTCCGAACTGTCCGCGATGATGGGTGGGCAGACTGTCGACTTGCGAACGCCACGCGAATTGAGCCGGCATTTTCGCGACCAGGTTTTGCGCGATGCCGTCGTCCAATATGCCGCCTGAAGACCTGATTCGTCTGCTGCACATGATCGAGGCAGCGGACGAGGCCATGAGTTTCGTTGCCGGTCAGACGCGGGCCGGGTTGGAGAAGGACAGGAAAACGCTGTTTGCGGTAATCCGCTGCATCGAAATCATCGGTGAAGCTGCCGGAAAGATTTCCGACGCGACCCGCAACAGTGCGCAGGATGTTCCCTGGAGTGCAATCGTTGGCATGCGCAACCGCCTGGTCCATGCCTATTTCGATGTCGATGCCGATCTCGTCTGGAAGACAACCAGTATCGAACTACCGGCGCTAAAGGAACGATTGCAGGCGCTGATTTGACTGGCTAACGTTAGAAAGTCGGCGCTACGGGACGGCGGCCAGCGACCACTTGAAGCTGACCCCTTTAGCCGAGCCTGACTCCATTTTCCGCATGGACTGCGCCTAGGCGGCCAACAATTGACAACGGGTAATACGCGAGAGGACTTCGCCCATGCTCTCGCGCGCGATCGCGGTGTCGTAGTTGGCCTGCCCGCGAAGCCACCATCCATCGCTGAGCCCAAAGTACCGGCACAGTCGCAGGTCCGTATCCGCGGTGATGGCCCGTTTGCCTGCGACGATATCCCCGATTCGTTGCGGGGGTACGCCGATGTCCTTGGCCAGGCGATACTTCGTCAAGCCAAGCGGCTTCAGGAACTCTTCATCCAGCATTTCGCCGGGAGAAACAGGGGCAACAGTACGCATATTAAAACTCCTTCAGTGGTAATCAACGATCTCCACGTTTTTCGGGCCTTCCACAGTCCAGACAAAGCACACGCGCCATTGATCGTTGATGCGAATGCTGTATTGCCCCTTGCGACTTCCTTTCAACGCCTCCAGTTGATTGCCAGGGGGAACACGCAAATCCTCCAACACCATTGACCAGTCAAGTTGCTCAAGCTTGCGCAAGGCGGGCCGCTCAATGTTCACCCAGCGGCGAACCCGCCGCCCAAGAAATAGCGCGTGAGTGTCTTTGCACTTGAAGCTCTTGATCGACATGCGAGAATATTAACGCCAGCCGTGCATAACGTCAAGCATGAATAGGTGTAGATGAAAGCGCTGAGCCTGGCCCCTTTTCCCTGATCCTGACCCCTATTGCTGGTGACGACCTGTCGATGGAGGGCGCCAGTTTCGCCGGCCACATGGTCCAGCGCGCCGAGGCCGCGTGGACGGCCGGCTGCGATGTGCTGCTGGTATGCAACGCGCCGGATGCCGTGGCCAGCGTGCTGGAGAACTAGAAGCCGGCACACGATCCGGTGCGGGCGGCCAGGCTGGCGCGGCTTGCGCCCGCAGCCGGGCAGGATGCCGTGCGCTACGCGGCCGGCAAGGCAGCGGTGGAGAGCCTGCTGGCCTGATTCATCGCGCGACCTGCGCCACCAGTTTGACGCCAAGCGCCGTGCACACGCGATTGATGGTATCGAAACGCGGTTGTGCGTCGGGGCGTAGCGCCTTGTACAGAGCCTCGCGGGTGATGCCCGATGCCTTGGCAATATCGCTCATGCCACGGGCGCGGGCGATGTCGCCCAGTGCCGCCGCCAGCAAGGCAGGATCGTTTTCTTCAAGAATCACGGTCAGGTACTCGGCCATCGCCTGTTCGCTATCGAGATGTTCGGAGAAATCAAAATCGGGCAGATCGGCAATGCTGATTTTCTTGGTCATGGATCACTCCTCAATGGTCGCCGCCAGCTTTACGGCATGGGCAATATCGGCGGCCTGTTTCGATTTGTCGCCGCCACCCAGCATCACAATCAGCGTCACGCCGCGCTGCACGTAGTACATGCGCCAGCCCGGGCCGAAATGTTCCCGCATTTCGAACACGCCTTTACCCACTGGCTTCACGTCACCCAGATTACCCAGTGCGGCCTTACGCAACCGGGCCAGCAGGCGGCGATGCGTCATGCCGTCCTTGAGACCGTGCAACCATGTGTTGAATTCGTCTGTCCGCTTGATCGAAAACATAAGCAGAGTGTAATCGAACGATTACATCATGTCAATTCAAGCGCTTGCTCGCCCCACGCCTCTCGGCAGGAGTCGGCGCCGGCGCCACGGCGCCTGGCAACCAATTGATGCTGACCCCTCCAATACTGGAATGCCGGGTTGGGGGTGACGTTGAATGAGCGACAAAGAAACACTCACTGACTGGATTGGCATCTTGCTCTGGTATTGGCAAGGTGATACCGGAATTACATGGGACGCATTGGCAGAGAAGATCATGGAGAGTTTGGGCGAGCATCAAAGACACGCCTCGCAACTTTCGGAGCGTCGTCTCCCAAACGTACAAGAGCTTTTGCGAGAAATGGAAATGCCTTTAGATCATACTGAAAGTCTTTTATCTCATGAACGTCAGGATGGGTTTCAAGCCGAATGAAGGAGTACACACCATTGATAACAGGAGCGTTAGTAAGGGCGCCGTGCACAAGATCGTGGCGCTTTTGTGTTAGTGCCTCAAAATCTTTGACGAGAGATTCGATTTCAGTTTTGAACGGCGCCAGAGTTGAGATGAGCAGCGCGCACTCTCTTGCGAAGGCGATCTTTTCACCAAGTTGCTTTGGCATTTTCTTCCTCTTGGGTAGTTTGTTGCCGCCATATTGCAGAAAGAGCGTATTGACCAGCAATTCAAGCGACTGCTCGCAGTGACCCCATTGGACAACAATGAACCCAATTGTCTTGAATAGAGACTCAGCTGTGCCGCCTGGCTTGACCCCGGGAAGATCAATATTCATGGTAATCACCAGCGTCCGGCGGACCGCCTGTTAGGGGTTGTTAGATGGGCCACTCTTTTTCTTCCCGATGACCCGTTGCGCCACGGAAATGACAATGGCGTCGACCAGCATAGGAACTAGAAGCGTGGAAACAACTTCCATGTACGAGAGTTGGCCGCCGCCCATTAGTTGCTGGGTGACGCCTATAATCAGACTGCATACAAAAAACAGGAAAGCGATCTGCCACCACGAAAAAGCAAGACCGAGTTGCTTCTTGAGGGCGAAATACGTGAGCGGGAAAAAGAGAATGTTTGAGCCGACGCCTGCGCCGAATGCATGTACGATCGATTGCACAATTACCTCCTGTGGTTGATGCGGCGAGAACCCCTGACGTGAAGTTGAGGGGCGCGCCGCCGATAGGCGGAGCGTCCCCTCGAATGATGTTAGACCACATGGAGGTCCGAGAGGATAGGGGCCCAATCATCTGCATGCAATCGTCGGTAAAGGCTCATGTCACATCCTTGCTCTCGATCCATTTCTTGGTCTTCTCGAAGGCGATGCCCCCGACTCCAGCGACGATAAGAAAGATGACGAGCATCAGGATCAACGAGGTGTAGTGATTCAGAAAATGGCCGCTGTCGTTCCAAATGCGCCAGACCCAATACAACTCCGCGACGAATGGAAAGCCGAGGGTGATAATAGCCACCATGAACCCCGCGATCTCGAACGCGATGAAGCCGGTGTAAAGATGGAAAAGGCTGAATCCGATGCCGGCCAGCCATAGAAACCCTACGCCGCAGAAGAAGGCAGCCCGGTTGAAATATCTTTTTCCGTCAAGTGCGCCGAAGTGCCCCCCGACGATGCCGGGAACAAGAGCGATCCAGACCCATAGTGCGGGCCTAGTGTCGTAAATCTGTTCGAAATACTCGGTGGGGTCCACATTCTTCATGACCGTCACTGTGAGTAATAGCCAAAGCGGGAGGAATATCCCAATGGCGCCGAGTAGCTTGCCGCGCCTGCCGGCAATCCAACCGGTGGAGAAGCCGGCAAGGAGGCCGACCATGCAAGCTAGAAGGACGTTCGGGAGAGTGAAGGGCCATCTACCCCCTGTGACATCGTTCTGCCAAACAAGGTCGAGCAAGAGCGCCAAGGGAACCTGAGCGATCTGCCCTATGACGACCCCGCCGACGACGGCGAGAGGGGCGCGAATAAGCCAGAATGAACGCGTCGTGCCGAAGAGTTTCATAGTGGTCCTTGCGGTCTACGTAAAGTGGACCGCCTAAATGATAAAAAACACCCATCAAAGAGGTTGCAAAAGAACCGGCAATGCGCTAAGCCGATATTCATCAGTGGCTTGATCATTTTTAGTAGGGCCTAAAAAATGAACTCCATACCGGCACGTTCCGAACCGCGGCAACACTCTTCTCCTGGATCAGCCAAGGGGCAGAATTGGCTTCGAACGCTACAAGCTGCGTACTGAAGGCACATACGCTGATTGGATTAGACGATTTATCCGGCATTTTGGCAAGGGCACGGAAATCGCCGTATCGCCAGCGCCGACTCTTGGGCGCGATGCCGGTAAAGCCGGCTGGCTCGATCAAGGAAACGGTAGAGCCGCTCAAACCTCCAAGCGCCCGACCTTGCTGCGCTGGTGGCGGTTGTTGGCGATCAGGGCGATCAGCACGATGGCGGCGCCCGTCAGTTCGAGGGTGTCAGGGCGGCGGCCCTGGGCGATGGCGATCAGGTAGGTGATGACCGGGGTGAAGTTGGCGAACAGGCCCGCGCTCATGGGGCCGAGCTTGGCCACGCCCATGTTCCAGAACAGGATGCCGAACACCGAGACGCAGAAGACGATGAAGGCAAGCTGCGGCCAGACGGCGACCAGTTGCTCTGCTCGCGGCGGCTGGCTGTGGCCGGCCAGCGTGGCGATGATGACTGCGGTCGCGATGGCGAAACATCCCAGCGAACATGACAACGCCGTGTAGCGTACCGGCGACCAGCCGGGAAACTGCTGCCCGCCCAGCGTGTAGGCGGTCCAGAACAGCGAGGCGAGGAATACCAGGCCATTGCCCAGCGCGTCGCCGCCGACGAGGCGCGCGACGTCGCCCGCGGTGATGACGAACAACTCGCCGATCAGCGCCAGCGCGATCATGGTGAGCGTGAAGTTATCCGGGCGGCGATGCGTGCGCCACCACTGGAACAGGGCGACCTGTATCGGTCCCAGCGCGAGGATCATGCCGCTGATTTCGGGGCGCGTCAGCTTCAGGCCTTCGAACAGGCAGACGCCGAAGCCGGCAAAGCCGAGGCTGCCGAACAGGGCGACCTTCCACAGATGGCCCTCGGTGCGCAGGGCTGCCGCGCCCTCGCGGACCCAGAGCAGGCCGAGGAAGACCAGGGCGGCGGCGCCAAAGCGCATCGCCGTCAGCCAGTAGGGATCGACCGCCTGCAGGGCCGATTTGCCCACCGGCAGAAAGCAGCCCCAGATGGCGATCACCAGCAGCATGTAGAGCGTGCCGCGGCGGTGGTCCTGGTGCGCCTGAGTCATGATCGGCTCACAACTGCAACACGCCGCCGGCGAGATGCCGCGATTGCGCCAGGCGGGTGAGTGTGGGCAGCAGGTTGAGGCCGGTTTCCTGCTTCAGGTGCTTGGCTGCAGCTTTCAGTTCGTCGAGATTCGGCGCTGGCGAGCCTCCGACTGTGCCCATGGCGATGGCATTGCCGCTATCGCAGGAGGGAAAGGCGATGGCATGGCCTGCGAAGGCTTCTTCCAGGCGCTTGACGCTTTTGCTGAAATCCTTGCGCCGCGACAGCAGGTTGACGCACAGCAGTCCGTCGTCCGTCAGTCGGGCACGGCAGTCGAGGTAGAAGGGCAGGGTATCGAGGCGGCCGGTGCGCGCATCGGCATCGAAGCCGTCGACCAGAATCAGGTCGTAGCGCTGCTTCGACGCGATCATGAAGTCGGCGCCGTCGCCATACCGAATGTCGATGCGCGCCGGATCGTCGGGCAGCCTGAAAAACTGCCGTGCGGCGGCCTCGACGCGTGGCTCGATTTCAATCACGGTCAGTTTTGCCTGTGGCCGGTAGCGGTAGAGAAACTTGGTCACCGACGCGGCACCCAGCCCGACCTGCAATACCTTGCGCGGCCAGTCGTCGCCGTGCAGCAGCAGTGGCACCATCATCTCGCGGGTGTAGTCCAGTTCCAGCGCAAAGGGCCGCGCGATGCGCATCGCGCCCTGTACCCAGCTCGAACCGAAATGCAGGTAGCGGACGCCTGCTTCCTCGCTGATGTCGATCGCGGACACGTGCTAGCCGATCCGGACCTTGCGGCGCCTTGCGGGTGAAGCGTCGTGTGTCCGGTGCGGCAACTCAGCTCCCTAGGCAGGTGTTTCGGAAAGCGCTCCCAAGGCTTTGCGCATCGCCGCGGCGCCGACGCTCATGGCGGCGTCGATCATCGGCGCCATTGCCGCGGGAAGGAAATCGGCGATCCAGACAACGCGGGCACCGCCGTCACTTCCGGCAAAGACCTGTACCGACGCATTGTAGTGGCTTGTGAGTCCTCCTTCCACGGTCCAGGCCACGCGCATCGTGTCGTCGTCGCAAGACAGGATCGGTTCGCGCACGGTCGTGCCGTTGCCGAAGGTAACGATGCGGACCAGTGTGTCGCCTTCGGCCTCGACCTGCGTGGCGACGACGAAGCCGGGTACGAGGCGCCGGTGAAGCGCGCCGATGTCGCGCACCGCGTCCCAGACCTGATCGGTACCGGCGCGGACGGAAATGGTTTTGCTGATGGTGCTCATGTCGTGATTCTCCTTCGTCGATCAGGTGTTATCGGCGCAGTGGGCTTCCAGACGGTAGCCCTCGGGGTCGATCACGAAGGCTGCGAAATAGTCCGGCCCGTAGTCGGTGCGCAGGCCAGGGGAGCCGTTGTCATGTGCATTGAGGCGCAGGGCGGCGGCGTGGAAATCGGCTACTGCGGCGCGGCTGGGCGCAACGAAGCAGAAGTGAAGGCCCGAGTCGGCGTTGGGGGGTACCGGGCGCGTGCTCGCCAGAAGATAGAAGCCGATGGAATCACGACCGTAGCCGGCCCAGGTGTCGCCTACACCAAGGCGGGTATAGCCCAGCGGCGCGAGTGCCGCATCGTAGAACTTGCACGCGGCGCCAAGGTCGCTGACGCCGATCGAAATGTGGTCGAACATGTTTTTCCTTTCGGGGTGAAGTTGCCGGTGTCTCGAATGCTAGGCAGCCGGCACTTTCATCGCTTGGGGAAAATTGCTACATTGAGCCGATGTCCGACCGCCTGCCAGCTCTTCCTGCCGAACTGCCGCAACGACGCCCGATCTCGAATGGGCGCGACTGGCGACTGGCCGAGTACCTCTGTGATGCGGGTCCCGATGATCGCCCCTTCGAGGAGCGGCACGAGGGCGTGCTCGTGGCTGCGGTCGTATCGGGAACCTTCAGCTATCACGGCGACACGGGGCGCGGCGTCCTCGTCCCGGGCAGTCTGATGCTGGGAAACCACGGGACTTGCTACGCCTGTGGGCACGAGCATAGTCGGGGCGACCGGTGCATCGCCCTCCATATTGCGCCCGACTTCTTTGAGGAAGTTACGGCAAGCATTGCGGGGTCGTCGCGCTACCGCTTCACCATGACGCACCTGCCGCCGAGCCACCAGATCCTTGCGCAGACGGTCCGGCTCGAAGCCCTGGCGCGGGAAGACCGGCTGGCGACGGATCAGGCCGTGCCCCTGCTGATCGAGTCACTGCTGCGGATGGTGTGTGCCGCGCCGGTCCGCGCGCAGCGCGTGTCGCCGGCCGACCACAGGCGAGTGGCCCGCGCCATTGCCTTGCTGGAAGACAACTATGCGGCAGAGGTCGACTTGGAGTCGCTTGCCGGGGAAGCGGCGACCAGTAAATACCATTTTCTGCGTGTGTTCCGCCGCGTTGCCGGCATGACGCCGTATCAATACCTGTTGCAGGTGCGCCTGCGCCGCGTCGCGGCGGCACTGGCTACGCGGCCGGGGCGAATCGTCGATCTCGCGCTGGAATCTGGCTTTCGCGACCTGTCGGGTTTCAATCACAGGTTTCGCTCCGGCTTCGGTGTCACGCCACGCGTCTGGCGTTCGCGTCACAGCCGGCTGAAAGACGCCAGCCGCTAGTGCAGCAGCCGTCCGTCGGGCGGAAACAGCTCGTCGACGATCTCGGGCCCGAAGCGGTATTCGTGGCCGCAGATCTCGTCTTCGATGGCGATTGCCTCGGCATCGGCGAGCATGGCTTCGACTTCTTCGCGGCCCAGCGAGAGCAGCATGTTGCGCACTTTTTCCTCGTCGCGGGGACAGTGCCAGGCGGCCGGGCGCTGCGCGAAAAGCCGCACGTTTTCCTCGTGGAACAGCCTCGTCAGCAGAGTCTCCGGCGGCAGCGCCAGTTCTTCGGGATGCACTGTGGCGGCGAGCTGTTCGATGCGGTTCCAGCCATCCACATCGCGCAGGTCGGCCCCCGGCAGTTTTTGCAGGAACAATCCGCAGGCGGTGTCGGCGGTCGCTGCCAGCCAAAGGCGGGCCGGCTGCTGTTCTGATTTTTCAAGGTAGTGTTCGAAGATCGCCGCCAGGGAATTGCCCACCAGCGGCACCACGCTCTGGTAGGGCGTTTGCGCCGTCTTCGGTTGCAGCGTCAGCACCAGCCGACCATCGCCGAGCAGGTCGGCGACACCGCCGACATGGGCTTCGGCGTCCGCTGCCAGTTCGCTCTTGGCCATGCCGCGCAGATGCAGTTGTTCATTGCAGTCCATCACCAGCATCGACACCGGGCCGTGGCCCTGCACCTGAAAGCTCAAGCGTCCGGGGGTCTTCAGGTTGCTGCCGATCAGCGCGGTGACGGCAGCCAGTTCGCCGAGCAGGTCGCGTACCGGTGCCGCGTAGCCGCGTTGCCCGGCCATCGTCGCCCAGGAGGGGCCGAGTTGCACCAGCGCACCGCGGATGTCGAGGTCTTCCAGCAGAAAGGCATGCACCGAATCCATTGGATTCTTATCGGACGAAGCTGTCGAACACAGTGGGATCGAAACCCACCAGGGTCATCCCGGCCTCGTTTTCCGTCACCGGCCGGCGAATCACGCTGGAGTGCTCCATCATCAGCGCCACGGCCTGGCCCTGCGTGGTGATCGCCTGCTGTTCGGGCGTCAGCTTGCGCCAGGTGGGGCCCCTGGTATTCATCAGAGTCTGCCAGCCCAGCGTGCGGCACCAGTGCACCAGCCGTTCGCGCGGCACGCCCTGTTTCTTGTAGTCGTGGAATTCGTAGCGGATGCCGTTGGAATCGCACCAGGCAAAAGCCTTTTTCATGGTGTCGCAATTCTTGATGCCGTAGATTTTTATCATCGCAATGCGTGGAGCGGAATCCGGGAAGAGGTGCCGAATCATAGCAAACACGGCATAATCGCCTGCCATGAATACATCCATCTTTCTGCGCCGCATCCTGCCGGCGGCGCTCGCGCTCATGCTCGTCGTCGGCGGCTTCGTCTGGACCACGCGCGCCAAGCCGGTGGTCGTGGTGCTGAAGAGCGTTGACCGCGGCAATGTCGAGTCTACTGTCGTCAATACCCGCGCCGGAACGGTGGATGCCTGTCAGCGCACCAAGCTGTCGACCATACTCGGCGGGCGCATCGAAGTGCTGGCAGTGAAGCAGGGCGACAAGGTCAAGAAGGGCCAACTGCTGATGAAGCTGTGGAACGACGACCAGAAGGCGCAGCAGAGGCTGGCCGAGGCCGCTCTTGCCTCGGCGCGGCAGCATCTGAACGAGATCTGCACCGGCGCCTCGCGCGCGGCGCGTGACGCGACGCGGCAGGGCAACCTGCGCGCCAGGGGCTTCATCTCCGAGGCCGGCGAAGACACCGCTCGCACCGAGGCGGAGGTGCGCAAGTCGTCCTGTGATGCCGCCCGCGCTGACGTCGGTCAGGCCGAGGCCAAGGTGCATGCGACCAAGGTGGAGCAGGGGCGCACCGTACTTTATGCGCCCTTCGATGGCATCGTCGCCAAGATCGTCGGCGAACTCGGCGAGTATTCGACGCCATCGCCGCCGGGTGTGCCCACGCCACCCGCGATCGACCTGATCGACGACACCTGCCTCTACATTACGGCGCCGATGGACGAGGTCGACGCGCCCAAGATCAAGGCCGGCCTGCCGGTGCGCGTCTCGCTGGACGCGTTGCCCAAGCAGCCGCTGAAGGGCAAGGTGCGGCGCGTGGCGCCCTATGTCTCAGCGGTGGAAAAGCAGGCCCGCACGGTGGACGTCGAGGTGGATTTCGAGATGCCGGCCACAGGCCACCTGCTGGTCGGTTATAGCGCCGACGTGGAGATCGTGCTCGGCGGCCGCCAGAACGTGGTGCGCGTGCCGACAGCGGCGTTGATTGAAGGCAGCCGGGTGATGGTGTTGAACGCGGATAGCGGCAAGCTCGACGAGCGCAAGGTGAAGACGGGAATCGCCAACTGGGAGTTCACGGAAATCGTCGACGGGCTGGCCGAGGGTGAGCGCATCGTCATTTCGCTGGAACGCGAGGGCGTCAAAGTCGGCGCCAGGGCCGTGGCGGACGAAAAATCCAAATAGCATGGCCGTAATCGAACTTGCAGGCATCGAACGCGTCTTTCATCTGGGCGACAGCGCGGTGCACGCGCTGAGCCGTCTCGATGTCGGCATCGAGGCCGGCGAATACGTGGCGATCATGGGGCCGTCGGGCTCCGGCAAATCAACGCTGCTCAACCTGCTCGGCCTGCTCGACCGGCCCGATGCCGGCTCCTACCATCTCGAAGGCCGCGACGTGACCACGCTGACGCCGGACGAGCAGGCCGCCGTGCGCAGCCAGAGGATCGGCTTCGTGTTCCAGAGTTTCCACCTGGTGCCGCGCCTGACCGCGGCGGAGAACGTCGCCCTGCCGATGATGCTGGCCGGCATTCCGGCGGCAGAGCGGGCGCTGCGGGTGGCGCAGGCGCTCAAGGACTTCGGCCTCGACCAGCGCGCCGACCATCGTCCCGACCAGCTTTCCGGCGGCCAGCGGCAGCGCGTCGCGATTGCCCGCGCTACCATCATGCAGCCCGCTGTACTGCTGGCCGACGAGCCGACCGGCAACCTCGATCGCGCGACCGGCGACGACGTCATCCACCTGCTCGAAGCGCTCAACCAGCGCGGCATGACCCTGATCATCGTCACCCATGACCCGAAGATCGGCACCCGGGCCAAGCGGCAATTGATGATGGAAGATGGTCTGCTGAAGAGTGACAGCGCGCGGCCGGCAATTGCGGCCACAGCGACTTGAGGCGACATCATGCGTAATGCCGATGTGCTGCGTTTCGCCCGCGATGCCGCGACGGCCTATCCGCTGCGCACCTCGCTGTCAGTGCTGGCGATGGCCATCGGCGTGGCGGCCGTGGTGGTGCTTACCTCACTCGGCGACGGCGCGCGGCGCTACGTCGTCGAGCAGTTTTCCTCGCTCGGCAGCAACCTCGTCATCGTCCTGCCGGGACGCTCGGCCACCGGCGGTTTCAGCCCGGCCAATGCGGTGACCACCACGCCGCGCGACCTGACCGTGGACGATGCGGCGGCATTGGCCCGTCTTCCTGCGGTGCGGCACGTGGCGCCGCTGACCGCCGGCACCTCCGAGATCAATGCCAACGGACGGCTGCGCGAAGTAGTGGTCGCCGGCACCGCGTCTACCTACCTCGAAATCCGCAGCTTCAAGATCGCCCAGGGCCATTTCCTGCCGGAGGCCGACTGGAATCGTGGGGCACCGGTAGCCGTGATCGGCGCCAAGATCCAGGAGGAGATCTTTTCCGGCCGCTCCGCGGTGGGGGAACTGATCCGCCTCGGCGACCGGCGCCTGCGCATCGTTGGCGTGCTGAAGGCCACCGGCCAGGGGGTAGGAGGCATGAACACCGACGAGGTGGTATTCGTGCCGGTGGGAATCGCCCAGGGCATGTTCAACACTCATACCCTGTTCCGCATCCTGATCGAGGCCAGGAGCCGCGACCAGATAGAGGAGGTGAAGCGAGAGGTGGCGGCCATCCTCAAGACCCGCCATAGCGGCGAGGAAGATGTCACGGTGATCACCCAGGATGCCGTGCTGGCGACCTTCGACAAGCTGCTGCGCGCTCTTACCGCCGCGGTGGCCGGCATCGCGGCGATCAGCCTGGCCGTGGCCGGCATCCTGGTGATGAACGTGATGCTGGTGGCGGTGACTCAGCGCACGGCCGAAATCGGCCTGCTCAAGGCGCTCGGCGCACGCGGCGACACCATCCGCAACGCCTTCATGGCCGAGGCTGCCATGCTGTCCCTGGTCGGTGCGCTGACCGGCTACGGCCTCGGCCTGTTCGGCGCCTTCATTCTGCGCCAGATGTACCCGGTGTTTCCCGCCTATCCGCCGGATTGGGCGGTGGTCGCCGCCCTGGTGACGTCGCTGACCACCGGCCTGCTGTTCGGCATCATGCCGGCGCGGCGAGCGGCGCGGCTGGATCCGGTGCAGGCATTAATGAAACACTGAGATGAGAGCCTATTCCCCAGCCCCGTCCCACGGGCGGCATTGCACTGCCGCCCGGCTGCGGCAGCGAGACGCAGTGCGTCTTGAAACCCTGCCTTCGCCCCCGTGGGAAGGGGTGACCACGGTTCAGCCGCTATGCGACTTCCGTCGCTTACGTTTCGGCCCTCCTTGGGGTGGCCCGGCGGAGGGCCGATGCTGATCGCCGACGCCCTCAAGCTGGCCATTCGTGCCATCGTTTCCCAGCGCCTGCGCAGCTTCCTGACCCTGCTCGGGATTGCCGTCGGCATCGCCGCGGTGATCCTGCTGACCTCCATCGGCGAGGGCATCCATCGCTATGTGCTGGCCGAGTTCACCCAGTTCGGCACCAATGCCGTCGGCGTCCATCCCGGGCGTACCAAGACTGGCGGCGGCGCGCTGTCCGGCCTGCCGAGCAGCGCCAGGCCGCTCTCGCTGGATGACGCCGAAGCTCTGGCGCGCCTGCCCAACGTCGTGGCGGTAACGCCCAGCGTCATTGGCAACGCCGAAGTCAACGCCAACGGACGCCTGCGCCGCGTCTCGGTCTATGGCGTTGGCCCGGGCATGCTCACCGTGTTCAAGCTCAAGGTGCGCAGCGGCCAGTTCCTGCCGGCAGACGAGGCTGGCAGTGCTCGCGCCCAGGTGGTGCTGGGCTCCAAGCTGAAGAACGAACTGTACGGCAGCGAGAATGCGCTCGGCACGCGGGTGCGCATCGGCGGCTTGCAGTTCCGCGTGATCGGCATCATGGAATCCAAGGGCCAGTTTCTCGGCATCGATCTCGACGACACCGCCTGGGTGCCGGCGGCACGCGCCCTCGAACTGTTCAATCGCGAGGGCCTCAATGAAATCAACATCTCCGCCGCCGAAGGCGTGCCCTCGGCGACCGTGGTGGCCGCGGTCAAGGAGATGATGAAAGCCCGCCATGGCCACGAGGATGTCACCATCATCAGCCAGGATGAAATGCTGAGCACGCTGTCCGGCATTCTCGACGTGCTGACCATGGCTGTCGGCGCGCTGGGTGGCATCTCGCTCCTGGTCGGCGGGGTCGGCATCGTCACCATCATGACCATCGCCGTCAGCGAACGGACCAACGAGATCGGCCTGCTGGTGGCGCTCGGCGCGCGGCGCCAGACCATCCTCGGCCTTTTCCTCGGCGAAGCCGTGGCGCTCGCCGCGATCGGCGGCCTGGTGGGCCTGCTGCTGGGCATCGGGCTGGCGCAGGCGATCAACTTCTTCGTCCCCGCCTTGCCGGTCCATACGCCCCTGTCATTCGTGCTGCTGGCCGAAGCGCTCGCAGCGGCGATCGGTCTGGCGGCAGGTGTGCTGCCCGCCAGGCGCGCGGCGCGTCTCGATCCGGTGGAGGCGTTGAGGACGGAGTGAGGCGGTGCGGGATGCCGGCGACCTGATCTAAAAGCTGGCACCAATGAGACGGTGATTTATGCTGCCGCAGCATTCGATGCGAAGGCGATCCTGAAAACGGAAACCGCCCTCGCGAAAAATTGCCCCGCGATTACATCTTGATCGAGCGGTATTGCGCCGTCATGCAGTGCGTTGCGCCGGGCGCCAGCTGAATCACATCGTCGGCGGCGTTCGCGGTTTCGACGCAGACCATGCCGAGGTGGCCGTCGGGGCCGAAGTCGCCCATCTTGTCGGCCTTTTCGGTCCACGGGTTCCACACTACAGTGGAGCCGCTGCCGGTGCTGGTGATGAGGATGCGACGGCCCAGTACCGGGTCGTGGATCTCGCAGTGGCCGCGCGTGGCGAGGTAGATGCGGTCGGTTTCCTGGGTGAAATTGACGGCGCCTTGCTGCGACTTGCGCCCGCCGCCGTCCATCTTGTCGATGTACTCGCAGGCTTCGAGTCCCGTGAGCGTGGCCTTGCGGATGTCGCCGATCTCGAAATAGGTGTGCAGGGCCTGGCCGAGTTCAAAAGGCTTGGCGCCGGTGTTGGTGGTGGCGAGTTCGACTTCCAGCTCGGGGCCGACAGTGACGATGTTCCTCACCGTCGAAGCGTGCGGCCATTGCGCGCGGGTGGTCTCCGACTGGAGCAGTTCGAATTCGAGACGTACGCGGTGATCGGGCAACAACCCGGCGTCGATCAGTTGCCACGGCACGGTGCGGGCGAAGCCGTGGCCGGGGAACTGGGTGTTGTCCGGGTGCGCGCCGAACCAGGGCCAGCATACCGGCACGCCGCCGCGGATCGACTTGCCCGGTGCAAATTTGGCGAGCTTGCTGAGCCAGATCAGTGGCGCATGGCCGGCCGGCTGGTAGCTCATGACATGGGCACCCTGCAACGCGATGCTGGCAGTAGCGTAGCGGGTGGTGATGTGCGCCACGACGAAGCCGTCCGGCCTTTCCTCGAAGGCAAGAATGTCAGCGATGGCGAGACGGCGATTCAGTTCAGCGGCTTGGCTCATGGGTATTTGTCCGGGTGTGGTTGGCGATTTCGTCGTTGATGAAGGTATCAAAGGGATTCACATTGCTAGCGCGAGTGCAGCAGGCGGACCAGGTCGCCATGGTCGGGCAGGGACTGTGCCAGTGCCAGGTTGGCGGCCTTGATTTGCAGCATGGCCTGCCAGGTGGCTTGCCCGCTCATTTGTGCGGTCATGGCGTGCGGGGTTTGCGGCAGGCGGTCGAAGCCCGTGGCAATCGAATAAAAGCTGGTGTCGCCGAACAGCGAATGGCCCTGCCAGTCGACGAGGCCGGTGCGGTCGTAGAGTTCCAGCGTTTCAGCCAGCGAGTCGGGAGGCGTCAGGGCGCGGGCGGCGCGCCAGAACCCGGTGTCGTTGCGCTGGTTGAGCAGGTAGTGGAGAACGATGAAGTCGCGGGCTTCGTCATATTCCCGGGCCACTGCCTGGTTGTAGCGGCGAATCAGCAGGGGATCGAAACCGGTGTCGGGAAAATAGTCGAGAAACAACTCGACGCTTTTTTGCGCCAGGTAGATGCCGGTGGATTCGAGCGGTTCCAGAAAGCCGGCCGAGAGGCCGACGGCAAGGCAATTTTTGACCCAGAAATTCTCGCGGCGGCCGACCTTCATCGCCAGGTGTGCGGGCGCGGCATCCGCTTGTCCGACATGGGCCTTCAACTCCTCGGCGGCCTGTTCCCGGGAGAGGAAGCGGCTGGAATAGACGTAGCCGCAGCCGACCCGGTGGCGCAGGGGAATGCGCCAGCACCAGCCTGCCTTGAGGGCGGTGGCGCGGGTACAGGGATGAAAATCGCCGTCGTGCGGGAGGGGCAGCACCGCGGCGCTGTCGCACAGCAAGTGATCGGCCCAGCTGACGAAGCCGTCGCCCAGGCTGCGCTCGATCAGTTGCGCGGCGAAGCCGCTGCAGTCGATGAACAGGTCGGCCTGCAGGGCGCCATGGGCGGCGGTGTCCACGTGGCTGATGAAGCCGCGCTGGTCAAGGGCAACGTGGCGTACGTCGTCGATGATGTGGCGCACGCCGCGTCCGACCGCCACGTCGCGCAGGGTGGCGGCGAAGGCGCGCGCGTCGAGGTGGTAGGCGTAGGCGCCCTGGCGCATGATCGCCGAGGTCGCCAGCGGATTTCCTTCAAGGGGATGCGGTCCGCGGCTCATGTCGCCCAGCAGCGCCTGCAGCGAGTAGGAGACGTAGGACGAAGCATCGCGGCCTTCCTGGCGCTGGCGCAGCCAGTGGTGGAACAGCGGCAGGTTGGCGATCTGCGGCGCGCCGACGACGCCGAAGGGATGCCAGATTTCGTCGGCGCCGCGATGCCAGTCGATGAACTTGATGCCGAGTTTGTAGGTGGCGTTGCTGGCCTTCATGAAGGCGGCTTCGTCGATGCCCATGGCGCGCAGGAAAGCCACCAGGGGCGGCACCGTGGCCTCGCCGACGCCGATGGTGCCGATCGCCTCGGATTCGACCAGGGTGATGCGGCAGAGCTTCGGGTCGAGGAAGCGGTTGAGGAAGGTGGCGGTGATCCAGCCCGCAGTACCCCCGCCGACGATCAGGATGTTCTTGATGGGTTGCTGCATCGGGTCGGGGTGACGAACAGGTTTGGCGGTCAGGCCGACGTCTATACCAGCCCGTTCATCAACTGCACGTTCACCATATCGCCTGCGCTGACCTTGTCGCGCTCGGGTTCGAGCACGATGAAGCAGTCTGCCTCGGACATCGAGCGCAGCACGCCCGAGCCCTGGGCACCGGTGGGGCGCACGCACCACTCGCCGTTTTCCTGGAACAGCGTGCCGCGCTGGAATTCGGTACGGCCGCGGCCCTTCTTCATCGGCTCGGTGCAGCGTGCGGGAAAGGCGGGGAAGGGCTTGACGGGATCGACGCCGGCCAGTTTCAGGATGGCGGGCAGCACGAACTGGTAGAAGGTGACCATTACCGCCACGGGATTGCCCGGCAGGCCGAACAGCCAGGCGCCGGGCTGGTCGGCGCCGTCCGGTTGAATGCGGCCGAAGGCCATCGGGCGGCCGGGTTTCATGGCGATTTTCCAGAAGGCAACTTCGCCGAGCTGGGCCATCAGTTGCTTGATGAAATCGGCTTCGCCGACCGAGACGCCGCCACTGGTGATGATCGCATCGGCGCAGCCGGCCGCTTCACGGAAGGCGGCTTCGAGTGCGGCGGGATCGTCCTTGACCACGCCCATGTCGATCACCTCGCAGTTGAGGCGCGTCAGCATGCCCCACAGCGTGTAGCGGTTGCTGTCGTATACCGCTCCGGGGGCGAGCGGCGTGCCGATCGAGCACAACTCGTCGCCGGTGGAAAACAGCGCCACGCGCACGCGGCGGCGCACCGAGAGTTCGGCGACGCCGAGCGAAGCGATGATGCCGATCTCGGCCGGACGCAGCTTCTTGCCGGTGGCAATGGCGGGGCGACCGGCCTGCAGGTCCTCACCGGTGCGGCGGGTGTTCTGGTCGCGGCGCTGGCCGGGCGGAATGATGACGGCATCGCCTTCGACGCGAACCACTTCCTGGATTACCACGCAGTCGACGCCCTGCGGCAGGATGGCGCCGGTCATGATTCTCACCGCCTCGCCGGCACCTACCGTACCTTCGAAGGCGCGACCGGCGAAGGCGGTGCCGATGCTCTTCAGGTGAGTTTCGCCGCTGCCGGTCAGATCGCAGGAGCGCACAGCCCAGCCGTCCATGGCCGAGTTGTCGTGGCTCGGCACGTCGATGGGCGAGATGACATCCTCGGCCAGCACGCGATCCAGCGCCTGGCGCACGAAGACCCGTTCGTGTCCGCTGACGGGGCTCAGCAGGTCGAGGATCAGTTCGCGGGCACGGTCGACGTGCAGCGAATTCGGATCGTAGTTGTCGGCGCAGGACAGGGTCTGGAGGATGGAGGTCATGGTATGGAGCGATTTTGCGGCGATCCTAGCCGCCGATGTAGGACATTTCAATTTTGTCGCGGCCGCCGGGCAGGGCGGTGGCGGCGGTGCGGATTTCCGAATAGCGGTCATCGCGTTCGCGCCAGACGGCGGCGATGACGCGTCGCAGGTGCTCGTCGCCGGCGCCCTTGCGCAGCAGTCCGCGCAGGTCGTGGCCGCTCTGGGCGAAGAGGCAGGTGTAGAGCTGGCCTTCGGTGGACAGCCGGATGCGGGTGCAGGTGGAGCAGAAGGCTTGTGTCACCGACGAGATGACGCCGATCTCGCCCGCGCCGTCCCGGTAGCGCCAGCGCTCGGCCACTTCGCCGGTGTAGTTGGCATCGATGGCGTCCAGCGGAAACTCTGCGTGGATGCGGGCCAACACGTCGGCGGAGGGCAGCACTTCGTCCATGCGCCAGCCGTTGGAGCTGCCGACATCCATGAACTCGATGAAGCGCAGGATATGCCCGCTGTTGCGGAAGTGGCGCGCCAGGGGCAGGATCTGGTCATCGTTGCTGCCGCGCTTGACCACGCAGTTCACCTTGATCGGCGAGAGGCCTGCGGCAGCGGCAGCGGCGATGCCGTCGAGCACGTCGCCGACAGGGTAGTCGACATCGTTCATGCGTTTGAAGACGGCGTCATCGAGGCCGTCGAGACTGACCGTGACACGGTGGAGGCCGGCATCCCTGAGCGCCCGCGCTTTCTTCACCAGCAGCGAGCCATTGGTGGTCAGGGTCAGCTCAACCGGCAGCTTCGCCAGTTTCTCGATCAGGTTCTCGATATGCCGACGCAATAGCGGCTCGCCGCCGGTGATGCGGATTTTTTCGACGCCCTGATCGACGAAGATGCGGGCGACGCGGACGATCTCCTCGAAGGAGAGCAGGTCGGTGCGCGGCAGGAACGCATATTCGTGGTCGAACACGGCTTTCGGCATGCAATACACACAGCGGAAATTGCAGCGGTCGGTGACCGAGATGCGCAGATCGCGTACACGTCGGTTGCGCCGGTCGAGCAGAACGCCGTCGAGCGGAGCGAGGTCGTGGCCGGAGTGCGGCACGGACTTGGGCGCGTTGGCGATAGGGATAATGCGGGCCTTGGTTTTCATCTGCTGCGGACTATAAGCCGCTCGGGCTTTCGAGACAACACCTGACGCGTGGCAGGCCGGCGAGCGCGGACACATGGTCTTACACATCGCCGGTTTGATTCAACAATTGGCTTACAGCTTTGGCCGACTATGGCAATCTGGATGGCCGAATTGATCGGTCTCATCTACCTCGAGGGAGAACTGCAAATGAAAATCCGTAAACTGTTCGTGGCATCGTTGTTGTCGCTTGCTGTCGCTGCCGCTTTCGCCCAATCCGCCGGCCCGGATTCCGGGCAGGGTCCCCGCCCGCGACTCAGCGCCGAAGAGAAGGAAAAACTGTGTCAGGCCAATCCCGAGCGGTGCGCTCAGATCAAGCAGAACATCGAGAAGCGACGCGACGAAAACCAGGCCAGGCGCGAAGAGTGGAAGAAGAAGTGCGATGCCGATCCCAAGGCCTGCGCAGAGAAAAAGGCGGAGATCAGGGAGAAGGTCGAAGCGCGCCGCGAACAGCGACAGGAGCGGCGCGAGAATATGCAGAACGCACCGGCTCCATCTGTCAAATAAGGGTCAAACAAGCAGCGAACCCAGATCGAAGGCAGTATCGGCCGCCTGCTCTGGCGTGGGTGAGATCCCCTTGTCGAAGAGCTTGCGGCCGTTCATGTGATCGGCGGGCTGATTCAGCGAGTCGATGGCGACAAGTTTTCCGCTCCGGTAGTAGTAGGCGGAGAACTTTCCGCTTGTTGCGTCACCGCGAGTCACCACCTGATCGAAGCCGGCCGTCAGTCCCACCATCTGCAGCTTGACGTCGTATTGGTCGGACCAGAACCACGGCGCGGCAGTGAAGGGCCGTTCGCGGCCGAGCAGCGCGGTAGCGGCGGACTTGCCTTGCTCGAGGGCGTTCTGCACGGATTCGAGTCGGCGCAGGCTGCCGTCGTCCAGGCGCCGTGCCGTGCAATCGCCGGCAGCGACGATGGCCGGGTCGGAGCTACGGCCGCAGGCGTCGACCACTATGCCGCCATTGACTTCCAGGCCTGAGGCCTGTGCCAGTTCGACATTGGGAATGATGCCGATTCCGACCAGTACCAGGTCAGCGGGAAACTCGCGGCCGTCTTTGGTTTTTACTGCGGCTATCCTGCCGCTATTGCCAACCAGTTCCGAAACCATGGCGTCAAGCACCACTTCGGCCCCGTGGCTGGTGTGCAGGTCGAGGTAGAACTGCGAAATCAGTGGCGGGACGACGCGCGCCATGAGGCGGTCGGCGGCTTCCAGTACGGTGACATTTTTTTCTTTCCTGCGTGCCACGGCGGCGACTTCGAGGCCGATGAAACCGCCGCCGATGATCACGATGTTCTGTGCAGACTCCAGCGCCGCGGCGATGGCCTTCGCGTCATCCAGCGAGCGCAGGCCGTACACACCCTGCCAGTTTGCGCCGGCCAGCGGCAGAGGCCGCAGGCGCGATCCCGTGCATAGCGCCAGGCCCTCGTAGGCCAGCGTCGTGCCGTCGCTGAGCGTGACCTGCTGCGCGGCGCGGTCAATCGCCGTTGCGCCAACGCCGGTCTTCAGGTCAATGTTTTTCTTTGCCAGCATTTCCGCCGGGCGCATCATCAATTGGGCTTCCGCGGTTTCGCCCAGCAGGTAGCCTTTGGACAAAGGCGGGCGCTGGTAGGGGGTGTGCGCTTCGTTACCGATCAGGGTGACCGGTCCCTCGTAGCCTTCGGCGCGCAGCGTTTCGGCGACCGTGAGTCCGGCCAGGCCGGCGCCGATGATCAGCATTCCATGCATGAGTGGTGTATCTCCAAAAAATTCCGCTGCCCTGCGCTGCCGGAGTGCCCGACCGGTCTGCCTGTTGCGGCGGCCCGGCCGGTAGCGCTTGAAAGTATCAATGGTACAGGGGAATATCGCATCACAATGAACGCATCGTGCGGTGGAATCGAGTGACAATGTCCGCGTCAATCCTCTACCCCCGGCGGCATTGGTCAATCGCATGCTTGAACTGGTACCGTCGGACGAAAGGGATTTCGCGGTGAACCGCCAGGTCTTCCCGCGCGGCATGCTGGCCGACGCGGCGAGCATTACTCGGACCGACATCGCTACAGCCGTCAACGATCTGATGGTCGAGCGCGGCAAGATGCCGATTGCGTCGGGCATGGGTGATTGCCTGTTTACGGCAATGGAGATCGACCACACTGCACTTGTGGCTCCGGGCTACTACGCGACCATGGGTTTCGGCGTTCCGGCCGGTCTCGGCCTGCAGGCGGCGACCGGGCAGCGGCCGCTGATCCTGGTCGGCGACGGCGCCTTCCAGATGACGGGATGGGAGTTGGGAAACTGCCGGCGTTACGGTTGGGATCCCATTGTCCTGCTCTTCAACAATGCCAGATGGGAAATGCTGCGAACCTTCCAGCCGGAGTCCTCATGCAATGATTTCGGTCACCGGGGCTTTGCCGAAATGGCCGGCGGCATGGGCGGCGATGGTGGCCGCGTGGGCACGCGTGCAGAGCTGAAAGCCGCGCAGGACCGGGCGGTGGCAATGCGCGGGCGCTTTCAGTTGATCGAGGTGACAATTCCCAGGGAGGTACTCTCGAATACGCTGCAGCGATTTGTGGCCGGCGTGAAACGACTGAGTGCGGTCAGGTAGCGGCTGTGAGCTGTCGCCCTGTTGTGATCCGATGGTCAGCGATGGTTAGAATGGAGGCTTCGCGGACAGGCAATACGGACAGGCAGTATTTTTGGGTCGGAGCGGCGGCTCGGCCGTGATTTTTTCAGAAGGGACAGGTAAGTCATGAAATTGCTTCTTGCGGTCTTCGTATTGTTTTGCAGCAGCGTCGGCTGGAGCGCCGAACAGGCAGCGCCGGCCCCGGTCGCCGTGGTCAAGGGTGAGGTTCTGGAAGTCAAGGATGTCGAGAGTTACAGCTACTTGCGGCTCAAGACCGCGGACGGTGAAATGTGGGCTGCGGTCGGCAAGGCGCCGATAAAAGCCGGGGCCAGGGTCACGATTGAAAACGTGATGATGATGAATAATTTCGAGAGCAAATCGCTGAAGAGAACATTTCAGAAGATCGCGTTTGGCAGCCTGGCCGGTACCGGCCCAAGGGCCGATGGCGCGGGGAGTCAGATGGGCGCGGCCCACTCCGGCATGCCCAAGACCGAGTTTGTCGGCGACGTCAAGGTTGCCAAGGCCAGCGGCGCGGATGCGCGAACTGTTGCAGAAGTGATTACGAAGAGCGCGGAGCTCAAGGACAAGTCGGTCCAGGTCCGCGGCAAGGTCGTGAAGTTCTCGGCTTTGATCATGGGAAAGAACTGGGTTCATCTGCGCGACGGCTCGGGGTCGGCTGCTGACAGGACGGATGACCTGCTGGTGACGACCATGGATCAGGCCAGGGTCGGCGACGTGGTTATCGTGAAAGGCGTAGTGCGCACCGACAAGGATTTCGGTGCCGGCTATGCCTACAAGGTGCTCATCGAAGAAGCCAGCCTGCGGCAGTGAATTGTTGCCCGCCTGAAAATGGCCGGCGTTGGCAGGTGCTCGGCATGGGCCTGCTGCTGGGTTGTGCCATGCTGTTTTCTGCGTCTGGCGTGCGTGCCGAAGCGATCGACGACGAAGCACCGCGCGTTGTGGCGGCGCTGGAACAGGGGCTGGCTGCCGAAATGGGGGTCGGCCTGAGGAAGAATCCACGACTGGCGATTGCGCTCTATTGCGATGCAGGCGCCATGGGCAGTCCCGAGGGATTCTTCCGTGTCGGCCGCATTCTCGCCAAAGGACCTGTCTTCGTGCGCAATCCTGCACTGGCCAACGCCTATTTTGCCCTTGCGGCCAGGCTCGGCCATCATGATGCGGTTGATCACTTCGATGAAGGCAAAGAGAGCGCGGCACTGGACGACGAATGTGGCCGCTTCGATACCAGCCTGGCGCTGGAACACTTCGACCTCGATGGCTATCTTTCGGCGCTCTCACCGGCGAAACGCAAGATTTCAGACTTGATCCGCCGTCATGCGGCGCGCTATGACGTCGATGTGCGCATTGCCCTGGCAGTGGCGCTCACCGAGTCGAACCTGAATGCGCAGGCCGTGTCGCCAAAGAATGCACAGGGTGTGATGCAATTGATACCGGGCACGCAGGATCGCTTCGGCGTGAAAAATCCCTTCGATCCGGAAGCCAACATCAAGGGTGGGCTGGCCTACCTGAAATGGCTGAAGGCGCGGTTTGGCGGGGACTGGGCGCTGGTCGCCGCGGCCTACAACGCGGGGGAGGGCGCGGTCGAGCGACACGGCGGAATTCCTCCCTTCCGTGAAACGCAACACTATGTGCGCAGGGTGCTTTTCTTTGCTGGTTTTGCGTTGCCGCAGTAGGGCTGGCGATGACAAATTCCAGACTGCCGGGGATGCAACGTTCTCGAGCATTCTGCTGGCCAGTCCGGCCGCGCCCTCGGCAAACTGCAGATGCTCGATACCGAACAGGGTAGCCTCGCTATATCTTGTCCCCTATCTTCAACGCGCCCGGTTGCCCTCCCATGATGCTTTCCGAATGCAAGGGATTCCTCTGGATCTGCGCCGCAATTACCGGCTGCAGTGCACTTTTGTCGATCGCACTTTCCTTGTGGATAGTGTTTGGCTACCCGGTGTCCCCACATCTTGTTCTCACAACAATGTCACTGTTCTTCCTCGCGTTTCCCTCGTGGCTGCTGGTCATGCTGCTCTTGTCCGAGTTCACGCGAGCCACGCGCGGCCAGCCCAGTTTCAGCAGCGATCCGGAGCTTGGCGGGAGCGAGCTCGCGAGCCTGACCAGCCACTGTCCCGGCGGAATCTGGGGCATAACAATTGTCGGAATCGTTTTCGCTGTCGTGCAATGGTGGAAGGTCGGCGATGTCGACGTGGCCCTGGGGGGCGATATATCGCCAAACCAGCTCAGGGGCCTGCTTGCAGGTGCCACGGTCTTTCTCAGCCTCGCACTCCCGGTGCTCACCTCTGCAGCGCTGATGGAGGGCGGATATGGTGATCAGGCAGAATAGCCATGGAGGTGGTTTGAAGGTTCCGCTGCTGGAAAAATCATCAGGGATTTCTTGTTCGGTTCGAGACTGTCGGCTTGTGGCGGCATGATCGGATCAGGGGCTCGGTTCAGTTTGTCCGCGACGTGCTGGCTGCGATACCTTCGTTTCACGGCAAATTTCCAACATTGCGCAGGAATCGCACTAAACTTGGCATCCTCCAGGATCTGACGTTCCTGCTTGTGCGGAGCATCAGCTCGAGGGAGGTCATCACATCAACCGAACGACAGACTGCCCTGGCCCATCTCCGACAGGATTCGCCAGGGCAAATCAATCAACCAGGAGCAAAGGGGAAACCATGGCTGCGAAGAAATCAAAGATCATATACACGCTGACTGATGAGGCGCCGCTTCTGGCGACGTATTCCTTTCTGCCCATCATAGAAGCGTTCGCCGCTCCGGCCGGGGTCGATGTCGTCGGCAGCGACATCTCGGTGGCGGCACGAGTTCTTGCTGCATTTCCCGACTACCTCACAGACGAACAGAAGGTGCCGGACAATCTGGGCGAACTCGGACGTCTGACCCAGGACCCCGACACCAATATCATCAAGCTGCCGAATATCAGCGCCTCCCAGCCGCAACTGATCGCGTGCGTCAAGGAACTGCAATCGAAGGGCTACAAGCTTCCGGATTTTCCGGAAGAGCCGAATACCGATGAGGAAAAAGCCATTCGTGCCCGCTATTCGAAGTGCATCGGCAGTTCCGTCAATCCGGTCCTGCGCGAAGGCAACTCCGATCGCCGCGCCGCAGCCGCCGTCAAGCGCTATGCGCGCAAGAACCCGCATTCGATGGGCGAGTGGAGCCAGGCTTCGCGGACTCACGTCTCGCACATGCACAGCGGCGATTTCTACCACAACGAAAAATCCATGACGCTGGACAAGGCCCGCGACGTCAGGCTGGAACTGGTTACCAAGAGCGGAAAGACCATTGTGCTGCGACCGAAGGTTTCGCTGCTCCAGGGCGAGATCATCGACAGCATGTTCATGAGCAAGAAAGCTCTGTGCGACTTCTACGAAGAACAGCTGGAAGATGCTCGCAAGACCGGCGTGATGTTCTCGCTGCATGTCAAGGCGACGATGATGAAGGTTTCGCACCCCATCGTGTTTGGCCACTGCGTGAAGGTTTTTTACAAGGATGCCTTCGAAAAGCACGGCAAGCTGTTTGCGGAACTTGGTGTGAACGTCAATAACGGCATGGCCGATCTGTACGCCAAGATCGCCAAACTCCCCGATGCCCAGCGCGAGGAAATCGTCCGCGATCTGCATTCCTGCCACGAGCACAGGCCGGAACTGGCCATGGTCGATTCAGCCAAGGGCATCACCAACTTCCACTCGCCCAGCGACGTGATCGTGGATGCCTCGATGCCGGCCATGATCCGCATCGGTGGCAAGATGTGGGGTGCCGACGGTCGGCCGAAGGACACCAAGGCGGTCATGCCCGAGTCCACTTTCGCCCGCATCTATCAGGAGATGATCAACTTCTGCAAGACCAATGGCGCTTTCGATCCGGTGACCATGGGTTCGGTGCCCAACGTTGGCCTGATGGCCCAGCAGGCCGAGGAATACGGCTCGCACGAAAATACCTTCGAAATTTCCGAAGACGGCGCAACCCGGATCACCGACATCGCCACCGGCGAAGTGCTGCTGGAGGAAAACGTCGAACAGGGCGACATCTGGCGCATGTGCCAGGTCAAGGACGCGGCAATCCGCGACTGGGTCAAGCTGGCCGTGAACCGCGCCCGCAATTCCAATACGCCGGCGGTATTCTGGCTCGATCCCTACCGTCCGCACGAGGCCGAACTGATCAAGAAGGTCCATACCTACCTCAAGGATCACGACACCAGCGGGCTCGACATACAGATCATGTCGCAGGTGCGCGCCATGCGTTACTCGCTGGAAAGAATAGTTCGCGGCCTCGATACCATCTCGGTCACGGGCAACATCCTGCGTGACTACCTGACCGACCTGTTCCCGATCATGGAACTGGGCACCAGTGCCAAGATGCTCTCCATCGTGCCGCTGATGGCGGGTGGCGGCATGTATGAAACCGGAGCCGGCGGCTCGGCGCCGAAGCATGTCCAGCAACTGGTTCAGGAAAATCACCTGCGCTGGGACTCGCTCGGCGAATTCCTCGCTCTGGGCGTATCGCTGGAAGATCTCAGCATCAAGACCGGCAATGTCAAAGCGAAAATTCTGGCCAAGGCACTCGACGATGCCACCGGCAAACTTCTCGACAACAGAAAGGGCCCGTCGATTCGTACCGGAGAGATCGATAACCGAGGCAGCCAGTTATATCTGGCGCTGTATTGGGCGCAGGCACTTGCCGAGCAGAACGAGGATCCGCAACTCAAGGCCCATTTTGCGCCCATGGCGAAAGCGCTGGCCGACAATGAGCAGAAGATCGCCGACGAGTTGAAGTCCTTGCAGGGCAAGCCGGTGGATATCGGCGGCTACTTCCTCCTCGACCCGGCAAAAGCGGAGGCGGTCATGCGCCCGAGCGCGACCTTCAACGCGGTATTGGCTGCGGCGAAAAACTGACGGCGAGGAAATGCGGATCTGCCCAATGCGGCAGATCCGTGCGCCATCCACTTCTGCTACCGGGAAATCGCCGACCGGGCTTCGAGCAGTTTCACCACGGTGTGCAGGACGCGATTGACGGGCGTAGCGATACCCAGCGCCTCACCCTTGCGCAGCACAAAGCCGTTGAGATGGTCGATCTCGCTGGGTTTGCCGCGCGCGAGGTCCTGGGCGGTCGAGGAAAGCTGGCCGGCCATGGTTTGCGCGATGCGCTGTACGGCTTGCCACATGTCCCCGGGCACGGTCACCCCTGCGCCTTTTGCAACGGCAAGGCATTCCTGCATCACGTCGCGCATCACATTCTCCACGCCTTCACCCTGCACCAGGCGCCCGTATGGCATTTGCGTAATTGCGGACAGGGCGTTGTAGGCGCAATTAAGGATCAACTTGGCCCAAAGTGCGCCTGCCACGTTGTCGGAGATTTCCACCGGTATGTCGGCGTCGGCAAACAGCTTTGCCAACTCTTCGCTGGTGGCCGATGGTCCGATGACCAGTTCTCCCCGTCCATGGTGCTTGACGTGGCCTGGCCCGACCATTTCCGTGGCGACGTAGACGACCGCCGGAAGGACCTCCTGCCGCAGCAGGGCTTGCAGCCGCTCGGCATTGTCTACGCCATTCTGCAAACTCAGTAGCACCGCGTCGGGATCGAGATGCGGTCCCATCTCCGCAGCCGCGTTTTCGGTATCGGTCGACTTGACGCAGCAGAGCACCAGCTTCGCGCCCTGTACGCCGCTGGCGTCGGGGCTGGCCTGCAGCGGCACATGTTCCTGGAACGACTGCGTGTCCATGAACAGGCCGTCGCGGCGCACGGCCGCCACATGCTGCAGCCGTCCGATCAGAACCACTGCATGGCCTGCGCGGGCCAGCATTCCGCCGTAGTAGCAGCCGACCGCGCCGGCACCCATTACCGCAATCTTCATGTCGATCACTCCACACATCCCGGGATTGGCAGTCTACTTCTCCATGGCCGGTTCTTCACAAGAGAATGGTTGACCCATGGTATGGAAGGCGATCGAGGCCAGCGTGTCGGTAGGCATTCGGGAGGGCGAGAATTCGGCAGTCCTTCATCCGTCGCCCTGTTGGAGTATTCCGTGTTCCGATGCCGCGTTATGAAGCAAAATGGTAACCCTTGGCGGGTAATTTGGAGCAGGGGCGGTGCCGGAAATTCACAAGATTGATGTCGCGTACGGGATTCAGTGGGTGGATATCCCTGCTGCAGGCTTGCGCATCCTCTGCGGTTGCCCGGCGGATGCGGTCAAGCATCTGGCCAAGCGCGGACTGATCCTGCCGCACGAGGTCAATGGCGTCGCCTGCGAAACCGGGCCCAATGCGATCCTGCTGTCGGACCATTCGCTGCAAAACGGAGAGTTTGCCAATCTGGCCGAATTTCCCGTGTTGCAGATGCTCTACAAGCAGGGTCTGATCATTCCGGGGCATCCAAACAATACCGGGCGCAAACCGATACTGATTGGTTCCACCGAGCAGGTCGATTCCCAGATGCGCTACATCTACCGGGGAAATTACGGCCTCGTGTCGCGCGAGGAAATCATCCAGGCGGGCGCATCAGCCGAGCAGGCCGTCGCGATGATGCGCCTGAAGCTTCGCTTCGCATTTGGCCGCATTCGACCGACCGGCGATTTTCTCGATACCCGGGTGCTTGGCGAGGGCAGGCTGGAACTTGCGGACGGAGTCGGCCTGCGCCGCTTGCGACCCAATGTGTTCGAGTTCGGTTTTCGCGGCGAGACGGTCACGGTCGACCTCAATCTGAGGCCCGGCGACAGCTATCAGTGCGCCTACCCGCTGGGCTATCACCGCTTCAAGCCGGAGTATTTTTCTGTCATTCACTCGGGCGAGGGCGACGGCTGGGACGTCAATCGACCCTGCATGTCGAGCATCATCACCCATCAGGGGCGTATCTACATGATTGACGCCGGCCCGCAGCTGGCACACACCATGGCGGCGCTGGGCATCGGCATCGACCAGGTCGACGGCATTTTCCACACGCATGCGCATGATGACCACTTTGCCGGCCTGACGGCGCTGATGCGCACCGGTCGGCGCATCCGCTACTTTGCGACGCCGCTGGTGCGGGCCTCGACGGCAAAGAAGCTGGCCGCCCTGCTGGGAGTCGAGGAAGAGCGTTTCGGAGATTATTTCGAGGTTTGCGATCTGGCTGTCGACAACTGGAACGATATCGAGGGCCTCGAGGTGATGCCGGTCTTTTCGCCGCATCCGGTCGAAGCCAACATCCTGGTGTTTCGCACCCTGTGGGGAGATGGCTATCGCAGCTACGCCCATTTTGCCGACATCGTTTCGCTCGATGTGCTGGAGGGCATGGTCACCGCTGAGGATGAGGCGCCGGGGCTGAGCCGGGAGGCGTTCGAGAACATCCGCACGGCATACATGGTGGCGGCCGACCTGAAGAAGATCGATATCGGCGGCGGCATGATCCATGGGTGCGCCATGGATTTTCGCGACGACGCATCCGCCCAGATTCTCCTCGCCCATCGCGCCAGCGAATTGACGCCGGAAGAGAAAGAGATCGGTTCCAGCGCGGCATTCGGGAGTGTCGATGTACTGGTGGCGGGCCAGTCCGATGGCTTGCGCCATCTCGCTTTCGGCTATCTGCAGGCCCATCTGCCAGGGGTGCCGCTGCACGACATGCGCATGCTGGTCAACCATCCCATGATGGAAATCAACCCCGGTTCCATCGTCCTCAAGGAAGGTGGCACGCCCCACGAAGTATTGCTGCTGGTCAGCGGCCTGGTGGAAAAGCTGCGTACCCGCGACAAGCTGTTTGGCAGCCTGCCGGTCGGTTCGCTGATCGGCGGCAGCGCCATGATCGACAACCGGACGTCACGGCACACCTATCGCGCATCATCCTTTGTGCGGGTGCTGCGGCTGCCGGCAGGTCTTTTTGCCGCCGTGGTGAAGCGCAACGGCTTGCTTGATCGGGTGCGACGCGCCGCGGATCTGAACGCCTTTCTCGATACCACGAACCTGTTCGGCGAAGGCCTCCCGGTCGCCGTGCTCGGACGCATCATCGACAGTGCATCGGAGAGGCGCTTTCGACCTGGCGACGCCGTCATCGGCCAGGATCTTTCGCTGTTCAGCATCATTCGCTCCGGTCGAGTCGAGCGCCGGGTCGGCCGCAAGGTCGTGGATGTTCTCCGGGAGCGGGATTTTTTTGGTGAAGAAGCGGCGGTGTTCAATGCTCCGTGCCTGTTCCGCATCCACGTTCTGGAGGAAACGGCAGTGGTGCAGATCCCCGGGGAAGTTCTGCAGGACGTCCCGATCCTGCGCTGGAAGCTGTTCGAGAACTGCCAGCAGCGAGCCGCGCGCTTTGCCTGCGACTCCGATTCCGCGGCAGGAATCATCTGGAACGATGACCTCTCGATCCATGTGGCCCACATGGATCTTCAGCACAAGCGCCTGATCGAGATCGCCAACGTGATCGCCGAGCTTCTGCACCCGGATGCCGACCAGGCGGCACTTGCCGATGCATTCGATGCGCTGGCCGATTACACGCGCTATCACTGCGCCGCAGAGGAGAAGCTGATGGCGCTCTACCGCTATCCCGAAGCCGCCGACCATTGCCTGCGACACGCCAGCCTGGTTGGCCAGGTGACCGATTATGCGACGCGGGTACTGGTCGGAGAGGTGACCGACAAGGCGGTATTCATCCGTTTCTTTGAATCCTGGCTGGTGCGGCATATCGTCGACCAGGATCGCGAGTACGGCGCATTCCTCAATGCCAGAGGGGTGTATTGACGCGTCCGCTGTTTGCCGGGTCAGAAACAGGGCCTAGTGAATCTCGCGGGTTTCGAGGAAGCTCACTTCCGGATGGCGCTCCTGGGTCATCGACAGATTGACGCGGTTGGGCGCCAGATAGACGTAATCGCCGGCGCCGTCGAGCGCCACATTGACGCCGGCCTTGTCGGCCAGGGCGCGGATCGCCAGGTCGTCGCCGCGCAGCCAGCGCGCCGTGGCGACCGGGTAGGGCTCGAACATGCAATCCACGCCATACTCGAATTCCAGCCGATGGGCGACCACGTCGAACTGTAGCGTGCCCACTGCGCCGAGGATCAGGTCGTTGCTGTGGATCGGTTTGAAGAGTTGCGTTGCGCCTTCTTCGGCCAGTTGCTGCAAGCCTTTCTGCAACTGCTTCATTTTCATCGGATTGCGAATCTGTGCGCGACGGAAGTGTTCGGGCGCAAAGCAGGGAATGCCGGTGAACTTGAGGTCCTCGCCTTCGCTGAAGGCGTCGCCGAGCAGCACCGTGCCGTGATTCGGGATGCCAATGATGTCGCCCGGCCAGGCTTCGTCGGTGGTGTTGCGATCCTGCGCCATGAAGGTGATGGCGTTGTTCACCGACAGGGTCTTGCCGGTCGAGCGCTGCCGCAGCTTGATGCCGCGCTCGAACTTGCCCGAGCAGACGCGGACGAAAGCGATGCGGTCGCGGTGCTTGGGGTCCATGTTGGCCTGGATCTTGAACACGAAGCCGGTGAATTTCGGCTCGTCCGGTTGCACGCTGCGGGTTTCGGTGTCGCGCGGCTGCGGCGGCGGCGACAGGTCGACTACCGCGTCGAGCAGGGACTGCACGCCGAAGTTGTTGATCGCCGAGCCGAAGAACACCGGGGTCTGCTTGCCGGCCAGATAGGCCTCGCGGTCGAAGGTGTGGGAGGCGCCGCGCACCAGTTCGACTTCCATGCGCAATTCTTCCGCCTGGTCCGGGATCAGTTCATCGAGCCGCGGGTTGTGCAGGCCCTTGATGACTTCGGCAGTGCCTTTCTCGGCCTGCGGGTCGAAGAAGCTGATGCTGTCGTCGTAGAGGTGGTACACGCCACGAAAGCGCTTGCCCATGCTGATCGGCCAGGTCATCGGTGCGCACTGGATTTCGAGAACGGACTCGATTTCGTCGAGCAGTTCAATCGGCGGCCGTCCCTCGCGGTCGAGCTTGTTGATGAAGGTCAGGATCGGCGTATCGCGCAGGCGGCAGACGTTCAGCAGCTTGATGGTCTGCGCCTCGACGCCGTTCACCGAATCGATCACCATCACTGCCGAATCGACCGCGGTCAGGGTGCGGTAGGTATCTTCGGAGAAGTCCTCGTGGCCCGGCGTATCGAGCAGGTTGATCATGCACTCGCGGTAGGGGAACTGCATCACCGAACTGGTGACCGAGATGCCGCGCTGCTTTTCGAGTTCCATCCAGTCCGAGGTGGCGTGGCGCGAAGCCTTGCGCGCGCGGACCTCGCCGGCGACCTGGATGGCGCCGCCGAACCACAACAGCTTTTCGGTCAGCGTGGTTTTGCCCGCGTCCGGGTGGGAAATGATGGCAAAGGTGCGGCGACGGGCGGTTTCGAGTTCGAGCTGGGACACGGCGGCAGGGAGATTGATGCGAAGGGCCGCGATTATACGGCGCTGGCCCGCCGCCTGTCGGACTAACGCGCCGCTTGCGTCATTCCCGGGCGGTGCAGCGGGCTGCCGAAAGTGCCCGAATGCGGCCTCTTTTCTCCTGCCAGCACCCAGTCGGCGTCAAGCGAGCGGATCGGTACTTCGGTATCGGCAGGAATGTGCCCGGAGACCTGCAAGGCCAGATAGCGGCCGCAACTGACGCGCAGGAAGGAGCTGAAGTTGGCGCTGTCGTTGGCACCCTGGCCGCCGGCCTCGGCCAGTTCGTCGTAGAGGCGGGTGATCAGTTGCGCCACGCTGAGGCCGTCGCGGGCGCCGATTTCCTCCAGCACCTGCCAGAACAGGTTTTCCAGGCGGATGCTGGTGGCGACGCCGGAGAGCCTCAGGGAACGGGAGCGGCAGCGATACAGCTCGGGGTCGGCGCTGATGAAAATCTTGCACATCGCTTGTTCTCCTCGAAGTCGACGTGGATGCAGACGCATCCCCGCCGCGCAATGTAGCACTCTTGCTGCGGCGGGCGGAAGTGTCAGAGTTCGATGCGGGTGCCGAGCAACTTGAGGAACTGTCCAATCCAGGCCGGATGCGCCGGCCAGGCGGGTGCCGTGACCAGATTGCCATCGGTGACCGCGGCGTCGATGGCGATCTCGGCGAACTTTCCCTCGGCCAGCACGACCTCTGCGCTGCAGGCGGGGTAGGCCGAGCAGCGGCGGCTCTTGAGCACGCCGGCGGCGGCCAGGATCTGTGCGCCGTGGCAGATCGCGGCCACCGGTTTGCCGGCGCTGAAGAAGTGACGCACGATGTCGAGCACTGCAGGATTCAGGCGCAGGTATTCCGGCGCGCGACCGCCGGGGATCACCAGTGCGTCGTAGTTTTCGGCCTTGATGTCGGCAAAGCTGGCGTTCAGCGCAAAGTTGTGGCCGCGCTTTTCCGAATAGGTCTGCTGTCCCTCGAAATCGTGGATCGCCGTGGCGACGCTGTCGCCGGCCTTTTTGTCGGGGCACACCGCATGCACGTTGTGGCCAACCGCCAGCAGGGCCTGGAAGGGCACCATCACTTCATAATCCTCGACGTAATCGCCGACCAGCATCAGTATCTTCTTGGCTGCCATGTCTCTCTCCTTGTTGTAGGGGACATGCACCGGCATGCCCGTCAGCCATTCTCGCAGTGGCGAAGAGGGTGCAGGTAGTAACCGGCTAACGCATCACGGCAATGCGCTTCAGGCCGGTTCGAAGTGTTCCAGCATCAGCTGCACGGCCTGCGTGCCATTCCATTCATTGATATCGACGCGGAAGGCGGCTCGGATGCGGTCCGGTGCGCCGTTGACAAACTCGTCGGCGAAATTGAACTGGATGGCGTCGAAGCGCTGGCTGCCTTTTTGCAGCTTGAGCTTGAGATGCTTTTCTTTCAGCACCCGCTGACTGAGAACATCGAAGCTGTCGGCGAATACCGGAGCGGGGAAAGCCTGACCCCAGACTTCCTGTTGCATCAGACGTACCGCGTCGAGCGAAAAATAGCCGGATTCGAGCGGGCCATCGGTTTCCAGCGTGCGCGAGAGGTCTGCCGGGGAGAGCAGTTCGCGGCAGACCTTTTCGAAGGCCGCCTCGAATTCGACCAGGCGGCCTGCGTTAAGCGTCAATCCGGCCGCGGCGGCGTGGCCACCGAAGCGCAGCAGCAAACCGGGATGGCGCTTGGCCACCAGATCCAGCGCGTCGCGCAGATGCAGCCCGGGTATCGAACGGCCGGAGGCTTTCAACTCATCGGCGTTACCGCGGGCGAAGGCAAAGGTCGGACGGTGCAGCTTCTCCTTGACGCGGCCGGCGAGGATGCCGATCACGCCCTGATGCCAGGCGGGGTCGAACAGCGTCAGGCTGGCGCGGGTGCCGGGGTCGAGCGAGGCCAGCAGGAGTTCGGCGTCCTCGCGCATGCCGGCTTCGATGACCCGCCGCTCGCGATTGATGGCGTCCAGTTGCTGGGCGATGTTCATGGCGCGACCGGGGTCGTCGATGACCAGGCACTCGATGCCCAGCGACATGTCGGCCAGACGCCCGGCGGCGTTGAGGCGCGGGCCGAGGGCGAAGCCGAGATCGAAGGTGGCGGCGCGGCCCGGTTCGCGGCCGGCGACGGCAAACAGCGCGGCAATTCCGGCCTGCATCTGCCCGCCGCGGATGCGCGCCAGACCCTGGGCGACCAGGAT
This sequence comes from Rhodocyclales bacterium, assembly GCA_026399475.1. Lineage (GTDB taxonomy): Bacteria > Pseudomonadota > Gammaproteobacteria > Burkholderiales > Rhodocyclaceae > Sulfuritalea. The sequence continues at coordinate 94,691 of JAPLQY010000077.1, forward strand.
GCGGTTGTTGCGGTCGAGCGGCACCACGTCGGCCACGGTGCCCAGTGCGACCAGGTCAAGCAGGCCGGCCAGATTCGGCTCCGGCTGCACGGCCCAGGCGCCACGGCGGCGCAGTTCGGCGCGCAAGGCCAGCGCAACGTAGAACATCACGCCGACGCCGGCCAGCGCCTTGCTCGGAAAGTCACAGCCCGGCTGGTTGGGGTTCACGATCACGTCCGCGTCGGGCAACTCATTGCCCGGCAGGTGGTGATCGGTAATCAGCGTCGCAATGCCGAGGCGCTTCAGTTCCGCCACGCCTTCGACACTGGCGATGCCGTTGTCAACCGTCACCACCAGATCAGGCTTTCGTGCAGCCGCCAGTTGCGCCACTTCCACCGAGAGTCCGTAGCCAAGCGTGAAGCGGTCGGGCACCAGGTAATCGACTGTGGCGCCCATCATGCGCAGCGCGCGCAGGCCGACCGAACAGCCGGTAGCGCCATCGCAGTCGTAGTCGGCCACGATCAGGATCTTGCGGCCGGCGGCAATGCTATCGGCCAGCAGTGTCGCCGCCTCGCGCGCACCCTTGAGTTTTTCCGGAGAGAGCAGGGCGCTGCTGCGAGTGTCGAGTTCTTCCATGCCGCGGATGCCGCGCGCGGCGTAGAGCCTGGCCAGCAGAGGATGCACGCCGCCCTGTTCGAGGGTCCAGGTGGCGCGCGGCGGAACGTCGCGGATGGTAATGCGAGTCCCGTTTGTCATGGCGGCGCCATTTCAGCCAGTGCGCCCGGTTTGCGCCAGAACTTCCACAAATCACGGCGGCTGACGTTCAGTTCGGCGGCGGCGAGGTCGCCGGGAGCGAGCAGTCGCAGGGCGTCGAGTCGGTCAGTGCGCAGCGCACCGAGTGCCGGCGTCAGCCAGTCGGCTTCGAAGCGCTCCAGTTGCTCACGCCAGAGCAGCGCATCGCCGGTGCGTGAAGGATGTTCCAGTGCATCAAACACGGCCACCGGGGCGCGGGCATTCGTGCTGCCAAAACCGGTCGGCAGCGCAGAGTGGTCAATCTGCAGCAGCCGGGCCATGCCTTGCGCGACAGGGTCGTCGCTCCAGAGTGCGTCGTGCGTGGTGGCACATGCGTGGTTGTCAAATTCCGGCAGACGACCGCCGCCCCAGGGCCAGAGCGAATTCACCAGCGGCTTCCCGGCGGCTTCCCGTGCCTGATTCACCGGGTGGGCATGCAGCAGCACCTGCGCCTCGCTGATGGCATGGCGCCACGCGGCATAGGCGGCGTCGAGCGGTAGCGGGGAGGCCGCTCGACCGACCGCGTCGGGCAGGGACTGGAATGCCGGAGCGGCGGCCGACAGTCGCAGGTTCCAGGTGTGAGGCGAGAGAACTTCAAGTTCGCCAAGTGCGGCAAGAACCGGTGCCAGCGCCACGGCGAGCGCGGCCGATTCTTCGCCGCTCAGTTCCAGTTGCTGCGGATCATCGACAACCAGCGTGCGGTCCGCGAAGCGCAACCTGACCGGATCGAGGCAAAGCCAGTCGTGGTTTCCCGGGTGTTCGCGCAAGGCCAGCCGGCGCAAGGCTGCCGCAGGCAGCGGAGCATCCAGCGCGCAGATTTCGGCCAGGGCCGCGGCAGTGCTTTGGGGCGGGCGGCGACTTAGCCGACCTCTTCCAAGAAGGGCAGTGAAGGCGGGCAAAGGCAGATCGTAAGTGAGATCGGCGAGCGCCTGGCGCGTCCAGATGAGGCCAGGCACGATGAGCGTCAGCATGGCCGAATGTTAACATGGGCCACCCGCCCAGCCATGCGCGGTGCTGGGACGACAGGTGACAATGCCGGCGAGCCCTGAGCGATCCGGCAGTGGCACCGCATGCGACGCAAGCACGTTGCGACGTTGTACCCTGTTTACAGGGGCGATATAATTCGTCATGGCTGAGTCCAAATCACAGAAGGTCCAGGATTTATCAACCCGTTTAGCAAAGAAGCGGGGTAACGGGATTCTGAGGCGAGAGGTTTGGGTGGATAGCAAGGGCAAGGTAGTCCGTTACAACCTGGCGTATATCAACCACGACATTTTTCAGGGCGACAACGGACGGGTGCTTGGTTACGACAATGCCCACGGAGTTCATCACCGGCATTACAAGGGCAAGGTGGAGACCGTGGAATTTAAAAGTTTCGGCAATATCGAAGAGCGTTTCGAAGCGGAGTGGTTGGCGTTCAGCAGAAAGGGCAAGAAATGAGAACCGTGATTAAGGTGGAGGGTCCGGCCGACTTTTTCAAGCGCGGAAAGGTAGTGGCCAAACTCGCCGATCAGGGCAAGACAATTCCCCCGGAGCACATTATCGCTTTTGAAGATCCGGAAGATATGGCGCGCCTGATCACCACAGCGAAGTTGGCGCTGTTCAGAGAGATTCGTCAGAGTGCTGCCGGGTCAATCACCGAGCTTGCGGAGCGACTGCGTCGTGATCGTAGCGCGGTCAAGCGAGATATCGATGAACTGGAAAAAGCCGGGCTCATCGAAGTTCAAGATATGCCGCTACCTGGGCATGGGCGAAAGAAGGAAGTCCGTGCGGTGGCGGAGCAGATATTGTTGGCGATCTAACTTGAAATGATGTGCGCTGAACGGCCATAAGCGGCCGCCAACGGTATCCTTCCAATTCGCATAATGGCCAAGAGCTAACGTTTCCGTGGAATGGTCAGTAAAATCTCATGACCGACATTGAGCCAACTGGAGTTCTGAATGCAATCGACCGGCCCATCTCATAATCAGACGATTGTCTCCCAGTTTTCACAACAAGCAATTCCATTTGCTGAACTGCCAGGACATTCCCAATCAATGAACATGTTGATTGAAATGTCGGGAGTTTCTCCAGCGGACTTGGTATTGGATGTGGCGTGTGGCCCTGGACTTGTCGCATGTGAATTCGCTCGACTTGCCCAGCGCGTCATCGGCATCGATATCACACCAAAGATGATTGAACAGGCAAAGGAACGCCAGAAGGCAGGGAATCTGGGCAACTTGGAATGGCAGGTTGGGGATGTCTTGCCACTGCCCTTTGCTGATAACCAGTTTTCGGTTGTATTGACTCGTTATTCGTTCCACCACTTTCTTCAACCGGCCCTTGTCTTGAGGGAAATGATCCGGGTTTGCCGACCTGGTGGCAGAGTCTTGATCGCGGATGTCGTGCAACTGCCGGAGAAGGCGGATGCCTATGATCGATTGGAGAAGCTTCGCGATCCGTCACATGTGCATGCACTAGACTTTGCAGAGATGGATTCGATACTTGCAGATTCTGGCCTCATAGACATCTGTACAGGGCGGTACAGGGTGGATGGGGAAATGGAGCAGCAACTGAAAGCCTCATTTCCCAATCCTGGAGATGATGAGAGGATTCGCGAAATGTTTCGCGCGGACCTCAACGTCGATCAGATGGGCATCAATGTTCACTCGGTCGGAGGCGAGATACGCTTCGCCGTTCCGATCTTGGTTGTCGTCGGAAAGAAGCCTCTCGTTTAATGACGCCGTAGCGATTCGAAGGCCGAATTTGATGTCCGCTTTCGGGAAGTTGTCACGTCCGCAATGGGCACGAAGGAGTCAGTCGGTTGGTTATGGACAGCAAGTCAATGGCATTTGTACGCGGCACAATGAATTTTCACTCACGGAATCCGGATAGCCGAAAAAGCGCATGACCTACGAACTCCTCATCGGACTGCGCTACACGCGCGCCCAGCCGCGCGAAGGCGCGGCCAATCGCTTCATTTCCTTTATCGCGCTGATTTCCATGCTCGGCCTGGCGCTTGGGGTGGCGGCGCTGATCGTCGTGCTGTCGGTCATGAATGGCTTTCAGAAGGAACTGCGCGAGCGCATTCTGGGTGTCGTCTCGCATGTCCAGATCAGCAGCGAAAGCGGCGAGATCGCCGATTGGGCCAAGGTCATGCAGGGCGCGGCGCGGCATCCGCGGGTGAAGGCTGCGGCACCCTACGTGCAGGCGCAGGGCATGCTGAGTTTCGACGGCCAGGTGCGCGGCGTCATGGTGCGCGGCATCCTGCCCGAAGCCGAAGACAAGGTCGCCGACTTCGCCCGTCACATGAAATCGGGCAAGCTTGGCCAATTGATGCCCGGCGAGTTCGGCATCGTGCTCGGCGGCGAACTGGCGCGCGCACTGCGGGCAAGGACCGGCGACAAGGTCACGCTGCTCGCGCCGCAGGGCCTGGTGACGCCGGCGGCGATCCTGCCGCGCGTCAAACAGTTCCGCGTGGTGGGCATCTTCGAAGCCGGCATGTTCGAGTTCGATTCCGGCCTGGCGCTGATCCACATGAGCGACGCGCAAAAGCTCTATCGCATGGACGATCGGGTATCCGGCGTGCGTCTCAAGGTGGATGACCTGTTTGCGGCGCCGCAGATCGGCCGCGAACTGCTGCGTTTTCTCGATGCCGATGCCTGGGTCAGCGACTGGACGCGCAGCCACGCCAACTTCTTTCGCGCCGTCGAAATCGAAAAACGCATGATGTTCCTGATCCTGCTGCTGATCGTCGCCGTCGCCGCCTTCAACATCGTGTCCACCCTGGTCATGGCCGTCACCGACAAGCGCGCCGACATTGCCATCCTGCGCACGCTGGGCGCCAGCCCGCGGAGCATCATGGCCATATTCATCGTGCAGGGCACCTTGATCGGTGCGGTGGGGCTGGCCGCCGGCGTTGCGGGGGGGGTGGCCCTGGCGCTGAATATCGATGTCGTGGTGCCGGCGCTCGAACATCTGCTGGGCATGCAGTTTCTGGCCAAGGACGTGTATTACATCAGCGAACTGCCGTCCGACCTGCATTGGTCGGATGTCGGCACCATCAGCGTGGTGTCTTTCGTCCTCACGCTGCTGGCGACGCTGTATCCGAGCTGGCGCGCCTCGCGCACGCAACCGGCGGAGGCGCTGCGCTATGAATGACAACCAGAGCCTTTCCCCCTGCCCCCTTCCCGAGGAAGGGGGTGACGATGGTTCGCCGCTGTGCGGCTCCGGGAGGGACGACGGCCGCGCCTTGGGGCGGCCCGGCGGCGCGACTGTTCTGGAGTGCCGCGGCCTGAGCAAGATATTCCATCAGGGCCAGACGGACGTGCCGGTTCTTACCGGGGTCGACCTGAAAGTCGGGGGCGGCGATACGGTGGCGATTGTCGGCGCCAGCGGCTCGGGCAAGAGCACGCTGCTGCATCTGCTGGGCGGACTGGACAAGCCGACCGCGGGCACGGTCTGGCTGTACGACAGGGACCTGGCGCAGGTCGGCGAGGCGGAGCGTGGGCAGTTGCGCAACAAGTCGCTGGGCTTCGTCTATCAGTTCCACCACCTGCTGATGGAATTCACGGCCGTGGAAAACGTGGCCATGCCGCTGTTGATCCGGCGCATGCCGCGCGCCGAGGCCGAACAGCAGGCGACGGAGGTGCTGGATAAGGTCGGTCTGGGACACCGGCTGCGTCATCGGCCGGGTGAGTTGTCCGGCGGTGAGCGTCAGCGGGTGGCGGTGGCCCGTGCCCTGGTCACCCTGCCGGCTTGCCTGCTGGCCGATGAGCCGACCGGCAACCTGGACCGCGGTGCGGCCAACGCAGTGTTCGGCCTGCTGCTCGATCTCTGCAGCGAGAACGCGACGGCGCTGGTGCTGGTGACCCATGACATGGACCTTGCGGCGCGGGCCGCCCGGGTGATGCGCCTGGTGGACGGCGTGCTGACTTGAATTATTGCTGATCGACAGGCTTCCATTACGCGATCTTCCCGGTTCTGCCGGGAAATTCTTTTCAGTACCGGCTATTCGGTGTCGTCCGTGTTCGTCCCTTCCAGGGCGCGTTCGAGTTCGATCCGGCCGTGCGGTGAGGCCATGGCAATCAGCGTGAAGCCCGGGTGCAAGATGAAATCGCTGCGTGGATTGAACTCCCAGTCGCCGCGAGTGCGCACCGCCAGCAACACATAGTTGTCGCTGCGCAGCCGGCGCAGGGTTGCCAGTGGACGCGGTTCGAAATCGGTGGGCACCACCACTTCCTCGACGCGCAACTTGTGTACCGAGCGCAGCATTTCATCAAGGAAGGATACGACATGGGGTCGCAGCATCGCCGAGGCGATGCGCATGCCGCCCGTGAAGTTCGGCGAGACGATCGAATCGGCGCCGGCCTTGCGCATTTTTTCCACATTGCGCAGGTCGTTGCAGCGGGCCACTACCCGCGCAGCGGGATTGATCTGCTTGGCGGTCAGGCTGATCATCAGGTTGCGGCTGTCGTCCCCGGTTACCGCAAAAACACCCTTGGCTTCCTCGAGGTTGGCGCTGATCAGCAGGTCATCGTCGGAGGCATCGCCCTGGAGATAGAGCATGCCGGGCTTCTTGTCAGCGTGCGATTCCAGCAGTTCCAGGTTTTCGTCGATGGCGACGTAGTGATGGTTGGTGGCTTCCAGTTCGGCGGCTACGTTGCGTCCGACGCGGCCAAAGCCGCACAGGATGTAGTGGCCGTGAACTTTCTTCATCATTTTGTCCATGCGTCGTCTCCGCATTGATTTGTCAAAGTCACTGGCCAGCACCAGCGCCGTTACGCTCGAAAAGAAGTAGGTCATGATGCCGATGCCGGAAAAGGCCACCGCCATTGTGAATAGCTCCCGTTCCGGGTGGTGATAGATGTCCACGCCGGCCCCGTAGCCGATGGTGGCAACCATCAGGAACGTCATGTAAAGAGCATCGAACCAGGTGGCGTCGGCGCCGGCGAATTGCTTGTAGCCAAACGTCCCCGCCACCATGACGACGGAAAAGGCAGTCAGGGCGACGACAATCGAATGCCGTGCGCGGCGCAGGACGTCGTCGGTGTTTCTGTCGTAGTTCATGACGCAAGCCGCTGACTGCGCTGGTGCCAGGCGCGTATCAGATAAATCCGCCAGGCCAGCCGAACCGCAAAATAGCCGGCGACGGCAAGACCCGAGGCAAGCAGCACCAGGCCCAGGGCCAGCGGCGTACCGAGGCCGATCATCCAGTCGATCACTGCGTGCATCCATTCGATCATGCCACCTTCGCCCGGCTCGGGTGGCGCAACAAAATGCTGGTGTTCGCCCGGCAGCGCCCATTGCCCGAGGGCAAAGGCGACGATATAGAGCGGCACGATGGTGAAGGGGTTGGTGTAGAGCGTAGTCAGCAGAGCCAGGGGCAGATTGACGCGGAAGATCACCGCGCAGATTGCCGCACCCAGCATCTGGAACGGGCCCGGGATCAGTCCGCAGAACATGCCAGCCGCCACCGCGCCGGCGGCTGAATGGCGGTTGAGATGCCACAGTCGCGGATGCAGCAAGGTGTTTTCAAATGGTGCGAGCCAGCGGTTGGTTCGAATCGCTTCATGGTCGGGAAGGAGCTTGCGGAGCTTGCGGCGCATGCCGGGATTCTAACGGATGCGCGGGCCGCGTCGATATTCGTTCTGGCTCAGGCGATGCGGATCGATAGTTCGCCAAATCCCTCCACGCCACCGCTTACCAGGTCGCCCCTGACGACCGGGCCGACACCCTCTGGCGTGCCGGTAAAAATCAGGTCGCCGGGCAGGAGCTCGAAATACTTCGAAAGGTGGGCGATGGTTTCCGGCACCGACCAGATCAGGTCGGCCAGGTCGCCTTCCTGCTTCGTCTTGCCGTTCACCGTGAGCCAGACTTTGCCGGCCGTCGGGTGACCGCTGCGGCTGGCGGGAACAATCGGCCCGATCGGTGCCGACTGGTCGAAGGCCTTGCCCAGTTCCCATGGCCGGCCCTTGTCGCGCAGGGCGAACTGAAGGTCGCGCCGGGTCATGTCGAAGCCGACGGCATAACCCCAGACATGGTCGTTGGCTGAATCGATGGAGATGTATCTGCCGCCCTTGCCGATGGCCACCACAAGTTCCACTTCATGGTGATAGTTTGCCGTTTCCGGCGGATAGGCCACGTCCACGGTGCTGCCCTGTGCCACCGGCACCACGGCATCGGCCGGCTTGCAGAAGAAGAATGGCGGATCGCGGTCCGGGTCGGAGCCCATCTCGCGAGCATGCGCTGCGTAGTTGCGGCCGACGCAGTAGATGCGCCGCACCGGGAAGCTGTCGGTGCTGTCGGCGACCGGCACGGCGGGAATCGAGGCGGGAGGAATGGCGTAGCTCATGGCGGCTCCTGTAGAAATCAAGCGGATTATCGCCTATCGCTTCTCACTGTCGATGAGTCTGCAGTGAGCGTGTCCTGGGCTGCTCTGGTTTGGTGCTTGTCGATGCCGGGCGCATGGTCTATCCCGCAAGGGGATACCGTCCCCGGTCTTCGCCAGGGACATATCCCACAAGGGGATACCGTCCCCGGCCTTCGCCAGGGACATAATGTGAGCCATGCGCCTTTTTGTTCTAGCTTTTGCCGGCGGTGTCTGGCTGTTGCAGCAGCAGGCGGTGCTGCCTTCCGTGCCGTGGCTTGCTGGGTCGGGCGCTGGCGCGCTGCTGGTGCTGGCACTGCGATACTGTCTGCAAGGCTCGGGCAGGCAAGTCCGATATGTCGCGGCCGTGATGTTTGTGTTTGCGAGCGCGATTCTCGGTTTTGTCTGGGCGGCGAGCTTCGCCCACCTGCGTCTGGCGGACGAACTGCCGCCGGCGATCGAGGGCCGCGATATCGAGCTGAGCGGCGTCGTCGCAGGTTTGCCGCAGGCGCTGGAGCGCGGCGTGCGCTTCGAATTCGATGTGGAGAAAGCCGTCGCCGGCGTGCCGCCGCATATATCGCTGGCCTGGTATCGCAGCCGCGATGCGGCAGATGAGGACGCGTCGCCGCTGATCCCTGTCCGCGCCGGCGAACGCTGGCGCTTCACGGTGCGGCTGAAGCGGCCGCACGGCAACTTCAATCCGCACGGCTTCGATTATGAAGCCTGGCTGTTCGAGCGCGGCATCCGCGCCACCGGCTATGTGCGTCCGCGCAGTGCCGAACGCATCGATGAGCAGGTATGGCGACCGGCGTATGCGGTGGAAATGCTGCGCGAAACCGTTCGCGACCGCTTCCGCGCCGCGCTGCCCGATGCGCCCTATGCAGGGATTCTGATCGCTCTGGCGATCGGCGACCAGCAGGCGATCGATGCCGAGTTGTGGCAGACCTTTGCCCGCACCGGGATCACCCATCTGATGAGTATATCCGGCCTACATATCACGATGTTCGCCGGACTGGCCTATGCCTTGATCAACTGGCTGTGGCGGCGTTCGGCAATGTTGCCGTTGCGGCTTCCAGCGCAGCACGCGGCGGCGGTCGGCGGTTTTTTCGCCGCGTTCTTCTATTGTCTGCTGGCCGGTTTTGCCGTGCCGGCGCAGCGCACGCTCTACATGCTTGGCGTGGTGGCTGCCGCCCGCCTCTGGGGCCGGGAAGTGGCGGCCTCGCGCGTGTTGCTGCTGGCGTTGTTGATAGTGCTGCTGCTCGATCCCTGGGCGGTGCTGGCCGCCGGCTTCTGGCTTTCCTTCGGCGCAGTGGCGCTGCTGTTTCATATCGGTAGCGGGCGGCTGGGTCCGGCGCACTGGCTGATCGAATGGGGGCGTGCGCAATGGGCTGTCACGCTGGGCATGCTGCCGGCACTGCTGGCCCTGTTCCAGCAGTTCTCGCTGGTCTCGCCGCTGGCCAATGCGGTGGCGATTCCGGTTGTCAGCTTCGTCATCACGCCGTTGACCCTGGCGGGCGCATTGCCCTTGCTCGACCCGCTGTTGTCGCTGGCGCATCTCATCACGGTCTGGCTTATGACATTTATCGACTGGCTAGCCGGGCTACCGCTGGCCATGTGGCAGCAGGCGGCGCCGTCGGCCTGGTCAGTTCTGCTGGCGCTGGCTGGCGGCGTCTGGTTGTTGCTGCCGCGCGGCTTTCCGGCGCGCTGGCTGGGGTTGCTGGCATTTCTGCCGTTGTTGACGGTTACGCCCCCGCGCCCTGCACCCGGCGCGGCGGAAGTTACCGTGCTCGATGTCGGTCAGGGGCTGGCGATTCATGTCCAGACGGCCACGCATGATCTGCTGTTCGACGCCGGGCCGACCTTTTCGGCGGATGCCGACAGCGGCAATCGCATCATTGCGCCCTACCTGCGCGCCATGGGAGTGCGCCGGCTGGACGTGATGGTGATCAGCCATGCCGACAAGGATCACGAGGGCGGTGCGGCATCGGTGCTGGCGGCGCTGCCGGTTGCGATCCTGAAAGCTTCGCTGCCTTTCGAGCATGCCTTGTCGGCGCAGCCTGTGCCGCAAGAAGCTTGTCGCGATGGGGATGGCTGGAACTGGGATGGTGTGCGCTTCGACATGCTGCATCCGGGTACTGAGCTGCTTTCGCGCAAGACCAACGATGTGAGTTGCGTGCTGCGCGTGACGGCGGGTGGCAAGTCGATGTTGTTAACCTCGGACATCGAGGCGGTTTCGGAAAGCGCCATGCTCAAGCGCCATCCGGCCGATCTGGCAACAGATGTGATGACGGCGCCGCATCATGGCAGCCGGACCTCATCGACGCCCGGGTTCATCGCCGCTGTTGCAGCGCGCGACGTGATCTTTCCGGTTGGCTATCGCAACCACTTCGGTCATCCGAGGGAAGACGTGGTTGCGCGCTATGTGCAGAGCGGCGCCTGGCTGCATCGCACGGATGCCAACGGTGCGGTGAGGGTCGGTCTGGCCCGCACAGGCGTCGCGTTCCGTCATGAGCGCGAGGAGCGACGGCGCTATTGGCACGCCCGGCAGATAGAATTGGACGAATAATCCACGCCCCGACATTCCTGGCGGTTGACATGAAACCGAGCGACAAAATTCCTTTTGCCGGACTGACCCCGGAGCACATTCTCGATGCCCTGGAAAGCGTCGGTTACCGCTGCGACGGCGGCCTGATGGCGCTCAACAGTTACGAAAACCGGGTCTGGCAGATCGGCATCGAGGACAGCACACCGGTGATTGCCAAGTTCTACCGGCCGGGGCGCTGGAGCGACGCGCAGATCGGCGAGGAACACGCCTTTACCGCGGCCATGGTGGCGGATGAACTGCCGGTGGTGACGCCTCTGACCATCGATGACCAGACCCTGTTCGTTCACGGCGGCTTCCGCTTTTCGGTTTTCCCGCGGCAGGGCGGTCGCGCGCCGGAATTTGGCGAGCCGCAGATACTGGAATGGATGGGGCGGCTTATGGCGCGCATCCATCTGGTGGGTGCGCGCCAGCCGTTCGCGGTCAGGGAAACTCTGGACACGCAAAGCTTCGGCATCGCTTCGCGCGACTGGCTGCTGGCGAGCAAGGTGATTCCGCCGGAACTGGCGCCGGTGTGGCAGGGTGTTGCCGATCAGGCGCTGGACGGAGTAGGCCACTGCTTCGAGCGTGCCGGTGGCGTGCAGCCGTTGCGGCTGCACGGTGACTGCCACGCCGGCAACGTGCTGTGGACGCAGGAAGGCCCTCACTTTGTCGATTTCGACGATGCCCGCATGGGGCCGGCGATTCAGGATCTGTGGATGCTGCTCTCGGGTGATGCGGAAGAGATGGGGCGGCAGTTCGGCCATGTGCTGTCCGGTTATGAGACTTTCCGCGAATTCGATGACCGCGAACTGCATCTGATCGAAGCCCTGCGCACCCTGCGCCTGATGCATCATTCGGCCTGGCTGGCGAGGCGCTGGAACGATCCGGCTTTTCCGGCGGCGTTCCCGTGGTTCGCGACGAATCGCTATTGGGAAGAGCGGATTCTCGAACTGCGCGAGCAAGTCGCGGCGATGCAGGAACCGGCGCTGGTGCCACGCTAAGGGTTGGGGCGGGAATCCGCCCCAACCCTTAGCGTGGCTCTGTTGACAGCCATCCCCCCGGCCCCCTTCCCATGGAAGGGGGGCGCGAGCGCCCCCGTCGGGGAATTAGAGGCCATCCCCCCGCCCCCTTCCCGGGGAAGGGGGTGACTGAAGATGGCGGGCTTTGCCCGCATATTTTGAAAAGAGGTTTTGAAATGCGTGAAGGAAAAGTGAAGTGTCTCAGTGCGGCAGGCTTTCATCACATGGCCTATGTGGAATGGGGCGATGCGGCCAATCCGAGGGTGCTGGTTTGCGTGCATGGCCTGACCCGCTGCTCGCGCGACTTTGATTTTCTGGCGCAGGCGCTGGCCGATGATTACCGGGTGGTCTGCCCTGACGTGGTGGGACGCGGACGCAGTGACTGGCTGCGCAACAAGTCGCTGTACGACGTGCCGCAATACTGCGCTGACATGACAGCCCTGCTGGCGCGGCTCAATGTGGAGACCGTGCATTGGTTTGGCACCTCGATGGGCGCGTTGATCGGAATGGCGCTGGCCTCGCAGCCGGAAAGCCCGATCACGAGGCTGGTGCTGAATGACATCGGGCCGGTGATTGCCGCAGCTTCGCTGACGCGCATCGGCGAGTATCTGGGCAATGCGCCGCGCTTTGACGGCATCGCGCAGGCCGAAGCTTTCGTGCGTGTTGTCTCGGCGACCTTCGGTAGCTTTTCGGATGCGCAGTGGCGGCATTTGACGGTACATGTGACGCGTACCGCCGCCGACGGCAAGGTGGAGTTTGTCTACGACCCTGGCATTGCTCAGGCATTCCGGGAAGCACAGGCGGCCAGCGGCGGCAAGGACATTGAACTATGGCCGCTCTACGATGGCATTTCCTGTCCGACATTGCTGCTGCGCGGCGCGACATCCGATCTGCTGACGCATGATGCGGCGGTGCAAATGAGCCAGCGCGGACCCCGCGCGCAACTGGTTGAAGTGCCCGGCGTTGGTCATGCGCCGATGCTGATGGATGATTCGCAAGTGGCTCCGGTGCGCGCGTTTCTGCTCGGCTGAGACTGTAGTAAAGCCAGTGCTGCGGCGCAGCATCGAAAGTTTGAATACCATCATTTGTTGCAGCCTAGAATAGGCACGTTTTCGCATATCCCGGCACCGACTAAAAGAGGAGGCATCATGCAGAAATCGTTGCACATCGACCCCAGTAAATGCACAGGCTGTCTGCAATGCGAGATGGCCTGTTCCTACGAGAACTACGGAGTGTTCAACATCTCCAAATCGCGCATCAAGGTCTTCAACTTCGAGCACGAAGGGCGCAAGGTACCCTACACCTGCACCCAGTGCGCCGAAGCCTGGTGCATGAATGCCTGTCCGGTCGATGCCATCCGCATTGATGCCGTCACTGGCGCCAAGGTTGTGCACGAGGATGCCTGCGTCGGCTGCAAGGTATGCACCATCGCCTGTCCGTTCGGCACGGTCAACTACGTGGCCGACACGGGCAAAGTGCAGAAGTGCGACCTCTGCGGCGGCGATCCGGCCTGCGTCACGGCCTGCCCTACTGCTGCCATCACCTACGTCGATGCCGACTGGACCGGGCTCGACAAGATGCGCCAGTGGGCCGGCAAGACCAACACTCAACCGCGCGCCAGCGCCTAAGGAGACAGACATGGGATGGACACGGAAAATCCTGCGCGTTGACCTGAGCAAGGGCACCTGCAAGTCAGAGCCCCTCAACATGGAGTGGGCGCAGCAGTACCTGGGTCAGCGCGGACTGGCCACCAAGTATTTCGTCGAGGAAGTCGACCCCAAGGTCGATCCGCTGTCGGCGGCCAACAAGTTGATCATGGCCACCGGACCGCTCACCGGCACCATGGCTTCGACCGGCGGCCGCTATTCGGTGATCACCAAGGGGCCGCTGACCGGTGCCATCGCCTGCTCGAATTCAGGCGGCTATTTCGGCGCGGAACTCAAGTTCGCCGGCTGGGACATGGTGATCTTCGAGGGCAAGTCGCCCAAGCCTGTCTATCTGTCGATCCAGGACGATGTCGCCGAATTGCGCGATGCCGCCCACCTGTGGGGCAAGACCACCTGGGAGACCGAGGAGATCATCAAGTCCAGCCACCACGATCCACAGGTCCGCGTGGCCTCGATCGGCCGTGCCGGAGAGAATCAGGTTCTCTACTCCTGCATCGTCAACGATCTGCACCGCGCTGCCGGCAGGTCCGGCGTGGGTGCCGTGATGGGCGCGAAGAATCTCAAGGCGGTGGCGATACGCGGCACCGTAGGTGTTTCCGGCATTCGCGACTTCAAGGCTTTCATGACGGCGACCACGGCGGCGAAGAAGGTGCTGGCCGACAATGCCGTCACGGGGCAGGGACTGCCCAAGTTCGGCACCCAGGTGTTGATGAACGTCATCAACGAAATGGGCGCGCTGCCCACCCACAACGCCAAGGATGTGCAATTCGAGGGCGCACGCAAGATTTCCGGCGAGGCAATGCACGAGAAGCGGCTTTCCGACGGCAAGGCCAACCTCATCACCAATGCCGCGTGCTTCGGCTGCACCATTGCCTGCGGGCGCATTTCGCAGGTAGACAAGAACCACTGGAGCGTCAAGAACAGTCCCAAGTACTGGGGCGCTACGGGTGGGCTCGAATACGAGGCGGCGTGGTCGCTCGGTGCCGCCGACGGCGTGGATGACCTCGACGCGCTGACCGTCGCCAACATGATCTGCAACGAAGACGGCTTCGATCCGATCACTTTCGGCGCCACCGTCGGTGCAGTGATGGAACTGTACACGATGGGTGTGTTGAGCAAGGAGCAGATCGGCATCGAATCGCCCTTCGGTTCGGCGCAGGCTTTACTCGAGATTGCGCATATGACGGCGGAGGGACGCGGCTTCGGCAAGGAAATGGCCCTCGGCTCGGCGCGCCTGACCGCCAAGTACGGTCATCCGGAATTGTCGATGTCGGTCAAGGGGCAGGAGTTTCCGGCCTACGACCCGCGCGGCATACAGGGCATGGGCCTGACCTACGCCACGTCCAATCGCGGTGCCTGCCATCTGCGCTCCTATACCGTCGCTTCGGAAGTTCTCGGCATTCCGGTCAAGACCGATCCGCTGGTGACTGAAGGAAAGCCGGCGCTGGTCATGGCTTTCCAGGATGCGACGGCCGCCTTCGATTCTTCCGGCACCTGCATCTTCACTACATTTGCGTGGTCGCTGGTCGACCTGGCGCCGCAGATCGACGCCGCCTGTGAAGGTGGGGAAGGCGGCTGGTCGGTCGAGCGCCTGGCACAACTTGGCGAGCGCATCTGGAACATGGAGCGCCTGTTCAACAATGCCGCCGGCTTCACCGCCAAGGACGACGATCTTCCGGTGCGGCTGAAAACCGAGCCGGCCAAGACCGGTCCGGCCAAGGGGTTGGTCAGCGGCATCGACAAGATGGTGCCGGAGTACTACAAGTTACGCGGCTGGGACACGGGCGGCGTGCCCGACAAGGAAACCCTGGCGCGTCTGGGGCTCTAGGCCCGGCATCAAACAACGCCAAGGCGGCCGCAAGGCTGCCTTGGCGTTACTCCTTTTGAGGACACCGTCATGAAACACGTCATCATCGGCAACGGCCCAGCCGGCGTCGTCGCCGCAGAAGCACTGCGCCGCCACGATCCCCAGGCCGACATCACGCTCATTGGCGAGGAGGCCGAGGCCCCCTATTCGCGCATGGCGATTCCCTATTTCCTGAACGGCAGCATTCCGGATCAGGGCACGCATCTGCGCAAGGCCGGCGATCATTATGAGCGCCACGGCATCCACCTGCATCAGGGTCGCGTGGTGCGCGTCGAGCCGGAAAGCCAGACCGTGGTTTTCGAGGACGACAGCGAACTCGGCTACGACCGCCTGCTGGTCGCCAGTGGTTGCTACCCGGTGCATCCGTCGCTGCCGGGCATAGACCTGCCTGGGGTGCATACGTGCTGGACGCTGGCTGATGCTCGCGCCATTGCCGCGCGCGCATTGCCGGGCAGCCGCGTGCTGCAGATCGGAGCCGGCTTCATCGGCTGCATCATCATGGAGGCGCTTTGTGCCCGCGGCGTGAAGCTGACCGTGGTCGAGATGGGCGACCGCATGGTGCCGCGCATGATGACGCCCAAGGCCGGTACGATGATTCGGCACTGGGTGGAAAAGAAGGGCGTGACGGTGCATGTGAATGCGGGCGTGACGCAGATCGTTGCCAAGGGCGAGGCCCTGGTGGCAACGCTCTCCGATGGCGCCACGGTCGAGGCCGATGTGGTCATCTGTGCCGCAGGTGTCAGGCCCAATGTCGCTTTCCTCGCCGGCAGCGGCATCGCGGTTGGCCACGGCGTTCATGTCGATGAACACATGCGCACCGACGTGCGCAACATCTTTGCGGCGGGTGATGTCACCGAGGCTTCCGGCTTCCATACCGGCGAGCGCGAACTCAACGCCATCCAGCCGAATGCGGCCGACCAGGCGCGCGTTGCCGCGATCAACATGGCCGGCGGTGAAGCGCATTTCCAGGGGGCGCTGGCGATCAACGTACTGGACACGCTGGGCATGATCT
Source organism: Rhodocyclales bacterium (assembly GCA_026399475.1). Lineage (GTDB taxonomy): Bacteria > Pseudomonadota > Gammaproteobacteria > Burkholderiales > Rhodocyclaceae > Sulfuritalea. Next base: position 110,959 of record JAPLQY010000077.1, read on the forward strand.
CGACTTCCTTCGGCCAATGGTGGGGTGTTGAAGGCGGGGAGGCCGTAGAGAAGGTGGACGAGAAGAACTTCCGCTACCTGTCCCTGCAGTTCCAGGACGACATACTGGTGGGCGCCACCAGCATCGGACGCACCGACCATGTCGGCGCGCTGCGCGGCCTGGTCCAGGGCCGCCTGCGTTTGGGGGCGTGGAAGGACAAACTGATGCAGGATCCGACCCAGTTCATGACGGCGTATATTTCGCAGACGCAGAAGACTTCCTGAGGGGGCGATGTCAGTCCCGCAGACCGCAGCGGAGAGCATATGAGACATGTCATCATCGGTGCCGGCCCCGCCGGCATCACGGCCGCAGAGGCGCTGCGAAAGCTGGATGCGGAGGCCAGCATTACCGTGCTCGATGGCGAGGGCGAGGTGCCTTACGCGCGCATGGCGATCCCCTACCTGCTGTCGGACAGGATCGGCGAAGACGGTGCGCACCTGAGGCACGACGGGGACCACTACAGCGCATTGCGCATCGACATCCAAAAGGCGCGAGCCGCTGGGGTGGATACGACGACAGCTGCCGTGCGGCTCGCCGACGGTCGTGTCATCCCCTACGACCGCCTGCTGATAGCGACAGGATCGGTGCCGACCAGGGAGAACATCGAGGGCATCGACCTGCCCGGCGTGCATACCTGCTGGACGCTCGCCGATGCGCGCGCGATCATGGACGAGATTCGCCCGGGCGCCCGCATCGTGCAGATGGGCGCGGGCTTCGTCGGCTGCATCATCATGCATGGCCTGGTGTCGCGCGGCGCCCAACTGACGGTTCTCGTACGCAGCGGTCGCATGGTGTCGCGCATGATGCCGCCCAAAGCCAGCGAGATGATCGCGCGCTGGTGCGAGGCCCAGGGCGTGCGCGTCATGGGCAAGACCCAGGCAGCGCGGGTCGAGCGCGACGGCGATGCGCTCAAGGTAACGCTGACCACGGGCGAAACCCTGCCGGCGGATATTTACCTGAGTGTCGTCGGCGTCAAGCCGGGCATAGATTTTCTGACCGGCAGCGGCATCGCCGTCGACATCGGCATCGTTGTGGACGAACACCTGCGTACGAATGTGCCCGGCGTCTATGCGGTCGGCGATGCAGCGGAGTCGCGCGATCGTCTTTACGGCAAACTCCAGATGAATGCCATCCAGCCCAACGCCGTGGAACAGGCGCGCATCGCTGCGATGAACATGGCGGGGGGCGATACCGAATTTCTCGGCAGCCTCGCCATCAACGTGCTCGATACCATGGGCCTCATCTCGTGCTCTTTCGGGCAGTGGCAGGGCGAACCGGGCGGCGAGAGCGTCGAGCAGGTGGATGAGGCCAACTATCGTTACCTGTCGCTGCAATTCGGAGGCGACTGCCTGGTCGGCGCGACGACCGTCGGTTTCACGGATCATGTCGGTGCGCTGCGCGGCTTGATCCAGGGCAAGGTGAAACTCGGTGCATGGCGTGAGCGCCTGCTGGCCGATCCGTCGCAGTTCATGTCGGCGCACCTGGCGATGGCCGAAAAGCTGGCATGAAAATCACCTTCAAGCTTTTTGCCAGCTTGCAGGACTATCTTCCGGTCGATGCCAAACGGACCAACGCTCTCAGTCTTGAAGTCGATGACGCAACGACGGTGGCGCAGGTCGTCGAGCGCTTCGCTCTGCCGCAGAAACTGGTTCATCTGGTGCTGATCGACGGCACTTTCGTGCCGCCCGCCGAGCGGGCGGGCCGCACGCTCCATGAAGGGGAAACGCTGGCCATCTGGCCGCCCGTCGCCGGCGGATGAGATTCCCCCTAGCCTATGACGCGACGACAACGCGTCAAGAGTTTGTTCGGCTACTGCCGCAAGCGACCGGAGAGGTGGAACTTCGTGAAATCGACGGCAGGTTCTGCGGTAAGGGTTGGTCCGTCCGTCTGACCCGGATTCCGCCGCTGACGATCGGCATGGTGTGGCTCGAGCGCCATCGCGTCGAGATTGCGTTCGATGGCCTTGACGAGGCCGCGCAGGATGCATTCATGCGTCGCTTTACGCTGCACTATCAGCGCGGCGGCGGTTGAGGCGTAGCGGCGAACAGGAGTCGTCGCTGATGGCGCGCCGGCGGTGGAGCGAAAGCTGCTAAAATTCTTTTGCGGCGGGTCTCCCCGCATTGCGGGGTGGTGAATCTGGTCAGGTCCGGAAGGAAGCAGCCACAGCCGTTTTCCGCAAGTGCCGGGGGTCAGGCTCGCCGCACCCCTTCTCGTCTGACGTCGTGCCGTAATCTTCCCTTACAAACTTCGTCCCTCTGTCACATCCGGCTTACAGCCATCGGATGAAATGCAATCTGCCATGAGGCATTCACGACAGGAGCACACCATGAATCTGAATCGAAAAATTATTGCGGGCTTTCTTACCGCCAGTGCCGTCATGTTCGGCGTCGCCTATGCGCAGGGTCCGGGTTACGGCAGTGACGGCAGGCCGGGCATGATGCGCGGTGGCATGCAGGGCGGCATGATTGATCCGGGCGCCCGGGTCGACCAGCGCCTGACCCGGCTCAAGAGCGCGCTCAAACTCACGGCCGAGCAGGAACCGTTGTGGCAGGCTTTTGCCGAGAAGTCGAAGGCAGAGGCGGGCAAGGGCATGCAGGCCATGCGCGAGCGCATGAAGGACAACAAGCCAGTCACTGCGCCGGAACGTTTGACGCGGATGCAGGACGGCATGAAACAACGCCTTGCGGCCATGGAGTCGATCAACGAATCCTTCAATCGTCTCTACGCCGCATTGACGCCAGAGCAGAAAGCCGCCGCTGACAAGCATTTCAGCAGCGCCGGCCGGCATCACCATGGCCCCCGTCGCGGCCCTCCGCAGCGCGAAGGACAGGGGGCTCCCAAAGCTGCGGAACCGGGCAAGGGATAACAGGTCTTGGCCTGATGAAAAGCGGGGCAGCCTTTAAGCAAAGGCTGCCCCGTTTGTTTTGAATGGCCTGATAAAATCGCGTCATGAGCTATCAGGTCCTTGCCCGCAAGTGGCGCCCCAAATCATTCGCTACCCTAGTGGGGCAGGAGCATGTCGTGCGGGCACTGACCCACGCGCTGGACCAGAATCGACTGCATCATGCCTATCTCTTCACCGGCACGCGCGGGGTGGGCAAGACCACGCTGGCACGCATCATGGCCAAGGCCCTGAACTGCGAAACCGGCGTCAGTTCCATTCCCTGCGGGGTGTGTGCGGCCTGCATCGAGATAGATAGCGGCCGCTTCATCGATTACATAGAGCTCGATGCCGCATCGAATCGCGGGGTCGATGACATGACCCAGTTGCTCGAGCGCGCCACCTACGCGCCGACCATCGGCCGCTACAAGGTCTATGTCATCGACGAAGTCCACCAGCTTTCCGGGCATGCCTTCAACGCGATGTTGAAGACACTGGAAGAGCCTCCGGAACACGTCAAGTTCATCCTCGCCACTACGGACCCGCAAAAAATCCCGGTAACGGTTCTGTCGCGCTGTTTGCAGTTCAACCTGAAGCAAATGCCGCTGACGCATATCGTCGACCATCTCGCGCGCGTGCTGGAGGCCGAGGCCGTGGCCTTCGAGCCTGCCGCGCTGCGCCATCTGGCCAAGGGTGCCGCAGGCAGCATGCGCGATGCGCTGTCGTTGCTGGACCAGGCGATCGCTCACGGTGCCGGCAAGGTCGAGGATGAGAGCGTGCGCGCCATGCTGGGCACGGTGGGCGACGAGCACCTGTTTGCGTTGCTCGATGGCTTGGTTACGCAGGACGTGCAGGCCATGCTCGAGGTGGCCAGGCTGATGGATGAGCGCAGCCTGTCGTTCGACGGTGGCCTGCAGGAACTGGCCACGCTGTTTCACCGTATTGCCCTGATGCAGTTTGCGCCCGAGGCCTTGCTCGATGAGACCGAGCGCGGTCGTCTTGCGTCCTACGCACGGGCACTGGATGCCGAGTATCTGCAACTGGCCTACCAGATCGCGATTCATGGACGTGATGAACTGTCGCTGGCGCCTGACGACTATTCCGGCTTCGTCATGGCCTTGTTGAGATTGCACGCATTTCGGCCGGAACGTGCCGGTGCGGTCAACGCAGCGACCAAGGCGGTGAGAGTGCCGGCAGCAGCTGTGCCGGTGCGCACGGCGCCGCCCGTTGCACCGGTACCCGCCGCGAGTAGGCCCCCAGTCGCCGTTCCGCCAGCGCCAGCGCTGTGCGTCCCTTCGGGAACTGCTGCGGCAGCACCTGCGCCTGTGCCCGCGGCGACTGTAGCTGCACCGGGTGATGAAGACTGGCATGCACTCGTGGCGCGCCTACCCCTGACGGGCATGGCCAAGCAACTGGCCCAGCATTGCGAACTGTCGGAACGCACCGAGTCGGCCATTAACTTGCGCCTGTCGCCGGTGCATAAGCATCTGCTCGGCAAGCCCCAGCAGGAAAAGCTGCAAAGCGAATTGCAGGCCTTTTACGGCCGCCCGCTTCGTCTCGAAATCGATGTGGCGCAACCCGCGACCGAAACGCCGGCCGAGCGCAGCCGCAATCTGAATCGCGAACGCCAGGAACGTGCCATCGCTTCGATAGAACAAGATCCCTTCGTCCGCGACGTGGTGGACCTTTTCGATGCGAGCATCGACGAATCAACGATCAAACCAGTTTAAGGAGTGCAGGAAAAATGATGAAGGGTGGCATAGCCGGATTGATGAAGCAGGCGCAGCAGATGCAGGCCAACATGGAGAAGGCCCAGGAACAGCTGGCGCAGCTCGAAGTGGAGGGCCAGTCGGGCGCCGGCGCAGTGAAAGTGGTGATGACCTGCAAGCATGATGTCAAGCGCGTCACCATTGATCCGTCGGTGATGGATGACAAGGAAATGCTGGAGGACCTGATCGCCGCCGCGCTCAACGATGCCAGCCGGCGCGTAGAGGCGACCACTGCCGAAAAGATGGGCGGCTTTACGGCTGGCCTCAATCTGCCGCCCGGAATGAAACTGCCGTTCTAAGAGATTTCGTGCAGGCGGTGGCGGACGTGGCCCGTGATTTCGAGCGCAGCGAGCAAACGAGTAACCCCCTCCCCGGGAGGGGGGCAGGGGGAGGTTGTCGTTTGGATGAGTTCGTCGAGGCTAGACGTGTCGTCTAGCCTCGACGAACTCGTCGAGGCTTTGCGCTGCCTTCCCGGGGTGGGCCCCAAGTCGGCGCAGCGCATGGCTTATCACCTGCTGCAGCGGGACCGGCGTGGGGCCGATCGTCTGGCGCGTGCGCTCGATGCCGCATTGAAGCTGCTGCATCACTGCGCACGCTGCAACAATTTTACCGAGGCAGAGGTTTGCGAACGCTGCCTCTCGTCGCGTCGCGATGCGTCGCAGCTGTGCATCGTCGAAATGCCGATCGATGCAATCAGCATGGAGCAGACGCATGCCTACAACGGGCTCTACTATGTGCTGATGGGTCGCCTTTCGCCGCTCGACGGAGTCGGACCGAAGGAACTGGCCTTCGAGCGGTTGTTTTCACGCGCCGCGGACGGCGTGGTCAAGGAAGTGATTCTGGCCACCAATTTCACCAACGAGGGCGAGGCGACCGCGCATTACCTCTCCGAACTGCTGCATGCACGCGGGCTCACCGTCAGCCGCATCGCGCGCGGACTGCCGGTGGGCGGCGAACTGGAGTTTTCCGACGCCGCAACAGTGGCGCAGGCGCTGCGCGAGAGGCGCGACTTCGTGTGAGTGAAGGCCTTCAGCCTCTTGCCGGTGTAAAAGTCGTCGAGTTCGGCACCCTGATTGCCGGTCCCTTCTGTTCGCGCATCCTGGCCGAGTTTGGCGCCGAGGTGATCAAGATCGAGACTCCGGGCGAGGGCGATCCCCTGCGCAAGTGGCGCAAGCTGTATCCGACCGGGGAGGGCGAAACATCCCTGTGGTGGTTCGTGCAAGGGCGCAACAAGCAGTCGGTGACCCTCAATCTCAAGCATCCGGAAGGCATCGAGATTGCACGGAAACTGGTGCGCGACGCGGATATTGTGGTCGAGAACTTTCGTCCCGGCGTCATGGAAAAGCTCGGGCTCGGATGGGACGCGCTGTCTGCGATCAATCCGGGTCTGGTCATGGTACGTCTCTCCGGTTTCGGCCAGACCGGGCCGATGGCCAGTCAGCCCGGCTTCGGCGCCATTGGCGAGTCGATGGGCGGTTTGCGTTATGTCACGGGCTTTGCCGACCGGCCACCGGTGAAAACCGGTATTTCCATCGGTGACTCGATTGCGGCGCTGTGGGGTGCACTGGGGGCCTTGATGGCGTTGCGCCACCGCGAGGTCAAGGGCGGCACAGGGCAGATAGTCGATGTCGCCTTGTACGAAGCGGTGTTTGCGATGATGGAAAGCCTGGTGCCGGAATTCGACGTGTTCGGCTTTGTCCGCGAGCGGACCGGCAATGTAATGCCTGGCATTACGCCTTCGAATACGCACACCACCCGAGATGGCAAACACCTGATTGTCGGCGCCAACGGCGATGCGATCTTCAAGCGTCTGATGCGGGCCATCGGCCGTGTCGACCTTGCAGATGACCCGCAACTCGGAAGCAACGCCGGACGCGATGCCCGGGCCGAGGAAATTTATGGCGTGATCGACGCCTGGGTTGCCGGCAACGATGAGGAGGCTGTTTTGCGCACCGCCGCACAAGCGCAAGTGCCGGCCAGCCGTATTTACTCGGCGGCTGACATGTTTACTGATCCCCAGTTTCTCGTCCGGCAGATGCTGGAGACTGCACAACTCCCTGATGGAAAAGACTTTCACATTCCCGGCATCGTGCCCAAACTGTCACTCACGCCGGGCGGGACGCGCTGGATCGGCCCGGCCTTGGGAGAACATACGGAACAGGTGCTCGGCCGCCTCGGTTATCCCCCTGAAGAGATAGTTCGACTTCGGAGCGATGGGGTTATCTGACTGATTAATATCATTTTATTTCATTGCGACGGTCAGCGCCGATAAGTTGGGTCAGTTCAGGGCTTTAATCGCGGCGCGAGATTCGCTACAATTGCGGTCTTTTAGTTACGGCCGCTGCGCTTAACGTCGATAGAACCGACGTTAGCCTTCACTGAAACTCCGTTTTATTGAAACTTCGTTTTCGAATTCGCATTTCAGCATTCAGGGACTATCACCATGAGTTGTGACGATAAAGTCGATTGCGGTCGACGGCGCTTGCTGGTTGCCACGGCAGCCGTCGGCGGGGTGGCCGGGGTTGCGGTGGCGGTGCCGTTTGTGGCCAGCATGCTGCCCTCCGAACGGGCGAAGGCGGCCGGTGCGCCTGTGGAAGTGGATATCAGCAAACTCGCTCCTGGTCAGATGATGACCGTCGAGTGGCGCGGCAAGCCGGTGTGGATCATTAACCGCACCAAGGAGCAGCTCGAATCCTTGCCAAAGCTCGCTGACAAGCTGGCTGATCCCAAGTCCGACAAGAACATGCAGCCAGATTACGCGAAGAACGAGACCCGCTCGATCAAGCCCGAGATTCTGGTTGCCGTCGGTATCTGTACCCACCTTGGCTGCTCACCGTCCGAAAAGTTCAAGACGGGTGCGGAATCGGGGATTGATGCTGATTGGCAAGGTGGATTCTTCTGCCCATGCCATGGTTCCACCTTCGACCTCGCCGGTCGTGTCTACAAGAGCAAGCCGGCGCCGGACAATCTCGAAATCCCTCCCCACATGTATCTCGGCGATGCCAAGATCGTGATTGGCGAAGACAAGAAGGCCTGATGCGATGAGCAAGATGAACGCCATATTGCAGGGGACGCTGAACTGGGTCGATGAGCGCTTTCCGCTCACTTCCCTTTGGAAAGAGCACCTCGCCGAATACTACGCGCCGAAGAACTTCAACTTCTGGTACTTCTTTGGTTCGCTGGCGATGCTGGTGCTGGTGATCCAGATCGTTACCGGCATTGTGCTCACCATGCACTTCAAGCCCGACGCGTCGCTGAATGCTTCCGGTGTGCCGGTGGCTTTTGCCAGCGTCGAGTACATCATGCGTGATGTGCCCTGGGGCTGGCTGATCCGCTACATGCACTCGACAGGGGCTTCGGCCTTCTTCTTCGTCGTGTACATGCACATGTTCCGCGGCATGCTCTACGGCTCCTACCGCAAGCCCCGTGAACTGATCTGGATATTCGGCATGATCATTTTCCTCGCGCTGATGGCCGAGGCATTCTTCGGCTACCTGTTGCCGTGGGGCCAGATGTCGTACTGGGGCGCGCAGGTAATCGTCAACCTGTTTTCGGCGATTCCGTTGATCGGGCCTGATCTCTCGCTCTGGCTGCGTGGTGACTTCGTCGTCGGCGACGCCACTCTCAACCGCTTCTTCGCTTTCCACGTCATTGCGGTGCCGATGGTGCTGCTGGGGCTGGTAGCGGCGCACATCATCGCCTTGCACGAAGTCGGATCGAACAATCCGGACGGCATCGAGATCAAAAAGAAGAAAGATGCGAATGGCATTCCGCTCGACGGCATTCCCTTCCATCCCTATTACTCGGTCAAGGATATCGTCGGTGTCGTGGTCTTCCTGATGGTGTTCTCGGTAATCCTTTTCTTCATGCCCGAGTTCGGCGGCTATTTCCTCGAGTACAACAACTTCTTCCCGGCCGACCCGCTGGTGACGCCGCCGCATATCGCGCCGGTGTGGTACTTCACGCCCTATTACTCGATCCTGCGCGCGGTGACCTATCCGCTGTTCGGCATCGATGCGAAGTTCTGGGGCGTGGTAGCGATGGGAGCTTCGACCCTTATCATCGCCTTGCTGCCATGGCTGGATCGCAGTCCGGTGAAGTCGATTCGCTATCGCGGTCCCCTGTACAAGGGTTTTCTCACGGCTTTCATTATTTCCTTCTTAATCCTCGGCTATCTGGGCATGCTGGGCCCGACACCGATTCGCACGATCGTGGCGCAGATCTGTTCGGTGATCTACTTTGCCTTCTTCCTCTTGATGCCGATTTACAGCAGCCTCGACAAGTGCCAGCCGGAGCCGGACAGGGTGACCTCGAAATGAAGAAATTCCTTACCGCAATCCTGTTTGCGCCGCTTCTGGCGCTCGCTTCGGGTACCGAACTGCATCTCGACCGCGCGCCGGACAAGGCCAACGACATGGCCGCCCTGCAAAATGGCGCCAAGGTCTTTGTCAATTACTGCCTGAACTGCCATTCGGCGTCCTACATGCGCTACAACCGCCTGAAGGACATCGGCCTCAGCGACGCGCAGGTGAAGGACAATCTTCTGTTCACCGCCGAGAAAGTCGGCGAACCGATGAAGATAGCGATGCAGCGTGCCGACGCCAAGGCCTGGTTCGGTGCTGCTCCGCCGGATTTAACCATCATTGCGCGGGCACGATCCTCGGAGTTCGGCAGCGGCGCTGACTGGCTGTATACCTATCTGCGCACGTTCTATCGCGACGAGAACCGTCCGACCGGCTGGAACAACGTGGTGTTCGAAAACGTTGGCATGCCGCATGTGCTCTGGGAACTGCAAGGTGACCAGGTCATGGGCGCGGATCACAAGCTGAATCTGGTCAGGCCCGGCAAACTCAAGCCGCAGGAGTTCGATTCCGTGGTCGGCGATCTGGTTGCCTACCTCAAGTACATGGGCGAGCCGGTGGCCGAGTTCCGCAAGCAGCTTGGCGTGATTGTGCTGATTTTCCTGGCCGTAATCTTCGTCTTTGCGTACGCGCTGAAACGCGAGTACTGGAAAGACATTCATTAACTCCAATAAGTGAATGCAAATTATGGGGCATCGAGAAATGAACGCGCCGCCAGTCCGCAAAGTGGTGCGTGATGCCGACTATTCCTGGGGCACCAGCGCCATGATGAACCTGTACTCGGGCACTACGTGTCCGTTCAGTCATCGCTGCCGTATCGTCCTGTACGAAAAGCAGATGGACTTTCAGGTGATCGATGTCGATCTCTTCAACAAGCCTGAAGACATTGCGGTCATCAATCCGTACAACCGCGTCCCGGTGCTGGTTGATCGCGATCTGGTGCTCTATGAGTCGAACATCATCAACGAGTACATTGACGAGCGCTTCCCGCATCCGCAACTGATGCCGCCCGATCCGCAAACGCGGGCCAAGGCGCGCCAGCTGCTGTTCACGATGGAGCACGAGTTGTTCAGTTATATCGACGCACTGGAAAAAAACCTCAAGTCGGCCGACAAGTCGCGGCTTCATGTGCGCGACCGGCTGGTCGAACTGGCGCCGATGTTCAACAAGCAGAAGTTTCTGCTCGGGGACGACTTTTCCATGCTCGACGTGGCGATCGCGCCGCTCCTTTGGCGTCTTGACCATTACGGGATCGAACTGCCAAAGACCGCCGCGCCGTTGATGAAGTTTGCCGAGCGCATCTTCTCGCGTCAAGGCTTCATCGATGCGCTGACGCCGACAGAAAAGATGATGCGCCGCTAAGGGTGCATCTTTCTTCGCGTCTGCGCATTTGATCCATCTCGGCGCAACACCTATGCAGTCAACCAAGCCCTACCTGATCCGCGCCATTCATGAATGGTGCGCGGATCAGGGCTTTACGCCCTATCTGGCGGTCTCGGTTGACGCAACGACGCGGGTGCCCCGCGAATTCGTCAAGGATGGCGAGATCGTGCTCAACGTCGGACTGGAAGCTACACACCAGTTGCTGATGGGCAATGAGGAAATCACCTTTCAGGCTCGTTTTGGCGGGCGCACTTTCCCGGTAGTCGTGCCCATAGGGCGGGTTTCGGCGCTTTATGCGCGCGAGAATGGCGAAGGCATGGCCTTTGAAGTCACCGAGAATTCGGTAGCCGACACTGAGGCCGATACCAGCGTTGAAAAACAGCAGCCGCGCCAGGATGAGGAGGGGGATACGCCGATGCCGAAATCGGATCGCGCCGCCACTCGCCCCCTCCTTACCCGCATCAAGTAAGCCCCTGGGCGCGGCGCTCTGCCGCCGTCGGTACTACTTCGATTCCATCATCCTGCGTTACAGCGCTGTATCAGCGATTTCATGCGGACCAAAAATGCCATTCGAATTGCTGTTTGAGGTGGCGCAGGCCAGAGATAGCGCACACCAAACGGCTTCTTCAATCAACTGGGAAGCGCTTGTGTGCGACATTCGGCATCATTGAGTTGCCCGCCACCAAGACGAAGGACATGGAGGTCACCGTATTTGATATTGGATGGTGGCTGCAATCCGAGCACTGCTGCGGCGATCTCGTAATCGCCCCATTCAATTTGGTCGTAATGCATGGAGCCAACCCGAATTCCCGCCGGCGTCTCGATCCTCAACGTGTTTGCATGATGACGGTAATAAATGATGGTCTTTTGGTCCGGGCAAACATATCGTTCAAGGCTGTCGCTTGGGGCCGGCATCCAGTGAGACCGGACAAACATCACATAGACTGTCAAGCCGCCAAGCACTCCTGCGCCGATGAGCCAGGCACGCGCCTTCTTTAGTAATTTCATTGTCATTATTGTTTTCACCAGGGCCGTGCTAAACCAGCGACTCATACGTCATGATCAGCATTTGTAGACTTTGGGCGGTTGTGATGAGGACTGTCTTCCCTCTTTACCCTTGCCCGGAAGAGCATCAGACAGATTGCGAAGCAGCCTGCCAGCATTCCTACCATCACGGGTTCGGCCACGATTCTCTGAATAAAATGATCCATCGTGTCGGTTAGGCTGGTTTATCCGACCATGTTCACTATCAGCAAGCTTGTGACTGCGGATACTGCAAGAATCAAAAGAGCCATGTTAAGTGCGTATTTCAGACGTCGGCTCAACTTCACCGCCCATATTTTTTTATGTCGATTGCCCTCACTTCGGTGAGCATCGAGGAGGGGCGTTTTTTCCAATTGGCTGACCATTGTTGATGGTAGCCTTTTCGATTGCGGTTGTTCCATTCAAAATTATGTAACAAGTTGTTTCTATGGGGCGACGTACGGTATCCGCTGGAAAGAGACGTAGCCCCGCAAGAGGGGGACTCTGTACTGGTGGGCGAGCATTTCAAATCGAGCGTGCGGCACTGATTGTCAATTGCTTCCTAACTTCATCTGGTTGCGATGGCGTTGAGATTTCCGATGCCGAATTGTTAAGAATTGTTTCCGTAACGCGGATCGTCGCAAACCCATGCTAGGCTGACACTGCAGTAGGTAACTCCTCCCATGCACCTTTGGGTGCTTTCAAAAGGCCGACAGTGTGCGGCTTTTTTTTTGCTCCGTCATTGAGAATGAAGCGGTCAATCGCAATCTTCATAGCCAGTTCCGGCGTGTTTCTCGGTTCATTGCTGAGCGACGTCTTACTCGGTGATGGAATTCAATCCGAGGACATCAATCAGGCGGCGATGGTCGCCCTGGTTGCTGCGGTAATTCAGTGGTGGCTGTCGTCGCGCAAAGCCTGACGGGGATAGAAACCAATTGAATCACGGCAATAAGGGCTACGCACTGTATCCCTGGGCTTGGGCCAATCACATACGTCAGGGACTGACCTACGATCACCCCTCCATCAGAACTGGCTGAAAGTTGAACATGGACAAGAAGTCTGAAATTGATACCGAAGCGGAGGCCAGGAAAAAGGCCGAGGCTAAATCAGCCCTCTGGTTCGGCATTATTTTCAGTTGCATGATTGTGGTAATGATTGCCGTAATGGCGGCGATTGATATCTACGGGGAAAGTCGTGCTGGTGCCGCACACAAAGCCCCTGCTGATGCTGCTGATCGTTGAATTGGCTTGGCTGGTGACTCAGAGCGGTAATCTGGTCTCGCTTTTCGGCACGGGGCATCAGGCGATTATTGGTTTCGAGTGACGCCAGGGGGCGGTAAGGAACAGCAAGCTGAGGGTTTGGCCCGGGCATGTGCCTTGGCGTTTTCAGCGCACCAAGCTCGAAACGATAGCCGCCAACGGCAGATTCTTTTCCAGATTTGCCGAAATAATTTGGTCTTACTGTCCTCCACTTGGCCCGCCTGCATAAGCTCTTATGATCCCATTACCGGTCGACAAAACGGGTAGCGAAGCGGGTAGCAGATTACAGCAGCCTTGATCGGGTCTGGCGGTGGCAAGGCTTTCATCGATCATTTGGATTCCATCACCCAGACTCCATCCCAGTCATCTCCGGGCGGATTGGCGAGGAAGTGCTGGCAGCGCTCGACGTACAGCTTCGCTGCCTTGTCATGGTCATTCAGGGCCAGCACTTCGCCGAATTCGCCTTTTGCGTCGTCCCATTTCTGTTGCCGGTATTTCACCAGCCCCGCCTTGAAATGGCGCAGGGCGTCGATCATCTGCGGATAGCTCTCGTCGGTGTGATAGTCGAGAACTTCATAGATGGCAACCGGCTTGGTCTTGCCTTTGACAACCACCAGATCCAGTTCCCGGCTGAAGTAGGTTCCCTTGAGTGCCTTGTAGGTAAATTCGCTGATCAGGATGTGGGCGCCGTACTGCTTGCAGGCAGATTCCAGCCGGGCCGAGAGGTTCACGCCGTCGCCGATGATGGTGTAGTCCATCCGTTTCTTCGAGCCTATGTTGCCCGATACCACGTTGTCGGTATTGAGGCCGATGCCGATGTCGACGGGCATCTTTCCTTCGTTGATGCGGATCCGATTCCATGCGCCGAGTTCCTTGATCATGGCAATCGCGGTGCGCACGGCGCGGTCGGCGTCGTCGTCGTGCCCGACAGGGATGCCGAATGCCGCCATGATGGCGTCGCCGATGAACTTGTCCAGCATGCCTTCTTCGCGCTGGATGCAATCCATCATCAGCGTGAAATATTCGTTAAGCAGGGCGACGGTCCCTTGAGCGCCCAACTGCTCGGTGATCGTCGTAAAGCCGCGGATATCTGAAAACAATACCGTCGCCATCACGCTCTTGCCGCCCAGCATCTCGGCGCCCGAGGCCAGCATCTGGTCGGCGATGCCCGGGTCCATGTAGCGCGACATGGTTGATTTCAGGCGCTTTTCGTTGGAGATGTCTTCCAGCATCAGCATCGAGCCGATGCGTTTTTTCTCCATCGACAGCAGTGGCAGCGCTGTGAGATTGACCGACAGCTTGTCCTCGCCGACGATCAGTTCGGCTTCCATGACGAGTTCTGCGGCTTGCGTATCGGCGACCCGTTTCAGTTTTTCCGGAATCCACGCGTTGCTGCCGGCGAAGAACTCGGCAGCCGGCTTGTGCATGATCTGCTGCGGATTGATGCGCAGGATGCGCAGTCCTGCCGCGTTGCAGGTGGCGATGCGTTCTGCCTCGTCGAGAGTGATCACCGCATTCGACATCGACTCCAGCATCGACTCGTTGTAGTTCTTCATGTTCTGCACGTCGGCAAACAGCTTGGCGTTTTCCAGCGCAATCGAAATCTGCGCGGTAAAGGCCCGCAGGCGCGATTCGTCCTCACCGGTGAAGGGGCCGCCGCGCTTGTTCAGCACTTGCGTGACGCCGATGACCTTGCCGTGCTTGTTGGTGATGGGTACGCAAAGAATGGAGCGGGTGAAATAGCCGGTCTTTTTGTCGAAGGCCGGGTTGAAACGCAGATCGGCGTAGGCGTATGGAATGTTGATGGCCTTGCCCGAGGTGAATACGGCGCCGGCAATGCCCAGGTGATTGGGCAGACGAATCTGGACGGACTCCAGACCCTGGCCGACCTCCGACCACAGTTCGCTGGTTTTCTCCTCGTTGAGGAACAGTGTCGAGCGCTCGGCATTCAGCAGGCGCGTCGCCTCGCCCATGACCTTTTGCAACAGGGATCCCAGCTTGATGTCGGCGGTGACTTCGGAGACGACGTCGATGAATTCCATCTCCTGGCGGCGGATGGCCTGCATGCGCTCGATGAACTGAGCGCTTTGCAGTGCCAGCGTGCCCTGGCTGGTCATGGCTTCGAGCAGGTTCAGATCCTGTTTGGTGAATTTGCCGGTGCGCTTGTTGAGCGTTTGCGCCACGCCGATGATTTCACCCTTCACCGTCTTGATCGGCACGCACAGAATGTTGCGCGTAATGAAACCGGTCTGCTCGTCGATCGAGCGGTTGAAGCGGTCGTCGGCGTAGGCGTCGGCAATGATCAGCGCCTCGCCCGCCGTATAGACGTAGCCGGCGACGCCGCTGGTATTCAGGATGCGTATTTCGCGCTGAATATTGCCTTGCGCCACGCGCGAATACAACTCGTTGGTGTCGGGGTCGTTGAGGAACAGCGAGCCGCGTTCGGCATTCAGTTCGCTGGTGGTCATTTCCACCAGCGCTTGCAGGACTTCATCGAGCGTGCCGTAGCTCGCCATGCGACGCGTAACTTCCAGCAAAAGTTCGAGATGACGCAGCCGGCGGCGGCTTTCCTGGTCGCGTTCAGTCGGCCGCTTCTTCGTGCTGGCCGGTTCGGTGGGCGGGTCCATGGCGTTCATGCGGGGGTGCGGCGCAGGGCCTCGATCTGGTCGCGCAGGGCCTGAATGGTGTGTTGCAACTGGGTGCCCTCGTCGGCGAACAGGCTGCGCTCGCGATGCACCGAATTCGCCCGGTCGATCTGTGCCAGTTCCAGACTTTCACGCAGGCCGCTGACAGTCTGCCGCAGTTGCGAAATTTCGCCCTGCGCGCTGACCAGCGCCGTGCGCACTGCATTGTCGGTGTCGGCGCGCGCACGTTCCAGCTCATCGCGCAGGGCCGTCGAGGTGGCCTTCAACTGTTGCATTTCGTTATGCCCGGCAACACGTTCCTGTTGCACTGCATGGTCACGCTCGGCGCGCGATTGTTCCAGTTCCTCGCGCAAGGCCGCTGCAGTGGCCTTGAGCATATGGGCTTCCTGGCTGGCGGCAACACGCTCCTGCTGGACTGCTTTTTCGCGCTCGACGCGGGCGCGTTCAAGCTCTTCGCGCAGGGCGCCGACGGTAATCTTCAGTTGCGATATTTCTGCCGCGCTGGCCTGGGTGGCACGCAGTGTAGTGGCGTGGATTTCCGCATGGGCCGACTCGAGTTCCGCACGCAACGCGATTACCGTGCGCTTCATGTCACGGGAATCGGCCTGGGCCAGGGCGAGTTCGTCTTCGACGGTCGACAGGCTGGCAATCATCATGCAGCGACGGGAGAAATCCAGATAGAAAAAGCGCAAAGCGGAAGGCGAATGCTTCCGGTTCGTGCGAGCAATGGCGATGCTTTCATGGTTTCGGTCGAATATTTTGATTCAATAATACGCTTACCCTAGAATCTTATCAGCCATGTTTCCGATGCGGGTCGTTTTTCAGGCCCCTGCCCATCCAGATGAGAAAGCTTAGCCGGCGTTATTTTCTTGCCGCAGGTGCCGCCATGGCTGCGTCCTGGGCCGCACGCGCGACGTTGGTCGAACTGCTGCCGCGCAGCAGCAGGCGGCGCGTGGTGATCGTCGGCGGCGGCTGGGGTGGCCTTACCGCGGCAAGACACTTGCGCGATCTGGCGCCCGAACTGGAGGTTGTACTGGTCGAACGAAGCGCGGCGTTTCGTTCTCTGCCCCTGAGCAACAAATGGCTGGTGGGCTTGGCGCCGGACCAAGGGCGCAGCCACGACTACGGCGCCGCCGCACGAGCTTATGGCTACACCTTTGTTCAGGCCGAGGCAACCGCCATCGACCGTGAGCAAAGACGCGTCATCACCGGCAGAGGAGCTATCGATTACGACTGGCTGGTGCCGGCCGTCGGCATTCGTTACGACTATGAGCCCTGGTTTGGCGATGATCGCCGCGCTGCCGACCAGGCAAGGATGCGCTATCCGGCGGGATTCGTTGCCGACGAACTCGAGGCGTTGCAGCGGAAGATCGCGGCTTTCAAGGGCGGCGACTTCGTCATGAGCATCCCGCCGCCGCCTTACCGCTGTCCGCCGGCGCCATACGAACGGGCGGTGATGATCGCCTGGCTGTTCAAGCAGAAGAGCATCAAGGGACGGCTGATCATTGTCGATCCCGGACCCGGCATGCAGGCCTTCAACCGCGTCTTTGCCGATCGCTACAAGGATCAGATCGTGCACCTGACCCATGCCAGCGTGAAATCCGTCGATCCGTTCAACAAGACCCTTGCTACCGAGTTCGATGATCTGCGTTTCGATGATGGCATCCTGATGGCCGCGCAGCAGGCCGGTGACCTGGTGTGGCAGGCCGGCCTGGTGGGGCGCGACGGTGAGGGCAAGCCGACCGGATGGGGGGCACTCGACCCGAACCATCTCCACGCTCTTGATGATGATCGCATATTTCTGGTCGGCGATCTGATCGACAGGGTATCGCCGCTGTTTGGGCATTATCCGAAGAGCGGCCACATGGCAAACCGGCTGGGGCGCATCGCCGCGCGCGAGATCGCCAGCCGCGCCCGCGGCAGCTTGCCCGCACCGACCCTGCCGGACAGCGTCTGCCATGTCTTCTCGGATGTCGAGCCCATGGAAAGCATCCGCATCGATGCCCAGTACCGCCTGCGTGGTGATGGCATCATTGCACAGACAGTTCGCCAGCACCACGACCCGCAGCCGCGCGGCGAAGATGCCGAGTGGGCCAAATCCATGTACATCGATTTTCTGGCCGATAAAAAGCCCGGAAGGGTCTAGTGGCGGGCGAAGATGCTGGTCTTGCCGTCCGACCCGACCAGCAGGGTGTCATATCTTTCGCGGCGGATATCCCGTTCCTGATCGGCGTTGTCGAGGATGGTGCAGGCGGTTTCGCAGACAGGGTTGGACTGTTCCCGCCCCGGCGATCCGCGCGGCAGTCCCGGCACGGCCAGGCCGCGCGCGTTGGGCTTTTCCTTGAGCAATTGAAGTATGTCTTCGGCCGGAACATGTCCCTCGATGAAATAGCCGGCCACCTTGGCGGTGTGCACCGATTCCAGACCCGAAGGCACATTCAGCCAGCGTTTGAGGCGCGGCATGTTGGCGGCCAGGGTTTCTGTCATGGTGACCTCGAATCCGCTCTTGCGCAGGTGATCGGCCCAGTCGATGCAGGACAGGCAGGGGCTGGGGGCATACACCACGATCGGCGGCAGGCTGTCGCCATCGGCCGCCTGAACACTCTCCATCAATGCGAAAAGCATCATGGCGAGGCCGATCATATGGCGCATGGTCAGCACGGTTTTCCGGGTTTGCAGCCCTTGAGGATCCATAGCGAAACGACTCCGGCAAATTCGTCGGCGCGGACCTTGCGCGCCATGCTCAGCACGTCGCGTCCGGCATCGGTTTTGAGTGCAGGGTCGGCACCCGCCTGCAGGAGAGGGACGGCGTGTTTCGTGCGCGTGGCAAACGCCGCCATGTGCAGCGGCGTCATGCCTTCCTTGTCGCGCGCATTGACATTGGCGCCCGCCGCAATCAGCGCCAGGAGCGGACCGCCGTCTTCATTCAGCGCCGCGTAGTGGAGCGGTGTGGCGCCAAGCTCGGTGCGCGCATCGCGACTCTGCGGCGCCGCCTTCAGGAGTTTTTCGACATCCTTGCGCGTACCCATGCGGGCGGCATCGTGGATGGGCTGCTCGTTCTTGCCGATCGTGACCTCGGCAGGAAGGGCCAGGGCAGAATGCAGTGCGCAGCACAGCAGCAGCATGAAGCGGGAAAGGCCTGTAGTGATGGAATGGTTCAAGATTGTCCTCGTCTGTGCGGTTTTGCCGTTTGAGGGGGTTCAATCGCTGTTGGTGGCGCCAAGTCAGGAATCGAATGATCCCTGTGGCGCCTTGTGCTGCATGTGAGTCGCTTTAGAGGATTTCATAGATGCCCCCAAATATGCCCCCATGCAAGCACGGCTGGGATGATTCTAGCGTGAAAGGTAGGTCATAACTTGGTGAGGAATGTTGTTATCGCCGTGCCACCAGCGCCGACTTTCACTACCAACTGACCACCGGCAACGCCGGCCAGTGCCCGCGCCCTTCGGCGCGGAAGCGGACCACACCACCCACGCGCAGCGCTAGAAGAACCCAACGCCGCGACAGCCGCGCCGACATAGCCCTTGTCCGGGCTGGGGCGCAAGACATAACCGACCATTACCCGAACCCGCAGGGCGCGCAGCGGTAGGCCATCAAGCGAAGCCCTGCGCAGCGACTGGCCTACTTTGGGTAATGCGCGGTTATGTTCAATCGCTTGCGATTTACTCCGGCCCGGCTGGGTGCAGTTGAGCAGCGCGAACTGACCGGGGTTTTCATGGCCGACACAACTCGGCATCGCAGCCGTCCGCTTCAACGCAGTTAAGCGGCGGCGGGCCACGGAGTGCAGGACGATGAGCACCGCCCCGGTGTAGCCGCTGAAGCCGTGAGCGGCCTTATGCTGACGGCGCAGGCGGCGAGGAGTAGTGACGATATAGGGCCAGGGTAAAAGTCGGCGCTGGCGGGGCAGGAGGTTCGGCGGTGAGCGAAGACACGTAGCCGTGGCGCGGTTGTTTGCGCGACGGCGGGCGTCCAGTACGCGAGGCGGTAGCGACGGCGCGGGGCTTGCGGGTTTGATTGCAAGGCCCGTGACGGAGCGGTCAAAGGGCACCCGCTGTTGCCTGCGGTGGACCCTACCAGCGAAGCTATGTACCGCTACATTCCCAACACTGTAATCGATCCATGCTTGGCAACAATGCCGTGGAGCCACATCGCCAACTCACTGGCGGCCGAACTTTCGAGGGCTTTTAGGTCGTCAATGATTGCCCAGCATTGATCGTTTCCAATCGCTGTGTTGCCGTAGTGATCGAAATCTGGTGCATGCCTAGCGAAGATGGACTCCAGTGCGTCCGCAAATTCGTCCTCACGGATAAAGGCCGACTCCCGATTCCAACACTTGCCCGTGTATTCACCCGGCAAAAGTTCCATGTATCCGCTGTCTTGACGGCCATCCTGATTCCAGATGATTCTGAAGTCCATAATTGTGGTCCCCTCCTGCAAAGAGCTACGACAGCATCTTAGCGTTTCCTAGAATGCCCCATCCTATAGACGTCGCCCCACGGCCCCCAGGTAAGGCAAGCCATTTTCCCGGATGTCATCCCGCATTTCATCAGATAGATACAGGGCAGTGACGCGCTCCACGACGGAATCCTCCATCGATCTGCGAAAGGCTTCGACCGCTGCGTAGCTGGCGAAATCCTCGCCGACGACTTTGTCCGAATCCAGACTCACGACCTGCCATATCGCCGTCTTGGCAAGATTCCGCACGTAGAAATGCCGGCTCAAGGTCGAGAACTGCGCGGCGTCCAATCGCGCGCCCCATGACTTGGCGAGCTTTTCCACTGCCGCAGGCACGATGCGGTCATAGAACGCCTTCAGCCCCTCGGCGTTGGCCCACGGGAAGCGCTCCGCGTGTAGCGTTCCGGGCAACCAGGCAATGCCCGCAAAGCCCTGATTCGCAGCAAGCAGCAGCATCATGCGCAGCGCGGCCTCCAGCCAATGGTTCAGGTACGGATTATCGGGCGGCGGGTCCATGTCGTCGTCCCACTCGATGAGGCTGCGGTCTTCGGCGTCCACCGGATGCCGCTCCCTCGCCTCCTGAATGGCCTTGCGCAGCGTCTGATTCCAGTCGCTCTGGATTTCCTCCAGAACGAGCAAGCGCACGCCTTTGGCAGTCATGCGCTCGGTAGTCCGCACATGCGCCACGATATTGGCAAGCTCGAAATGCTCGCCCCAATACTCAACGGATAGATTCGGCGCGGTGATCAGCCATTCGGTGTAGTGCTCGCCGCCGGGGAGCGCGAAGCGCGAGAACTGATTGAGGCTTCGGGTTTGGCCGACGAATCCTTGTGCTGCAAGGCGCCGGGCCATGCGCTCGACCAATGCCCGGCCATACGCCATCGCCTCTTGGGCGCTGACAAATTTGCGGCTTACGGGTTGCGGTGCCAGCTTCTTCCTTCCGCGAGGAACAGAGAACGACCAGTATCGACGCCGACCAAACAATTCCGCGTCGACGTCGACATGCAGCCAGATGCAGAGTCCGAAGGTTCGATCCATGTAGTGCAACAGTCGCACTTCGCGCCGCCCGTTGCGAACGAGGACGGGCGGCAATGTCGTCGGCCGCTGCTGCTTCTCGTAGCGCACCAGGGGGACATACTCGTCGGTGATATGGCGCTGAAGAACAAGCTCGCAAGGCGGCTTGTCGGCCAGAAACCCGGTCAGATCAACAAGATTCAGAATCGGTAATGGGAAACCGTCCAGGGCCGCAATGACCCTGCTCCACTCAATTTCGACGGCGCTGACACCTTTCTTCTGCAAGTTGCGAATGGTGCCGAGCCACTGCTGCGGGCTACCTCTGGCTTGACCGCAGGCCGCAAGCTGGCGCTGGAGCGGCGACCATAGCTTAATGGGCGAAATGTCATATTGCTCAAGCGGTTCTGTTCGCATTGCGCTGAACCGTGACTACCCTTCGTCACCGGCCGAACCATCGTAATGAACAGTTCCCGTCCGCCTGCCGATCACAATCACGCGGCTGCTGCGAATCATGAGTCCGTCCTTGCCGTCGCCCCAGGCCGCCTGCACCCACCAGCAGGGCTCGGGGAGATTGGCATAAATGCGAAATCGATCAGGTTTCCTTCCGTGGCAGATCAGCGGTGCAGATTCCACAGACTGCGCCAGCGCCTGCGTCGCGATGTCCAGTGCCATGCGCCGTGTGACGGGTGGAAACAGGTGCACCTTCAGATGCTCGAACCATTTCATGCCAACCTCGAATTGCTTGTCTCATGACACATCATCGCCGATCAATGGCGCAAGGGATGAGCCTGCGGAACAATTCTCTGTCAACCGGATAAGCCGGCACGGCGAGACTTGCCGGCGCGGGCCAAGTCTGACAAAAGTCGGCGCTGATGGAACGGCGAGAAGCAGGGCGCTAATAAGTGGCTTGTTCATGAGCCCGACGTTGTTTCCTGCTCACAAGACATCGTGGCTGTCTTGAACTCAGTATCCCGCCAAACGAAGCAGCGCTTGATGTCCGTAAAGTCATCATTAACCCTGACTGGAAAATCAATCACCAACAATTGATTTGTACCTAGTGTGTAGGTTGTTTGTTCAGGTTTGTGGGCTAGTAGTTGTCGCGCTTTTTCAATTCGCGCTGCTTTGTTACTTGTTACCTGCGTCTTCGCGTCCCCGCATGCCGATAGCAACAGGCAGATTAGCGCGACCGTAGTTAGGCGACTATCCATTACGGAATCCATGCAGACACTGCACGATATGAACTCCATCGTGAAACCAGTAATAGACCGGCGCCATCACAATCAAGACGCTTGCGATAATGGCTGCCGAGACGATCAGCGCGCTGATGATTCGAGGGTCTTTCATCGTTCCACATTCCTACTTCTGATGGACGATATTTCCTGCTCTAGTGTTGGCCTGGGCGGGTAATCATACGCCCCATCTATCGGCCTGATTTTCAACATTTCGGCGTCTAGTCCATCGTAGGATATTGATTGCGCTTCGTAGTGAGTGGACGGCTTATGTTCCCGCATCCATGCTCCGAGCGCGATCATGGCGGCACCCGGAAATGAACCACCAAAAATAAGAATAGCCGGGGTCCAGTCGCCCCAAGCAAATCCAGCGTACAAAGGGGCAATCATAAAGGTGACTGGCCCCAAGAAAAAGGCCATCACAAGACCAAGCGGCCCGGATGCTCTATAAATAATAACCAAGCACACAATAAATCCAAACAAGCCAAGCAGAACAAAAAGCCCCCATCCAATTACAAGCAATGTTGTACCGATAGCTTTCATGTCTATGCCTTCCGTTCAATTTACAAAACCAATATTTGAGCTTCCCCCGAAATTTCGTCTTCCAAGAGATGGGGTATAACGCCCCGGCAAATTGGAAGGAGAGGCGAAGTTGAAGAAGATACCGAAGCAGGAGTACACACCGGAGTTCAGGGAACTGTCGGTAAAACGAGTGAAGGCAGGCCAGAGCGTTGGAGCCGTGGCGAGGGAACTGGGCCTGATCGAGCAGACGCTGCGCAATTGGGTAAAGGCGGCGGCGGCCGGCAAGCTGAATGGGCCAGGCAGCAAGGTGGTCACCCCGGAGCAGATGGAGCTCTCCCGGGTACGAGCGGAGAACATCCGGCTTAAGCGGGAGAACGAAATCCTAAAAAAAGCGACGGCATACTTCGCGAGGGATGTGCTGTGAAGTATGCCTGGATTGACGAGCATCGACGGACGTATGGTCTGGCGGAATCCTGTGCCGTGCTGGAAGTCAGCATCA
>JAPLQY010000006.1 GCA_026399475.1 Rhodocyclales bacterium
CGAATTCAAGGATCGCTACAATCGCCATTGGCGTCTCGAAAAAATGGGCTTCATGTCACCCCTTGAAGTCCGACAGGCTTCTGCCATGCGAAAGGCGGCCTGAGTTGCAAAAGCGTGTCCAGACAATCGGAGCCGGTACAACCAGCTTGGAGGTAAACTCGCCCGCACGCGGAAAGATATGGTTGTAGCGCAGTCCAAATACTTCGCCCTTGCCGTTAATCGCCAGACCGGCGCCGAGGTTGGGCGAATTGGTCGGCGAGTCGGTGCTGGAATTGCCGTAAATGAAGTCGATGCTGTCACCCAGCGAATACAGCGGCAGACGGTAGCCAATACTGAAAATATCTACTTTCACGCCATTTCCGTCTTGCCCCGGAATCATCCGGTTGCCAAGAATCTTCATGCCGCCCGGAGGATCCGCCGCAGTCGTGTAGGCCAGCGTCAGCACCTGATCGCTGTTAGCTACGTTCGCGTTCTGATAGGAAAAACCCACCCGATGTTTGCCTCCGGCTTTTGTGCCGGTGTTGTCCAGCGTAAGGTAGAAGCGCTCGGGTTCTTCTTCCTTGACCTCAACCCGGACATCGACCTTGCCTTCGTCTTCACTGACACCCAGGGTCACTTCAAGCTGTTTCGCCGGATTCTCGTTGCTGAGCTGGACGTTTTCGGAAAGCTGGCGCATGTTCGGCGCCGCCCCTTCCTTCAGCTGTGGCAGGCTGGCGCGCACATTTTCATCGTTGAAATACTTGTTGCCAGTGATGGTGACCTTGCCGACCACGCCCTCGCTGACTTGCAGCCGCACGACACCCGTGGTGAGCTCCTGCTCCGGCACATAGACCTGCACGGTGCCGTAGCCAAGCCGGCGAAACTCTCCTTCAAGGGCTTCCAGGGCCTTTTGCACATCGCCATAAATCTTGCGCTGACCGACAAAGGGCGCAACCAGTTGCTGGGCCCTTTCCGCCGTCAGGATCGAATTCCCTTCGATCTGGAAACGCAGTATGTCGAAACTCGCATCCTGTGCGGTCGCATGATTCAGCGATCCTGCCGCGAGAAAAGCGGCGGCAGCCAGCAGTTGGGCTATCGCTTTCGTCATAAACAAATCCCCAATAAAACATTGACAAGCAAATCAATAGTCGAAATTGCTTTTGCTTATTGGTAAAAGTTAGCAGAGTTTCAGTTTATCAGCAACGTCTAATCGAGCAAACTCACTGTGGCACAAGGCAAAACGTTGCTGGTGTGCTGCGCCGCGCCGCAGACAAATGTCCAAACTTTCCAACATGGCTCCGGTGAGTCTTCCTTACCCTGAAAGCTGCCCCGCAAGAGGCAGCGCCGAAATTTGCAGGACGTGGCTCTTGCCCTTCAGCGAGACGCGGACCGATTGCGCGGTATGGCGCGCGGTTCCTGCAAGGGAGGGTTGCGCAGAGTGTCGTCAAGGCGCAGTCGCAGCGTGTCCTCCTCTCCCGGCAACAAGCGCAGGGGGAAGTCAGGGGACTTGCCCAGCCAGATCCCGGTGCCGATGCCGGCCGCCAGGGCAATGGCCGTGCTGGCCAGCAAACGGCGCCAGACTTTCGCCGGACTGCGATTTAAAGACGCCTTGTCCTTTGCCGCCTCAAGCCGCTCAGCGGATGAGAGCTCCACGAGTGTCGCGACGATTTGCCGATGGCTGGCTGCCGCGGCTGCAGCTTCTGCTTCGGCCGCGGCACGCTCTGCTTGTGCCTTACTGGCCTTTTGCTCTGCCTCCCTGCGCACGACTACAGCGCGCTCTGCTTCCGCTTCACGTTCGGCGCGACAACGGGCTTCCCGTGCCATCTCGTTTTCTGCCGCAATGCGTGATAGCGCAGTAGCTTCGCAGATCTGCTCGGCACGAACCTTCTCGTTTGCCAGATCGGCCGCACGTCGTTCGGTTTCGACTCGCTCGCGGGCCAGGCGGCCGAGTTCCGTTTCCTTTTCGGCACGGGCAACCGCCGCGCGGGCCAGTTCGGCGGTGGCCAATTCGCGGCGCCGGGCATCCTCCAGCGCGTGCTGTTCGGCTTCGATCCGGGTGCGCAGTGCCGCTTCGGCCAGACGCTCGGTCTGCATCTGCCGGGCGGCCGCAGCCTCCCCCTCAGCCGCCGTGCGTTCGGCTTGGGCTGCACTGGCCTCGCGCTCGGCGTCGAGGCGCGCCGCGGCGACGCGTCCGGCTTCCGCTTCCTGCTCAGCGCGACGGCGGGCTTCCTGCGCCGCCTCGTGTTCTGCCTCTGCTCGCGACCGCGCTGCGCCTTCTGCCATCTGTTCGGCACGCAGTTGCTCAGCGGCACGCTCGGCAGCGTGCCGATCGGCCTCCGCCCGCTCCAAGGCTAGGCGGCCGAGTTCCGTTTCCTTTTCGGCACGGGCAACCGCCGCGCGGGCCAGTTCGGCGGTGGCCAATTCGCGGCGCCGGGCATCCTCCAGCGCGTGCTGTTCGGCTTCGATCCGGGTGCGCAGTGCCGCTTCGGCCAGGCGCTCGACCTGCACCTGCCGGGCGACGACGGCCTCTGCCGCTGTTTCCGCGGCAGCGCGGCTCAGCGCCTTTTCGGTGGCCAGATCCTCGGCCTGCTGGCGCTGCTGTGCTGCAGCCATCTGCTCCGCAGCTTGCGACTGGCGCGATTCGGCCGTGCTGCGGGCGCGCTCATCGACCGCGGCGCGGTTCAAGGCATCTGCCTGGGCCGCACGTTCGGCATCGCTCGCATTCGCGGCAGCAGCAGCGACACTCGCAGCGAGTGCACGACGCTTGCGCTCCGCTTCCATCAATCCAGTCAACAGTTTGCTCAAGCCCGCGCTCCCGGTTCCGGACAAGAGTTCAAGCGTCCGGGTGCAACAGGCTAACCCAGACCTGGCGGAGGCCGAAGGTAGAATAGGCCGATGGAAATATGCCAAACCCTGCTGATTCTCACCAACCTCCCCGATGAGGCCAGTGCGCAAGCACTGGCCACGACTCTGGTGACGGAACGCTTGGCCGCCTGCGTGAACGTTCTCGCGCCCTGTCGTTCGACATATCGCTGGAAGGACGGGATCGAAAGCACGCAGGAAGTGCCGCTGCTGATCAAGAGCACGACAGCACGCTACCCGGCGCTCGAAACAGCGATCCGCGCCCACCACCCTTATGAACTTCCCGAGATCATCGCTGTCCCAATCGCTCACGGCCTGCCGGAATACCTGAGCTGGGTCACCGCCGAAACCTTTGCCGAGCACCCTGACGGGAACCGCGCCCCATGTTGACTCGTTTTCTGTTCCTGCTGCTGTTCGCCTTGACCACCGTGGCCCGGGCCGAAGAACCGCTCGATCCCCAACAGGCTTTCCGCTTCTCGGCCCGGGCCGTTGATGCAAGGACCATCGAGGCCCGCTGGCAGATCGCCGATGGCTACTACCTGTACCGCGACAAGTTCAAGTTCGCCCTCGAAGGTGGAACGCTCGGCGCGCCAAATCTGCCGCCGGGCAAGATCAAGGAAGACGAAAATTTCGGCAAGGTCGAGACCTACCGCAAGGAAGTAAAGATCCTGCTGCCGGTTGAAGCGGCCGGCCCGGTCACGCTGAAGGCCGTCTCACAAGGGTGCTGGGACGGCGGGATCTGTTACCCGCCGATCAACCAGGAAGCCAAACTGGATCTTGCCGCCCCGCAAAGCGGGAACCCTGGCATGCAAAGCACGGCAGCCGGAACGCCTGTAGCGTCAGCGCCGACTTCCGCGGCCTCCCGCGGGAATTCCTCCCCATCTCCCGCAGACGAGACCTCTCGCATCGCCGGCCTGTTCAAGGGCGACAATCTGGCCCTGGTGCTGGTCAGCTTCTTCGGTTTCGGCTTGCTGCTCTCGCTGACACCCTGTGTGTTCCCGATGATCCCGATCCTGTCCGGCATCATCGTCAATCACGGCCATGCCGTGAGCCATCTGCGTTCCTTCGTACTTTCGCTCGCCTATGTGCTGGGCATGGCCGTCACCTATGCCGCGGTGGGTGTCGCCGCCGGGCTTTCGGGAACGCTGCTCTCGGCTGCGCTGCAGAATGCCTGGGTGCTGGGCGGCTTCGCGCTGGTCTTTGTAGTGCTCTCGCTTTCGATGTTCGGCTTTTATGAATTGCAGATGCCGGCAGCGCTGCAAAGCCGGGTTTCCGACACGGCCAATCGACAAGGCGGATCGCTGCCCGCAATCGCGCTGATGGGAGCGCTCTCGGCACTGATCGTCGGCCCCTGCGTCGCAGCACCGCTGGCAGGTGCACTGCTCTATATCGCGCAAACCGGCAATGCGGTACTGGGCGGTACCGCACTATTCGTCATGGCGCTGGGCATGGGTGCACCACTGCTTCTGGTGGGAGCGTTCTCCCGCTCGCTGCTGCCGAAGTCGGGACCATGGATGGAAGGCGTCAAGAAGTTTTTCGGCGTGATCATGCTGGCCACGGCCCTGTGGCTGGTTTCTCCGGTCATTCCTCTTTGGCTGCAGATGCTCGGCTGGGCGCTGCTGATGGTCATTCCGGCGATCTATCTGCATGCACTCGACCCCCTGCCATCCCACGCCCACGGCTGGCAACGCCTGGGCAAGGGTCTCGGCGTAATCCTTCTGCTCGTTGGCGCGGCCATGCTGATGGGGATGCTGGGCGGCGCCAAAGACCCGCTGCAGCCGCTGGGGTTTCTGCGTGCCGGCATTGCGGCCGAAACCCCGGTGACGACTTTCGAGCGCGTCGCATCGATCGAACGACTCGACGCCCGGCTCGCCGAAGCAAAATCCACAGGCAAACCCGTCATGCTGGACTTCTACGCCGACTGGTGCGTGAGCTGCAAGGAGATGGAACGCTTCACCTTCGCCGATCCACAGGTCGCCGCGCGCATGAAGCAGTTTGTGCTGCTGAAAGCCGATGTGACCGCAAACAACCCAGCCGACATCGCGCTGCTCAAGCGCTTTGGCCTCTTCGGGCCGCCGGGCATCATCTTCTTCGATGCAAGCGGTCGTGAACAGGGCGATCTGCGTGTCGTCGGCTTCCAGCCTGCGGAAAAGTTTCTGCCTACCCTCGAGCGCATACTGCGCTAATTACTTCGGAGCCTCCATGTTCACCGGCATCATCACCGCCGCAGGAAAAATCAGCCATGCCCAGCCGCTCGAAAAAGGTGTTCGCCTCACCATCGAAGCGCCCGGCCTCAATCTCGCCGATGTCGCCCTGGGAGATTCCATCGCCCACGGTGGCGTTTGCCTGACCGTGATCGCGAAACGGAAAAACAGCTACCAGGTCGATGTCTCTCGCGAAACGCTTGACTGCACGGTCGGCCTTGATGAGCCGGGCGGCGAGGTCAATCTGGAAAAGGCCATGCGTCTTTCCGACTTCATCGGCGGACACTTGGTATCGGGCCATGTCGACGGCGTTGGCGAAGTGGAGAAGTTCGAGAAAATCGGCGAATCTCACGAACTGGTGATCAAGGCGCCAAAGGCGCTGGCGAAATACATCGCGCGCAAGGGTTCGATCACCGTCGATGGCGTGTCGCTGACCACCAATCGAGTCAAGGGCCGACGCTTCTCGATAAATCTTATTCCGCACACGGTCGAAGTAACCACGCTGAAACGCCTGCACCCCGGCGCCAGGGTGAACCTGGAAGTCGATCTGATCGCACGCTACGTCGAGCGCATGTTGATTGCTGCAGAATAAGCTCCGATCTGAAATCGTCTAGTACACAATATACAGTAATAACAATACATTAAATGCAAGGCAAGTTCTGTTCGATACAGTAATCAACACAACGAGACACAGTTGTTTAAGCAGCTTTTTGACGGTATGATTGGCGGTATTTGAGTTTATACCGCTAAGAATACCGTCAGATGCTCACCAAACGTTCAGTGGAAAAGGAAGCACCGTCCAGCGAGCCTAAGAAGGTTCCGGACGCCAAGGGCCTGTATCTCTTCGTAACGCCCCAGGGATCGAAGTCATGGCGGTACGACTATCGTTTCGGAGGGAAGCGGCGCACGATGACGTTCGGCTTGTTCCCCGCAGTCACTTTGGACGAAGCGCGGAATCTGCATTTTGCTGCGCGGAGCATGCTATCGGAGGGGCGCGATCCGATGGCAGTAAGAAAGGTGGGGAAGAGCGAGCGGTTGATCGGCCTCGGCAATACGTTTGATAAGGTCTGGACTGGATGGTTTGACTCGAAAAAGGAACGCCGCTCTGAAGTATGGCGCCAAGGTCATCAACTGAATTTCACGCGAGACCTGTCGCCAGCGTTCGGCAATATTCCCTTGGCCGATATTACGACTGAGGCACTACTTGGCGTTCTTGAGAAAGTTGCAAAACGCTCTGGCGTGAAGACTGCCGAGAGAGTGAGGCAGACCGCTATTCAAGTGTTCGATTACGGTCGCAGAAAACTAAAGATAACCGCAAACGTAGCTCGCGCACTTACCGGGTGGGCGGAAATTCCTGCTAAGCGAAATCACGCCTGGTTGAAGGAATCGGAAATACCTGCATTTCTTGACGCTGTTGATGCATACCCCGGCTACCTGACGACAAGATATGCTGTGCAGTTGCTATTTCTAACCTTCGTTCGCAAAGGAGAACTGCGCGAAGCGAAGTGGTCCGAGTTCGACCTCGAAAATGCGATCTGGGTTGTACCGGCGGAACGCATGAAAATGTTAACGGAGCACAAAGCCAACCGTCACAATGCCCACGATGTACCACTCAGCCGTCAGGCAATCCAACTGTTGGAGGAATTGCGACCAATCAGCGCCGGGTCTGAGTACTTGTTTCCGGGTAACAGCAGTCTGGAAAAGCCGATAGCAAAAAGCACATTGAACGTGATGTTCGGACGTATGGGTTATTCTAAAGCGCTAACACCACACGGCATTCGTGCTACGGTGAGTACCATCTTGAACGAACGAGGCTACCGTGGCGACTTAATAGAACGTCAACTTGCCCACGTTGACTCGAATGGAACACGTGCGGCATATAACCACGCGAAGTATTTGGATGAGCGGCGCGAAATGATGCAGGCATGGGCTGACATCCTTGATGAGCTTCGCCTCGCGCCCCAAAACAAAGGAACCGAACAATGGGCGTAAAGAAGTATCTACGAGCCAGTCAGATTGTTGAGCTCACTGGTCTATCGCGAGCAACTATCTATGCCATGGAGAAGAAGGGCGATTTCCCGCAAAAGATACCGCTCGGAGCACGCGCAGTAGCATGGGTAGAGTCAGAAATTGAAGCGTGGCTTGAGGAACGAAAGTCGGCAATCAAAACGGGGAGAGAGGCGAAGCCAGGGCGCCCGCCCACTGCGGGAAAGCCCCGGGTGTCCGAGGATGCCTCGTCGGTCAATGTGGCGCCACAAATAGTGGGTAAGAACCTTTCCTCCAAATTAAGAGCAGCTTTAGCACGCACGAATTTCTCTGCAACAAGAAATGAAGACTGGGGGCAAAGCGACCCAACCCCAAGTGAAAAGCAAATGGCTACTGTTCGAGCAAAGCTAGCTGCGAGCGCCGCGCAATCAAAAGGGACTGGCAATCGTCCCCGCTCGGCAAGTGCTATCAGCGGTGCGACTACAGTTTCCGGCAAAGGAATTAGAGGCGAGGTGAATGTGCTCGCAGGGTCGACGCCAAAGAAGAAGACGCGCTGACAATGTACTTCTGTTTCACCAAGCCAGCCATATGCCAAGTTAGCCAAAAGGAAGCAGAGAACAGGCGCATTGCCTAGCTCACTTTCGGAGCGCCAATATTTCTGGCGCATAGCGGCAAAGTTTTTTTGTTCACCGTGGGTCTAATGGCCTGAGTCACAATAAAACCGTCGTGTTTGTGCCAATCCGCTGGCATGCAGTTCAGAACGCGACTCACTCCGCAGCATCTCGCTTGATTGGACGGCCCCGGAATCTCATCGGGGACAGCGTCACCGTCGAGCAACCATCTCACACTCGTTAAGCAAACCCGAGGTATTTCCACTCGTGCGAGCGGCTGCGTTTTTTCGCACCACTTTTCGAGGAGCACTTATGGCTACCACACCAACACCCGCAGCAACAGGTCCATCCCTGAATTTTCAACCGGCATTCAATCGCGTCGCCCAGAGTTCGGAGTTCGACTGTGCGTTCGCGTGCATTGCAATGATCTCGGGGAAAAGTCTCGCCGAGGTTAAGGCTGCAGCGGTCTCCAACTTCAAATTCCCGAAAACCGGTCCCTACTGGATAGACCAGGATTTGATATGCAAGCTGTTCGCGCACTTCGGATACGTGGCTACGGTCTATAGGGAGACTACAACCATCTCGGACTTGCCCGATGTGGCGGTCCTGATGGTTGACTTCAATCCTGAAACCGATATCGGCAGGCACGTACTGTTCTATCGTCAGCGCGGCGCAATCAGCAAGCCGCCACTGGAGGTAATTATTGATCCGGCATTTTGGATTCCAGCGGACAAACAGATCCGTACCGACGTGAAGGGACTGCCGTCCTCCCACTACATCGGCGTACACCCGATGAAGCCGGTCAAGTAGTTCTGGCGGCACAGTAACCGGTACGGGCGCTGTACCGGTTACGCCTCATCTTTCGGCGGCGTCCTGGCAACCAAGGTTTCCACGCCGACACCCTGCGCCACCTCAATCCGCGTAACGTTGCTCGAAATGTTGCGCTCACCCCGCTCGACCGAGCCAATGTAGTTGGGGATACCCGCTAAGTCCAGAAATTGCGGCATTCCTAACTTCAGATCTACCCCAAAAAAAGAATTTACAATGTTCGCTGTTAGCGAAAAACAGTTGCGCGTGGCGATCAATTGCGTTATAGTGATCTCGCTTGGGCTAAAGAGAGCACTCGTCAAGAGCGGGGCGCGAAAGCGCTCGTGGCAGTCGCAAGGCTGCTGATGTTCTCTGCGGACACGCGGTCGTCGCCGCTCGGTGGTCGTCGTGGTCGTAGCGAAGCCAGTCCCGGACGAGATCCGGGACTGGTTTAGGGCCCAAGGGTAAAACTGCCAGCGTTCTCTCGTTCTTCTCTGTGACAGACGAGAGGCTTCGCAATAGTGCGAGGCCGTTACTGAGAAGGAGTCAGCAATGACTGAGAAAATGTGTGAGCGCCCAAGTCGCTGGCAGGCGTGTTTGAACGGTGTCCGGAAGTGGCTTCGCCGCCCCGGCGTCCTGAGGATGGCCATCTCTGCTGCGAGGCTGATTTGGTACCTGTGGGACAAACTGTTCGGAGATGACCCTTGGACTTTTTATATTGTTCTTGGAGGCATTTGTCATGCAAGACGAAGCACTACGGTTAGTGCGCGTGTTTCACGACATGAACCAGACGAAGCTAGCAGAGCGTCTTGGTATTTCAAAATCGTACCTCTCAGAGCTTGAGAGTGGCAAGAAGTCCCCAACGCTTGAGTTGCTTCAGAAGTACGCAGAAACGTTCAACATGCCATTATCGTCGTTGCTCTTTTTCGCGGAAAACGTCAGCGACCCGTCCCGTTCCGACACCGTCCGCACAGCCATAGCGGGCAAGGCGCTAAAGATGTTGCAGTGGATCGCGGCCAAGGACGAAGTTGCGTGAAACCTCGCAAGACCTATTCGCTAGACCAGTGCCCGCTGTATAAGATGCGGGGAAGGAAAAGATTGGCGCAGGAGGTCTTTAACGTTGAATTATCGCTCCTCGAACGGATAGCTGGCAACTCCGCTAACTACCGCGTATTCACCATCCAGCAGGGCGATAAGACGCGCCAAGTAGAGGTGCCGAAGCCAATTCTCGAACGCATTCATCGGCGGCTATTTGTTCTGCTTGAGCGAATCGAGAAGCCGGACTACCTTCAGTCTGGCGTTAAGGGGCGCTCATATATTGCAAATGCACGGCTTCATGTGGGACCCGTTCCGCTGGTTAAGCTCGATGTCAAGAAGTTCTATCCGTCTGTCGATGCGGCGAGGGTATACCGCTTTTTCCTTGAGGTGATGCAATGCAGTCCCGACGTGGCCGGTTTGCTGGCGAAGCTCACCACCTACGATGGTCACGTTCCCACTGGTAGCAGCGTGAGCCAGTTGTTGGCGTTCTTTGCAGCGAAGCCAATGTTCGACGAACTCGACAATCTCGCGGCCAAGCACGGACTGCGCTTTAGTTGCTACGTTGACGACATGACTTTCTCCGGCGCCCGTGCGACTCCGGCGTTTCTCTGGGCTGCCAAACAGGTCGTGCACTCGCATAGATTCAGTTATCACAAGGACTGCTGCTACACCGCCGAACAGCAAAAACTCGTGACCGGCGTGTTGGTTGATAACGACCACATTGCGATACTGCCATCCAGAGAGCATGAGCTTTGGCGTCAAACTCATGATCTAGGCACGGGCTGCCTTGAGCAGCGGACGGCCGCAGTTAACAGCCTGATTGGCAGCGTAGTCGCTGCTGGTCAGATTGAGGCGAGGCTGCTCGTGCGACTGAAGCGACTGCGCGTTATCAAGTCAGCACTGCAACAGGAGGCCCAAATCGCAGCCGAATACTCCAACGCAATCGAGGCGGCGAACGCTTCCTAAATTGGGTGTTGAGTCGCCACCTGTCGCATGCATTTACTTGGGAAGCTCAATGCGCGAAAGGCTACTCCCAATCGGCATTCTTGAAGCCGAGAGTCTTGGCGTTCTCCGTAACGGCACGCTTGGTTTGATCGGATGCGCCGGATGGGAATGTGACTTGAATTTCCAGCGCAACTTTGACCTCCGCATTGGGGTCGGCGGCGAGCACGGCGATGATCTCCTCTGCCACCTGAACCAAACGCATTTTTGCCGTCGCTGCATTGATGGCGACGTTGCCGTGGAAAGCGCGAGGCTTGGGCGTTGGCGCTGGTCCGGGGGGTGTCGGCCCAGGCGGCAAAGGTCCTGGCGGTGTCGGTCCCGGCCCCGGCGGAATCGGTCCTGGTCCTGGCGGTGTTGGGCCTGGCGGAATGACCGGTGGGATCGCGTCCTCATAGGCCTTGGCGGCATCAGGCTCAATCAGCAGCAGCGTGTCGTCCAGTTGCACGTTCGCATCGCCGAATTTGAATCCGTCGAACTTGCCTTCGTGTTGTCCGTATGCCGTCCCGAAGAAATCGCGGCTGCCTGCGCCTTTGACAATGGCTTGCTCCAGCACTTGGCGACTCTTCAAGCGCGGCAAATACAAGTAACGTAGCGTGTCCTCCCAGAAGGCCATTCCGCCAATGGCCGACTTATCAGCCTTCCAGTAGAGTTTCCTCAGCTCATCGCGCAGATGAATCGGCGACCAGGTCGTAATCACTAGAACGTTGTCGATGCACACGCGCTCGATTTCGGGTCCCAGCGCCGCGCCACCCGTATTCAGCGGAAACACCTCCACCGTCGGTTTGGCTGCGGTCGGCGTGTCCTGAGCCGGGCACAGCAACCACTTGTAGCACTCCCTCGCCACACGTGGCAGCACATCCTCCGCTGTCACCAGTTCCTTCTTGGCCTGTTGCGCTTGCAGATTGTCGAGCACCAAACGCATCGCCGCCACGTCTTCGACGATGGAGTTCCACGCCAGTGCCACACGGATGCAATCGCGCAGCCGCGTCAACGCGCCGTGATCTGGCGCGAGGAAAAGCAAACGATTACCGCGATAACGGGGCGTAGTGCCGTGGTTCCTGACGTGCTCCAGCACGCCATCAACGGCGGTGCGGGACTCTTCACGCGAGTAGAACTGTTCGGGCGGCAACACAATCAGCCGCAGAGCACCGTCATCCGGCACGTCGCTGTGCGGGGTGAAAATATGCGTGCCATCGAAGAACGCTGCGTTGCTGGTCAGCCGCTTAATAATCTCGGCCATACGACCGCGCACTACGCCGTCCTCAAACCGCTTTTTGCGTTCTTCCATTTCGCGCCGCAGATTGGCGCGGGTGTCAAACCAGTAGCGAGTGGCCTCCTGTGCTTTGTCGCCAGAGGAATTCAGGTAGTGGAGGTGGTCCGCCAGCCGGTTCAATGCATCGGAATAAAGTGATGACGTTTGCCCCGGTTGGAGGCAGCCCAGCAGTACTCGCGCCCGGTCGAGGCCACGTATTCCGGGCTTAGTGGTCACCGAGGATGGCGCACTACCCAAGAATACCGTTCGCGCAACGCGGCGGGCAGCCTGCACCGAGCCGAAGCGGGTTTCTTTTGTTTCCAGTACCGTGGTCTCGGCTCGTTCGCCATCAATATCGCGGTCGATCACCGGGTCCCAGCCCGGCCCGAGGTAGTACACCAATTCGTTCCGCGCACTGCCATCGTAAAGCGGCAGACTGCCCGGCAGAATCATCAGGTCCTTGTTGTTGTCCTGCCATAGCCGGTAAATGACCTTCGCCATTAGCTTCAGCACGCCGCGTGTGCGCTGAAATCCGTCGATGGTCGTCCATTCCTCGTAGAGCTGAGTAAACACCTCGGGATGAATCGGATAACTTTGGACCATCCGGTCAAAGTAACGGGTTTCCTGCGTTTCCTGCGGTACCTTGGCACCCTCGACCACGTAAGCATCGGCAAAAGCACGGCATACTAGGTCACGCGCCTTGGCATCGCGAATCGACTCAAACAAGCGCCGTCGGACGATCTCAAATGCCTCCTCAGGCGCTACCGTTTTCCACAGTGCCTGCACTCGGTTAAAGACCGCCTCTAGCGACTGCAATGCCGCCACGCCACGCGGCCCACCAGCTTGGCTATTGGATTCCGGCAGCGACGCCAGCACCACCGCATTCGGCACTAGTTTGGCCGCCTCAGTTAGCGATTGAATGAATGACAGATTGCTGTCGTAGGTGCCGCCACTGAGTGCTTGGCTCTCCACGAACTGACGGATGTAAACGACTAACTCGTCCAGCAGCACCACGCAGGGGGCACACTGGGTCAGCAGCGTGCATAGAACATCCTTCCCCGGTGAGGTGCCGTTGGCATCGGCTTCCCGCACTAGGGCAAAACCTTCTACGCCACCCAGTTGCCACGCCATCTCGCCCCAGAGTGTGCGTATTGCCTGCTTGCCTTGCTTCCACGGTTGGCCCGGAGCGTGAGCAGTGCCGTCCAACACCGCAACCTTGGCCGTCGGTACGTCCATCACCCCCGCATGATCCAGCAGCGCCGGGATGCCAGAAAGGTCGCCCAGCGCACATTGGCGATTCGCCAAGTGATACACCGCCAGCATGGTGTGCGTTTTGCCGCCACCGAAAGAGGTCTGCAACTGGATGACTGGCTCGCCGCCTTTGCCATTGAGCCGCTGTGCCACCTGTGTTAGCAGCTTGCCCATGCCTTCTGTGATGAATGTGCGCTCGTAAAAAGACTTTGCGTCGCCGTATTCAGGCGTCGCTCTGCCCGTGCGCACGGCAGTCAGGTCGGCAGCAAACTCTGATTGCTGGAACGTGCCATTCAGCACGTCGGGATGGGGAACAATGACTTCGCGCCAGGGTTTCAGGCTCATGAACTGGGTCCTCTATCTTTCAAAGAGTGTCCCTTGCGGGTCGGTAGGTTTAGGCACGCTGTTGGCCGCGGATTCAATGCCGGTCCAGCTCGTGATGAGATCGTTGTAGGCGCGGGCGTCCTCGGCTTTGCCGAGGCGCTCACATAGGGTATAGAGGCGA
The DNA here is from genome assembly GCA_026399475.1 of Rhodocyclales bacterium. Lineage (GTDB taxonomy): Bacteria > Pseudomonadota > Gammaproteobacteria > Burkholderiales > Rhodocyclaceae > Sulfuritalea. The sequence goes on from JAPLQY010000006.1 coordinate 13,498, forward strand.
TAGGCAAGCTGGCGGATGGCTTCGGCCTTGCCACCGAGGGAGGCCAGCAATGCGCCGGAGGCTGAGTCGCCGCCTTGCTTCAGTGCGCGGATAAGTTGGTGCAGAGCCTCCCAGACGGGCGTGCGGGTGTCGGTGCGCGGATCCCAGTCGGTGGGATATTCAGCCCACTTGAGGAGGCGCACTTTGCCGCCACCGCTCTGGATGACGCCTGCGTCGCGTATGCCGTCCACGCTAGTGCCTTTGCCGCGTGCCAGGGTGTCTGCCGTGCCGAAGATACCTTCGTTCCAGCCGTGCTGCTCGAACCAGTGCAGGCAGAACTGGGTGTCGGCGTCGAAATCATCTTCGGCTAGGAAGCGATTGATGAGTTGGAGAGCAGTACGCACACTCATGGGTGAGCCGTCAGCTTCCAGCACGGCGCCATATTTGGAAAAGACCGCCATGCCCGGACCGATAATGGCCTGCGAAAGGTCCACCGGGGCCACGGGCGAACGCTCGTCGCCGGAACCCTTTGTCATTTCGTCGAGCGCCTCGGGCAATACACCGTTCAACTCACGGATGAACTCGCGGCGGGAAATGGATAAGGCGTCTGTTGGGCGTTTGCGACAAACAAGAATAATGCTGGATGCTAGAGAATTCGTTCCAATACTAACGGATCGAGCTTCACGCTCAGTTCGCATAGGCCAAGTCCCGGAAAGCTGGAACCCAGCGCGGTGAACTGCTTCTAAGAAAGTCTCCCAGCCTGTCGAACTTGTGCCTGACGAACTATCGGTTTCTGATTGCTTGAATGCGTAGTAAATCGTTACGGGTGCAACATCACTTGCTTGCTCAGCAAGCGCCTTCATCGCTCTTGTCATACCTTCCAAGAAAAAACTTTCAGCTTTATCCTTACTACCATGACGATACGACATGGCGACCAATTCCTCGCTTTTCGGAACGGCCATCGAAGCACAGATGCCTGGGAAAACAGCCCGCATTGATCGACGCAACCAGACGTAGAAGTAGTCCGATAGATCAGCGTAGGCGATATTGTCATAATAAGGAGGGTCGGTAGAGATCACTTTATTTTCGGATATTCTTTGCGTCGAAGCATTCGACTGTTCAGCAAATCCTCCGATCTGAAGCCTCGGGAGCGTTTCAATGGCTTTCGCACCCCATTCGACACCTCCTGTCCAGTTGCCGCTTGTGTTCCCAAACGGCGGCGCTTCCGCAAAGTCCCAAGTCATTGGCAATGATTGCCGTGCAAATGTGCCACGGATGAAGCCTTCCGCCGGAGTCGCTATTTGCGACCAGTAATTAGCTGCGTAATCCACCACGAAAGCCAGATAGACACTCAGCGCTTCAGCATAAGCGGTTGCACCTAAGCCCCCGGCTTCAAGTCCAGTTTTGTCGTCAGGAAATTCGGCCACGATGGCGTCCAGTCGGATGCGTTCGCGAGCTTCACTTAGTAAATCGCTGAATGTTGTCAGGGCAACCAGCTGTCGTGGAGTGAAGAGGTCGCCCCATTCTTTAAAACCGTAGGGCACGCAGCTTCCTCCAGTTAGGCGAGGGGGGATTTCTCCTGAGGGCTTCCACGTCGGTTGAGCAGAATATGCTATCGCTTCCATTTCGTTCGTCGGGCTGATGTAAACCCTGTTTCTTGGGCCTTCGGCAATGACTGCCATCAATTTCGTCCCCATGCGGCCTGCTTGACCTTCGGCTTTAATATAGTCGCCGTCGATTACTGCGTCAGAAACCAAGCATCGGAAGTTCGCGCCGCGCCCTACTGCCTTCGTGCCTTCTTTCGCTTTGGCTGCTGGCTTGCCAACCATCACCTTAAATCGGTAACTATCGCCCGACACCACAGGGTGAACGAAAGCCTCTTTGCCTTCCTTAGTTGATAGAACAAAGGTAGAGGCGAGTGGTACTTTCACATGGGAGAACGCGGGGTTTGGACTGCTGACCGTTCGCGCCCAGAGCCAGGCGACGACAGTGAGCTTCTGACCGATAAGTGGTTTGAGATCGGGCCGTTCCTTTGTCATCTCACTGGTGATTTCGACGGGCGGATAGAGATTGCCGATACGCTTTTGTGCCTCCTCGCGCATCCACGCTCCGTAGTACCGGAGGTCCTCTGCTAGAGCCGTCGCCCCCGGCCAATCTTGACTTAAACCGAGGTCACTATTCGCGCCTTTGCGTTTCTTTGCCAAGCTAACTGGAGGGTGTCCGGAAAACTTTGGTGGAATCTCAATCATTGCTTTGTTGATTAGTACAGCCACTGGATTCAGATCACTGGCGTAAGCCTCCAGTCCTAGCCGCTGCGCCTCCATCGGGATCGATCCACCGCCAGCGAACGGATCGTGCAGGGCGGGCAACTTGTCGGGATTGAACATCTCGGCGGCCCGCGGGTGGTCCTTGTTCAGCTCACACACCTCCCGCCACGAACGACGAATTTCTGCGCGAGCACGCTCTAGCACGGCCTCGTTGCTAGTACTTTCCCACAGCACGAGGTCCTCGATGATTTTGAACAGACGCTTCCGTTCGATTGCAGCGTCCTTCTTGTTCTTCCCATATTTGAACCCGCTGCCCTGTTGGTAGCCGGGATCATTGACCAACTGCGCGAAAATGACTGCCCGCGCCGCCGCCAGTGGGCGTCGCGCCCACCAAAGATGCAATGTCGAAGGGTGCCCGTGACGGATGGATTTCTCTCGCGAGCAAGCCGCATTGATCGCATCCAGCGGCAGCGCAACTTCAATGAGCTTGCGCGGTGACTTAATGGGATAGTCTGACATGCGCTAAATTCCTTGGGCGCGTTCAAGCAATGCTTTGAGGTCGTAGTTGACCGAAGACACGCCCCAGCCTGGTTCTTCTTTGAATGGATGGGGCACGTAGTGGGGGCCGTCGATTGCGTCGTCTTCGCCGACGAGAACGATGGCGAGGTGATACTTGCTGCCCTGGTTCCAGCTTTCAAAGATTTCGTTCTTGGTCACCGTCACTGTGGTTGCGCTTTTGACGCGGCCTTTGACCTCGATGTGGCGGGCCTCGGGCAAGCGGCCATCCGGAGCCGGTGCGTAGGAGGTAATGTCCCAGCCGCATTTCAGTGCAGAGACATCCACGACTCGGCACCCGCGTGCTTCCTCAGCGAGGCGCACGGCGTTCATGGCAAGTTGCTCGATGCGCGAGCGAGCCTCGGGATCGGCGGAGAAATTAGCACCCCCCGGAGCAAGATCGCCGCGCAACTTGCGGAGCAATCCAGTAGGAATGACGAGTGCTCCGCTGAGCACAACCGGCGTGGCGGAGGTGACGTGGCGCATGGACTGGAGTTCTTTCTTGCGACTCTCTAGCCGGGCTTCGAGATCGCTGAGAGTGCGACGGACATTTTCCAGATTGAGCCTTACGTCTTTGCCAGCAGCCTTGTCATCGGTCAGTTTGATGAAGCGGTCGGACCAGTAATCAATCTCTTTGGTAAGGCGTTCATGGACGGCGGCCAGAGTCTTGTCCACGTGGGCGATGCGGCGACCTGCGACTTCGCTGAAGTGCTCTGGCACCAAAGTTGAGGCGGCGAGTGCGAGGGCTCGTTGTTCCAGCCCGGCGGTCAGCCAAGGCGCGGTGAGTATTTCAGCCAGCAACAGGCGGTCGGCAGGCGCGAGCGGCTCCAAATCGAGGTGTGGTGCCCAACCGGCAAACGTTGCGCTACCGTCGGGCATGACGCGGACGAATTGAAGTCGCTTGGAAATGACTTGCCCATCGCCCGACTTCACTTCATGAGTGAGAAGGAAGAGCAAGGAAAGCTGCTCACCGTCGTCTGCCGGGTCCACAAGCAGTGTGCCCTGGCGCAGCAGATTGGCGTGCTGCTCCAGTAGGACATCGCTGAGCGCAAGCATGAGCGGGTGGCCGGGATGCACCATGCTGGCGAAGGCGAGACCTGGGCGGTCTGCCGGGCGCACAGCGGCCTTGGTGAAGCACACCCGCTCATATCGGCGGAGGACGGGTGCGAGATCGCGCCGGTTGCGCCCGGTGATGAGTCGGTCGCGGTCGCGCAACTCGGCGGGAACATGGGTGATCTCGAAACGCTCTGACTCACGCGGGTAAATCGAGCCGCCAAGCGACTCGAAGCCTTTCATGAAGAAGGAACGAACAAAGTAAGGCTGAAGACGCCGGGCCTCGGCTTTTTCCATTTCCTCCTTGACCGCAAACAGACGCTCGGGGCTAAGAGTTTCCTGCGCCAGCGCGTCGCGGTTGAGGATCGTCATCAGGTGTTCGCGGTCGAGAACATTGTCAATCGTCTGATTGAGGCGAGCGCGTACCTCAGGTTGGTCGCCGTAGCGAATCGCTTCCAGCAGCATGTCCTTGAGGCTGTTGCCTTCAAAGACTTCACCGAGGACGTTGAAGACCTGGCCGTGAAGCGCCTCGCTCACAACTTGAAGCTTTTCTAGCAGACGGAAATAAACGTCGCCCTCGCGGGTTTCCTTGGCGACAAGGTTCCAAAGATGGCAAACCTCTTGTTGGCCGATGCGGTGGATACGACCAAAGCGTTGTTCGAGGCGGTTGGGGTTCCACGGCAAATCGTAGTTCACCATCAAGTTGGCGTTTTGCAGGTTGATACCTTCACCGGCGGCGTCGGTAGCAACAAGCACGCGAATTTCTGGGTCGGAGCGAAACAGTTCCTGGGCTTTGCGCCGATCATCGCGGTGAACGCTTCCATGGATCACTACGATTGCGTCATGACTACCCAGTACCCCGGCAATTTTCTCTTGCAGGTAGTTCAGCGTATCGCGGTGCTCACTGAAGATAATGATCTTCCGCATCCGCCCGCTCGCATCGTGCATCTGCGGCTCGTTTTGTAGGATGCGTGAGAGTTCATCCCACTTGCGATCCTTGCCGGAGGCGACCAGCGCCTTGGCTTGTTGTTCGAGGGACTGCAGGATGGTGATTTCCCCATCGAGTTCGGCCATGCTGCGCGAAGCCGTGGCCTGATCGACCAGCGCTTCCTCCAGGTTCTCCTGCTCCTCGGCGTTGAGGTCATCGTCGTCTTCGGGAACTTCGGCCAGGGTTTCGGCGAGTATGGACTGGCCGCGTATGCCCATCCTTTCTTCACGCAGGCGGCGTTCGAGGCGTTCGCGGCGGCGCTTGAGCGACTGGAAAATAGCCTCTGGGCTGGAGGCGAGACGGCGCTGTAGGGCAGTGAGCGCAAAGCCAACCGAGCCTTTGCGTTTGCCATCGAGCTGATCCGCCTTGCCCATTTCTGTCTTCACATAATCCGTTACCGCCTCGTAGAGCGCGGCTTCAAGGTTCGACAGTTCGTAATTGACTGTGTAGGCGCGGCGCTCCGGGAACAGCGGCGTACCATCAAACTTGACCAGTTTTTCCTTCACCATGCGCCGTATGAGATCGGAGCAATCCACCTTGTGCACGCCGTCGCGAAACTTCCCATAGAAGCGGTCAGAGTCGAGCAGTGAGAGGAACAACTGGAAGTCCTCTTCCTTGCCGTTGTGTGGCGTCGCCGTCATCAGCAGCAAGTGCCGCGTTTGCGCTCCGAGCTTTTCGGCCAGCTTGAAGCGGCCTGTCTTCTCCAGCTTGTTGCCGAAGAAGTGGGCGGCGAGCTTGTGCGCTTCGTCGAACACGACCAGGTCCCATCCCGCAGCGCAGAGTTTTTCTTGCAGTTCTTCGTTACGGGCCATCTGGTCGAGGCGAACGATGAGATGGTCAATGTCTTCAAACGGATTGCCGCTCGGCGTGGCGGCTTCGAGGTCTTTGGTGAAGACGCGGAATTCCAGCCCGAACTTCTCGAACATTTCCTCGCGCCACTGATCGACCAGGCTGCCGGGGGCAACGATGACAATGCGCCGGGCGTCGGCACGCATGATGAGTTCACGGATATAAAGCCCCGCCATGATGGTCTTGCCCGCACCGGGGTCGTCTGCCAGTACAAAGCGTAACGGCTGACGCGGCAGCATGGATTCGTAAACAGCAGTGATCTGGTGCGGTAGCGGCTCCACATTGGACGTGTGAACGGCCATCATCGGGTCGAACAGAAAAGCGAGATCAATGCGCTTGGCTTCGACAGTGAGCTTGAACGCCTCGCCGTCGCCATCAAACGACCAGGGGCGCTCGACGGTGGCAATCGAAATGGTCGCTTCGTCCGCCCGGTTGAGCAGGCGTTCCTTGAGTCCGCCATCGTGAGTGCGGTAAAACACCTGCAGCGCACCGTCTGCAATCGGCACCACGGCAATGACCGTCCCTATGCCGGTGGGGTCAAGACCGGTGAGTGCAAGATTTGGTGTGATCGTTTCGAGCTTCAGCATTGCATTCTTAGTCTTATTCTTGGCAGACCGGCGGATTATCCACCTACGGGCGAAAACGAACTAGGGAATGATGACAATTGCAGTATTTGATTCGCGCACAGGCCATTCTATGGAGCGGGTGGCTCATAGGGTGCGCCTGTCCAATGTCTCGTTATGTTCCTGGTCCGCGCTGCCCCCGTGGCATCTGACTCCGTATGCGCTGGCATTGCCGAAGTCCAAGGGATACGCCGTACTTCAAGTGTAGGTGCTCGAAAATCAGCTTGCCACTCCACTTCTCCGGCTCAAACCCAAATAACTTGGGGCTACGCGAAAGATCACGCTTGAGAGTCTTCCACTGACGTTCGTTCAAAGATGCCGGGCGTCCGAGTCGCTCGCCCTCTCGCAGACCGTCGAGACCATGTGCCTCGTAGCTCTTCACCCAGCGCTGAATTGTGCGCCGGTCCTCGCCAAACAATTCGGCCGCCTGCTGACAACTTTGCCCGACGATAACCAGGAGCAAGGCGTGCAACCGATGGTCGTATCGCGATTCTTCGGACCGAGTTATCTCTCTATTTATCGCAGCCAGGGCAGCTTTCGGGTTTGATATTTCGAGCTTGTTCATGAAGTCGAAACCGGGTCATGAGGACGGCGACAGTATAAATCTACGATGCGGCATCTTCATTGTCGCCACTCGGTATTCCACAAAGTTATTTAGGCAAGTGCGTTTGAAAACCCAGGGCTACACTGACCTTTTTGCAAGCGGCACAGACGCCGTCAGTGACATCCGATTGGACTGCATTCATCCACCGGAATGCGCTATTTAGGAACGGACCAAAGGAGTACATCGCATGAGTGAGTTAGTAGATATTTCTGCAAAGGAGATGGACGCAGCGACCAGCGTGCATGGCTTTAGTATTAGTTGGGAGAACGCAAGCATGCGGAATGTCCGCCTGTGGCGCGTTGCTGCGGAGCGTGGCGACGTTGCTGCGCAGAACAACCTTGGCTGTAGCTATGCAGAAGGGCTTGGCGTCGCAAAAGATATGAATGAAGCTGGGAACTGGTTTCGGCTTGCCGCAGAGCAAGGCGATGCCTGTGGGCAAGCAAACCTCGGCTGTTTGTATAGACACGGTCTGGGCGTGCTTCAGGATAAGCAAGAGGCCCTTCGCTGGTTACGACTTGCTGCAAAGGAGGGAAGCGCTCACGCCCAACGTCAGCTTGCCGAAATGTACGCCCACGGTGAAGGCGTATCCAAGGATGAGGCCGAAAGTATTCGCTGGCTTCAACTTGCTGCGAACAACGGTGATCCTACCGCCTGTTACCAACTTGGTGCCTGCTATTACCACGGGAGTGGAGTACCCAATGACAATGAGAAAGCTGATCGATGGATTCGTATCGCCGCGAACAGCGGAGATCCAATCGCACAAAAGGCCCTCGCCTCAATTGGTTTGGGACTACCATTGCCGAGCAGATAGGGCACAAGTCGATTCTGGGGTCATCAGGGGCACCCGACTATTTTCCATTTTCAGGAAACTATGGCGCCGACAACACGGGGTTCGGTTTATTGACGACGGCAATTGGACATATTACTAACATTCCCCGCTAGACAGGCCAATGGCGGCAATGGCCGATGACCTGCCCGATAACGTCAGGCCGGAGTTCGGCCTGAACGGACGTTAGACCGCTGCGGCGTGAAAGGCGGCAATGTGCCAGTTACCTGCCTATCCCTCGACGGACCCACTCCGGAGTCCTGGCGCCGACGGGGCGAATCATTTTCAGAGCATCATCAATTCCTGGAGATCGGTCGGCCTCAAGTTCATCGAGGTACGTCAAGAATTCATTCCAGTTGCGGCGGCTGAATAGGCGCACGCCTAGGCGCTTCGGAAGGTCGATAAGTGGGTCGGTGGCCCATTGGTACATTAGGTTGTCCATCACCATTGCATCGCAGTAAGGGGCATACGTCGAGATGAAACGTACGTCATAGAACAGGCCACTGAATCGGCTTCGATTCTTTTCCTTGTTAATGAATTCGCCTTGGCGAAGCCTCTGCCGCAAGAGCGCGAAGAATTCCGACCCAATCCGTACCTCTGGCACATTAGCAAAGTAGTCCGACTGAAAGAATGCCATGATGCGCTGCATACGCAAAGGCGCAGGCAGTTTGTCATCGTAGCGGAGCAGGCCTTCAATCATCATTGAGTTTTCATTCGCGTTTAAGAATGCGCCCGGATCACCTCCTGCAATGCTCTTCACGTAGTCCACATAGTGCTCGATGTACGACTTCGCGTATGAGCGCACTTCACTTTGTACATCTTCCTCGAAAGTGGAATTCGTCGAAGCCCACGTATCAAAGACATCAAGAAGGGCTTCGACCGAACGATCCTTGCGCATTTTCAAGGCGTCGTGCTCGTCAGAGAAATTTCCGACATCGATCCAGACGTAGTTATCCCATTCGTTCACGTCCCGTCGCAATGCGTCGGCACGTTCGACAGTATCAGTATTAGGACCGTTCACCAGGAACGATCGAAACGCACGATGTATCTGTCGATTCTTCACCTCATACTCGTAGGAAAACTTGTGGCCTAAGGACGTTTGCTTTATGAATTTCAGGAGTGGTGCGCGCTGAGATTCTGTCCACAACTGGCTTTCATCCTCATGAAGATTGGAATACGGTGCGACGACTTGCTGCGCTAACGCAAGGCCCGTTATGCGCTGCTGCGCTTCGACGAACATTTTGTGTTGGCCACGAAAGGCATGCGACAAGAAGAACTGATCTAAGTAGATGATCTTCTTCTTTAGCTCCGGGAGGGGAATCCTGTCCCAGTGCTTGCACTTTAGACAACCACGCGACAGCGTATTCCCACTAACCGTGACGTTGCCGTAGCTCTCAGGCGTGCCACACGAAGGACAGTCACCGATGATGTATGACACCAGAGCCATCGCTGGATTGTACTAGTTGGCGATCTGATACATATCGAAGACGCGAGAAGCAGGCCGAGGATTGACCTACCAGCCGTCCATTCACGGGAAATGGCGTGGGGTTGATGGGACGTCGTTCAGCAATCAGTCGCATTGCAAACACATAGTTGCTGGACTTGCCGAATGACCGCACAAGCGAAAGTTCGGCCTGCAGAAAGCGCTCTCAACTCAGGCCATCCTTCCTTACACTTGAACGACGCGTGCCAATCGCACATAGAGGAGCTCAAAACTCTCCGAAAACTCGAAGATGTGTCCTACGAACTCGTAAGTCATGATGCCTGAATCACCATTGTGTCTAATGGCAAACACCGGCCCACCGCTCATGCCTCGGATGGTCTTGGGCTCGTCTTCGTAGCCGTGCGTGATCCAATAGTCACGTTCAAACTGGCACACAAGATAATCCACACCCACGGATGTCACCTTGGATGCGCCGCTACTGTAGCTTCCGAAAGAGATCTTGTCGAAGGAAACGGCTTCGCGAAGTTCGCCGGGAAACCCTCCGAAAGCAACAAATTCGCCCTGCTTCACTTCGCCAGGCGGCCACTGAACTGGCTCGGTGAAGAATGTGCCATCGAATGCTCCACCGACCTTGGCGACTTCGTTGGCCTGGTCTTCTGTAAGTGCGATAAGGGCGTAGTCGAGTTTCTCGTCTTCAAACCTTAGCTGCGCCAGTGGGTCAAGCGCACAGTTCCCAAGCTGGAAGATGCTCGGCCCGTTTCCCAGACACTTCCGATAACCGTTGAGCACGTGCGAACAAGTTAAGGCGAAATGCTGGCCGTTCAAGAGCAGCAACGACGCCGTCCCACTGCTTACGGTCGCCGGTGTGCCTCGCTGCGGCAGAGCGCCAAAGTACGCGGCGGTGGCAAACTTGAGTGGGTACTTCTCCATCTCAACGCCCAGGGGGCCTCCGACTAGTGCCTTTGCTTCCTCGAACGTTTTGGGCTTTTCGCACATGAATCGACCCGCCTTTCTTAGATAGATCCTAAGGCTGCTATGACATCCAAAGCGGCTGGTGTCAATACTCGCATCGGATGTCAGCAATGGCCGAACTGCGGTCCTATAGCCGACAGCGGAAATCGAATGCTGGCTCCGAGTTAGCAATTTTGGACCGCACTAACCATCCGAGAAAGCACTTCCCTTTCCGACAACCAGCGCCTAATACTTTGCCGCAACTTGCCCTCAACGCCGCAGAACGCCTCGCCGTGGTGCTGCTCCCAGAGATGAGCTGCTTCATGGTACGCAAGGTCGAGCGTATCTCCGGCACGAAACGCGGCCTCGGCGGTCAACAACAGCGGGTTGATATAGATGCGGTGCGACTGGTCGCCGACCGGAGTCGAGCAAAGGCCTCCGGTGTTGGCGATGAAGCAGAAGCCAGCGTCAACCCGACGGCCTCGGAAATATGCCTGCGAGTCGGCAACGACAGAACCATTGCATTCCCAATCGTCGATCAACATTCCTTGCCCGTCGTAGAACTCCACCCCGTTAGCCAGCGCCCAATCGCAACAGAGGATGGTCATCAGGGCCGCAAGCCAACTGTGCGCCAGCTTTGCGCTGCGCTGCTTGTTCATGGCCGCGACCAGTACCGGCGCGGTGATATAGGCCCGACTCGTCGCAGACCGGCGAACTGACAGCGACTCGATTTTCAAGTGAAAGTTGGATGGGTAACGCTCGTGCGTGATGCGCCCGAGTGCCGCCGCGTATCCAGCCAATGCGTCAGGCTCAGCCTCTTGGCAAACCAACAGTAGCGGCGTGCTCGACTCCACGCTTGACTCACTATCGGCTACAGCGCTTGGATTCTCTGCTGGCGATCTTGCGCCGCAGTCAAAGTTAATTGCCAGGTCAAGCGCCTGACCGTACCGAACAGCACTCTGGTTTTGAACCAAGCCGCCGACTACCTTCGAGAACTGCTCGCGCACGGCGGAGGTAAACCCATCGCGATTGGCGGTTAGAACCGCGCTACCGGCTTCAAGTTCGAGCCCGCCGCTCAGGGCGCTTTGATTTGCATCCGAATAGAAACTCTCCACGAACATTGGTAGGCCTGCCACCGAGACCACGAATGCCGACCGGCTGCTGTCTGGAACCTCGTCGTACCACATACTACCGAGCGGAGTTTGCACGGCGAAGCTGTAGGTGCCGTCATTGTTCTGGGGCAGCGCTTGCTCGTCGAGGCTGATCGTCACCGGTCGCCCGGTCGCGTATTCCATGAAGCACGAGGCCACATAGATTTTGATGCGCTCGCGCCAGGCATCCAGCAACACGGCTTCATCGCCCAACTCGACCATAATCTGCGTGCCGATGATGTTGGCCGGTTTCACCGTCAGGCGATACTCGCCGCCGCTTCCATCAATGCGAAGGCTGCCGGTGCGAATGCTATAGCTGTGGTGGGCGAAGAACAGAATCGCCTTGGCGTAACCGAAACCTCCAATCGAACCATCGGGCTTCTTTGATCCGCCCATGCAGAGCAACACATTGAGCAGCGTGTCCTGATCCATGCCGACACCGTCATCGTCGACCTGAAGTTCAACACGACCGGCAGCATTGCCAGTCAGCCGGAAGTCGATCTGCGTTGCCTGTGCATCGTAGCTGTTCTGGATGAACTCGCGAATCACGGCCCAGCGCCAGTCGGCGTATTCCGACCGGGCCTTCTCAAAGTAGCTGCGAGGTACTTGTACCTGGCGGGTTTCAGTCATGATGATCCCCGCGCTGATTGCTCGCGAGACTTCGTCAGCGCCATGTCTTTCCCGACAACTGCACTGGACGCGAGCCAGTCCTCAAACTTTGTGGCATCAATGATGACCTTCCGCTGCCCAGCCGGGCGAACGATACAAGCAATGAAACCATTGGATCGCAGACCAGCCTTTGGATAGTTCGCGTAGGCCTCGGCTTGTGCCACGAGATGGCGAAGCGCTTTCTCCGAAAAACATGGAAAGCGAGCAGAGGTCTCCCTGATGGTCAGCCATCTGCGCTGTTCAAGTGGAATGACTTCAGCTTCGCTGCTGGTCCAATTGCGCCGCCGCGACTTTGCAGCCGGTTCCGGGCTCGCCGTATTGGCATTGATCGCACTCGGCGTGGTCTCGCCAACAATGCCAATATCCGCAGGCAACTTGCTTCCGCCGATGGTGCGGCGTTCGCCTGCTGGCAACACCGACAAAATCCGAGCACCGAAAATCGACCGGGCAAGCCGCCGTAAGTGCTGAGCGGAACGAATCATGAGGGTTTTGATGTTCATCGCTGGCCCCTCACAGTAACGACGGAATCTGCCGCCGCTTGCCGATCCGTACATACTTCTGCAAAGTCGCCTCCGATTTGTGGCCGGTGACCTGCATCAGCTGGTAGCTCGGAATTCCTGCCAGTGTTCCAGCTGTTGCGAAACCAGCGCGAAGACTGTGGCCGGAATACAGTTCAGGGTCGCGACCGGTCTGCTCGATGATGCGCTTCACAATATGCGCGACCGCATGAGGCGTGAGTGGCTTGTCGGCAATCTGGTCATGCCGGTTGATCGCTCGGAATATGTAGCCCGTCGAGTCACCGGAGACTTCCTGCCAGTGTTTCAACGCTCGAACCGGGCAGCGGTCGCCGTAGGCCAGTGGAATGAACTTCACAAACCCGACACCGGCTTGGTCGACTTTGGACGCCAACAGGGTGATTTCAATACCGCTGTCCAGCCACGTCACCGACTCCCATGTCAGCGAGACCAATTCGCTGCGGCGGAACGCACCGGCCCAGCCAATCGCCAATAGGGCCGTGGTCCGCGCTGCCTGCATCGGTCGTCCCTTGTTTGCCGCAGACCACATGTCCAGCAGGAGGGATTTTTCAATTGCCTGCACTTGCCGCTGCGCCACACCGAGACTGCGACGCACGCCCTGCATGAGTTGCTTGATACGGGGATCGTGAACCGGCGAGGGATAGCCTTGCTCCAAATGGGCGACATGCAGGCTCACGAGGCGCTTTTCGATGGTGGCGACGGCGAGTGAGGTCGCCATGCTGGTAATGTACGCAACGACCTGATTGACCGTGGCAGGAAAGCTGCCCCCGTCTTCGATGTAGTACTTCAGGTCTTTGGCGTACTCAGCGCGGGTTGATGCCGCCTTCGCAGCAGCGAGGTAATCCTCTTCGGTTAGCAATGCCCGATCAAGGATTTCATTGCAATGTCCATGCTTAGACATGTTGGTTTCCTTCCGTGAAATGTGCCGCAAATCAGCCGAAACTGACTTACGAAAAGTGCAGTTTTTCGGCGGTTAGCAGCTTTTGAAAAAGCGGCGAAATGCCGCTGGCGAGGACTGGCCAAATTGCCTACGGTCTCGCGTTGGGGATGTGCTTCGGTGCGCGCGGGGCGTAGTCCGCCGTGTATCGCTGGCAACCTGCTGCCAAGTTGTGGGCCGTCGCGGCAAGGTCACCCATTTCCGACAGCAACCATCCCAATGCCTCCAGGCAGTCGGCAGGTAGCTCGCCTGTGCCACATTCCGGGGACACGGCCACGAGCAGACGACCAATCGCGGCAGTTCCTCGATGTACAGTCCGCATCGTGATGTCGGCGTTCGTTTCGATCTGCTGAAGTAGCGCTGGCTCGGCACCCTCGTAGTCCAAATTATTGCCAGTCCGTACTTGGAGATGCGGGAGCAACAGGATCAAGTCGCGTAGCGGGCGGCGCACTTCGGCGGCAGCGAGTTCCGAGTCAATCTGATCGCCGATCATGGTCAGTACTCGCTCGGTAGCAGCAAAGTCGTAACGGATCTGTCATATTCTGTGATGATCCAGACCTTGGTACCCTTCATCATGTATGCGGAAAGCAGCCGTCCGCCATGCACGAGTGCCTCATCGTTAGACCGCCAATCCTCTGGCGGCACACTGCCCCAGTCGCCGCACTGGTGGCGAACCAGGTATTCGATGGGGCTAATATCATTTTCTTCGCAAAGTTTTAGAACGCCCGGGGTGGCGACAACTTGCCCGAGGGAAAACAATGGGCGCGTGCGGTCTTTGGTAGCAGGTAGTGCTGTGGTGCAGGTTTCTGCTTCGGGATTGGTTGTATGGCACATAGCAATGGCTCCATGAAAGGTGATCCGCGCCGCCAGCTAACTGCCGTCCATGAATGCAAAAGCCCCGACCGGTTGATTGATTGGGGCTTTTTGCTGATTTCGGCAGTTGCCAGCGCTTTTCTGGTTGCGCGGCACGGCGCAGGGAGCGCCGCAGTTTCATGCTAAGCGGATAGCTTGGTGCGGGTCAAAACGGAAAAACTTTGCTGGCTCACGGCAACCTGGTTCTGCCAGCCGAGCTTCGCGCAGTACTTACCAATGGCATCGAGTTACCCCGCGCTGCCAATCATTGGGCTAGCATATCGCTTCCACGCACCCTCAACGGAGTTCGCCATGGCCCGCAAGAAGAAACTCGATTTCTCTGACATTGGTACTCATCGCCAGAAGGAGAACCTGAATCAGAAGGATTTCTGGTCCCGCTATGGCGTTACGCAGTCCGGCGGCTCCCGCTACGAGTCGGGTCGCAATATTCCGAAGCCGTTGGCGATCCTGCTATGGCTTCACCGGTCAGGGAAGGTAACCGATAAGGATTTGGCAGAGGCATTGAAGTAAGGCGCGTGTCGGGCAGCGGCCCGTACTTATATGACCAAGTCCGAACTGATCGAGAAACTGGCACGACGTTTCCCGCAACTGGTGGCGAAGGACGCCGATTTTGCGGTGAAGATGATTCTTGACGCGATGATCGCGGCGCTGGAGCGCGGTGATCGTGCCGAGATTCGCGGTTTCGGTAGCTTTGATCTCAACTACAGGCCGCCTCGCATCGGGCGCAATCCCAAGTCCGGCGAGAAGTTGGAGGTGGCGGCAAAGTATGTGCCGCACTTCAAGGCCGGTAAGGAGCTGCGTGAGCGTGTCGATCAGCGTAACTGACCCTGAATTGGAGGGCGGCCTTCGACTTCAGCTTTCGGGCCATCATCTGACATTGGCAACGCCGAAAACGCAGCGCTTTGAGCGGCAGCTCGCAAGCGTCAGCCAGCCATCGTTATGTGAAATAACGGATGATTGAGATCGCATAGTGGTAATTTTTCTCAGTATTGCATCAGGCAGGCTCACCTAGTGAGCCATGCAGTGTGATCGAATGCTAACTATTGGACCCTGACAAACTTAATCATGAAGGCACTCTCCGAAGCATTCGATCTCGCCGCGACCTTGCATCATGGCCAAACGCGAAAAGGCACCTCCATCCCATACATAAGCCATTTGATGGCGGTCTCCTCCCTGGTTTTGGAACATGGCGGAGACGAGGAACAGGCAATCGCCGGGCTGCTGCACGATACATTGGAGGACTGCGGGCCGGAACACGCTACGGTTATCCAAGCGGGGTTTGGCGACCGCGTTCTGAGAATTGTTCAATCATGCACTGATGGCGTGCCCGACGAAAGCGGTGCGAAACCAGACTGGAAAACGCGCAAGGAGGCGTATATCGAGCACCTGCGAGAAGGGCCCCAAGAGACTCTGCTTGTGTCTGCATGCGACAAACTCCACAACGCAAGAGCCATTTTGATGGACCTAAGAACAATCGGGCCGGATGTGTTCAAGCGTTTCAAGGCGGGGAAGGATGGCACTCTTTGGTATTACTCATGCCTATCAGCTATTTTTCTCGCGAGACTTCCCGGTGCTCTTTCTGATGAACTTGCACGAACAGTTCAGCAAATGAAGGTTGAGGCGGGCTGAAAGATTGCGCTCTATTGGTCTCTTAAGGGTATAGGGAGGCACAACAAGAGCGAATGAAGCGAGCGCAATTGATTGATGACTGTTAGCTACGAGGGTTTGCGTCGCATTCAAGCGGAGCGTGACTATAACTTTAGTGGGAACCCTGATAGCAGAAGGGTTTTCCGGTCCTGTTCTGATAGAGTTGCGCATTGCAAGGTCATGAGAGTCGGGCTGTTTCGGAGCTCTTCCGACACTGGCTAAGACGTTCAGGGAGACTAAGTGTTCCAGGTTTGGGCCGAACAAAAAGAAGGGAGCCTCATGAACGCAGAAACAGATGGAGCCGAAGGCTCCGCACGCAGGTCATTGATCGACATTTCGGTCGAAAGCTGGCGATTCGCCAGACTTTTTGCAAGAGTCCTTGGAAAGCTTGACGAGGCCGAAGCTCCTAGATATTCGAATCAGCTGCGCTATTTCGTCAAGAAGCTTGAAGACGGACTGGACTCGGTCGGCTTGAAGCTCGTGAGCCTTGAAGGGCAACTTTACGATGCGGGAATGGCAGCGTCTCCTTTGAATATCGCTGATTTCGGGCCAGAGGATCGGCTGGTCGTGGATCAGATGATCGAGCCGATTCTCATGGGTCCCGACGGCCTCGTTAAAGGCGGCACCGTCATGCTGAAGAAGGTCGAAGCGAAATGAAAAACTACGTGGGCATTGACCTTGGAACGACAAACAGCGCCATATGCAGCTATGACGGAGAGACTCTTCGACTATACAAGAGCACTGACACAAATGATGTGACCCCTTCGGCCATCTTCATAGACCGCAGGGGTAATAAATACATTGGCAAGCGGGCATACGACAACGCAGCCCGCAGTCCTGACAACGCAGCGACTCTTTTCAAGCGCTTGATGGGTACAAGCACGCCCATCAAGCTGCCGGCTGTTGACCTCGTCATGACTCCCGAGGAGTGCTCGGCTGAAATCCTTCGGGTCCTCTATGCCTATTTGCCAGAGGAAATCCGCAACGATCCAGAGACCGGGACGGTGATAACGGTTCCGGCGGCATTCAATCAGATGCAAAAGGATGCGACGATGGCCGCTGCCGAAATGGCCGGCCTTGGAAAAGTGGCGTTGATGCAGGAGCCTGTTGCTGCCGTTATGAGCGTCATGCGCCATCGCAAAGGCGACGGCATGTTCCTGGTCTATGACTTGGGAGGAGGAACCCTCGACATAGCCATCGCCCAGAGCATCAGCGGGCGCGTGAGCCTTTTGGCCCACGGGGGCATCGCAATGTGCGGCGGGCGGGACTTTGACCGGATGCTGCTAGACAACGTCGTCAAACCATGGCTGTTGGACAACTTCGACTTACCGGAAGATTTTGCCTCGGACAAGCGCTACACGACACTCAAGCATATGGCAGTCTGGGCAGCTGAAAAGGCCAAGATTGACCTTTCCTCAAGCGAGGAGGCGGTCATTACCCTTGACGACAGCGAACTGCGAGTCAAGGATCTTTCCGACAAAGACGTCTATTTGGATATCTCCATTACCCGTTCGGTCTTTGACGAACTAATTGCTGAAAAGGTCGTTGAGTCCGTCGGCGCGGCAAGGGAGGCGATGGAAAAGGCAGGAGTTACTCCGCACGATATCGGCCGGGTTGTGTTTGTCGGGGGGCCTACCCAATATGAGCCGTTGCGCAAAAAAGTCGCCTTCGAGCTTGGCATTGCTCCTTCCACCGATGTGAATCCGATGATTGCAGTGGCCGAGGGCGCGGCAGTCTTTGCGGAATCCATCGATTGGGGTTCCCAGCATCGAGGCCGCAAGAGCGGACGTGGGGCAATAAGCGCGGGCGGGGGATTGGATCTCTCGTTCAACTACATGGCGCGAACTCCGGACTCAAAGTCCAAGATCGTCACCAAGGTTGGAGGTAAAGTCCTTGACGGAGCAGCATTTCAGATCGATAGCTTGGACACTGGCTGGTCATCTGGGAAAATCGCTCTCAAAGACGGAGCCGTTGTCGAGGTTCCACTGTCAAAGGCAGGCGAGAACCAATTCAAGATTTTCGTTTTTGATGCGGCAGGCGGGCCGATCAAGATTGCGCAAGACAAAGTGTCAATCGCAAGAACGGCCGGACAAGTCGACGCTATTCCAGCCTCTCATTCAATCGGCGTCGAGGCGCGTGAAAAAATTGGCGGGCGCATCGTCCTAAGCTATCTCATCCGTGAGGGCGAGCAGTTGCCCAAGAAGGACAAAATGACCTTCAAGGCAGAGGAGTCGCTACGCGCAGGAGCCGCCAATTCGCTTAAGTTCAAGTTATGGGAAGGCGGTATCGAAGACCCGGTGACTGACAACCGATTCATTGGCTTGTTTGAAATTAACGGGACGGATTTTTCCGAAGGCGTCATTGCAAAGGGCGCCGAGCTGATTTGCGAATACGAAGTACTCGACTCGGGCAACATCATTTTGAATGTGACGGTGCCTTCAATCAGCGGAGCCTTCAAGAGCAGTCGCAGCTTGTATTCAAGCGAAGCGGGAAAGACCGACTTTACCAATGCATCAAAGCGTGTTGAGGAAGAATCTGAACGAGTCGGCGAACGTCTCAACGAAATATCAACAAAGGTTGACGATCCAAGGCTGGACCAAGCTCGTGAGCGCTTGAGCAGAGCATCTGCGATAAAGACCGGAGAAAGCGATCCGGAAATCGCCAAGCAGGCGATGGATGACATACAAGAAGCAAAAAAACTCATGGCTCTCGCGCGAAAGGAGCACTTGAAAGTTATTCGTCAGCTCGAACTGGACAAGGCTGTGGAATTCTTTGAGGCAAATGTTCGCAAGCACGCAAGACCTGCGGAAGCCAGTTCCTTCGACAATTTGGGCAAAACTGCCCAACGGGCGATAGAAAATAATGGTGGCGATTTTGAAAGCCACCTTGACGAGTTGCGCGGCAAGAACTTCAGAATTTTGTGGCGGCAGGACTGGTTCGTCATCGACCGATTCAAATGGCTTTCCGAGGACGCATATTTGTTCCCGGACGCCGCAGAGCATGCTCAGGTTTGCGCATTGGGCAAACAGGCTCTTCAAGCCAACGACATCGACAAGCTGCGTGAGGTGGTTTATCACCTCGACTCGATCAGAATCAGTTCGGCGGGGGCCGACGATATGCTGACCAGCTCCAACATCTTGGTGGCCTAGCCGTGAGCCTTGAAAGCTGGCTTCCGATTGGCTTCCAGCTACCCGATGGTGCAATTTGCGGAAGGCCCCTTCATAGCGGGACAAATTGGCAGATCGTCGAGACCGGCGGGGGTGGGCGGGCGCTGTTGGCTCATGAGGAGCTGACCAGCAAATGGGTGGAGTCAGGCTTGGTTGAGCACGGGGATTTGAAAGAGTCACTATTCGGCACGGAAAAAGTCTTCGAGGTTTCATGTGGAGCGAGCCAGGTGCTTGGCCCGCTTCCAGAATGCAATTCTCCTTCCACCAAGAGCGAAGCGTTGGCATTTGCCACAGCACTGAAAGCCACTCGTGAGATCGACGAGGAAAGCGCATTGCAAGATGCCATCTATGTTGAGAAATTCACAAGGCTCCTACCTTCCTACGGGATCACCTCGCGCACTGACGACGATGTGGTCCTAGGATATTGGCTTACTGGTGGCGCGAGGGTTTCGGCCAAGTCTTTCCGCCGGCTGAGACAGATGCTTTCCTGGATGAGCGCAAGCCAATTGCGAGACGTCGTTCAGGCCGCAGGCATCGAAGTCACCGAAATCATGCCCACTGAGGAGAGCCAAACTTCGCCGGACGCCAATGCAAAAGCCGAGGAAATTTCGGACAAGGCCCAAAAGGAGACCTTTTCCAAGCCGGCCGAGGATAAATCAAAGCGCGCTTTTGAACTGCCTGGCAGGCCTGAGCTAGAGGAGTTCTTCAACGAGCATGTGATTGACATCATTCTCAACAAGGAACGATACAAGGCTCTGGGCGTAGGCTTTCCGTCGGCTATCGTCCTTCATGGGCCTCCTGGTTGCGGAAAGACTTTTGCCGTCGAAAAACTTGTTGAATATCTTGGGTGGCCAAGCTTTCAAATTGACGCCTCAAGCGTGGCAAGCCCCTACATCCACGAAACCAGCCGCAAGGTCTCGGAGATGTTCGAGAAGGCCATGCAAAACGCGCCATCGGTTCTTGTCATCGATGAAATGGAAGCCTTTCTTGCTGACAGGGAAGCAGGGGGTGGCGGCAGTCACCACAGGGTAGAGGAGGTCGCCGAGTTCCTCCGTCGAATTCCAGAAGCAGCAAAAAACGAAGTTTTGATAGTCGCGATGACAAACCGGGTCGAAATGATCGATTCAGCCATCATGAGACGCGGTCGATTCGATCATGTAATCAAAGTCGACTTCGCAAGCGAGGACGAAATTAGGGCACTTCTTGAAAAGCTGCTATCGACACTCCCAATGGACAAAACCGTCGATCCTGCGCCATTGGCCAAAAAGCTGGCGGGTCGGCCGCTGTCGGATGTCGCATTCGTCGTGAGAGAGGGGGCCAGACTTTCAGCTCGCGCTGGGAAGGATCGGCTTTCGGCTGAATGCCTTATGGAAGCCCTCGACACGGCGCCATCCCGTGACGACGAAAGCGGACACAACCGCATCGGCTTCGTGTAACGCGGCGGCCTCGTGTCAGACGAGTCGGAAGACAGGAAAAAGGGCAAGGGCTTCGCAGGCCTGTCCTCGCTTGTCTCCGATGTTTCCGAAGATATCGTCAGCGCGACGCCAAGCAGCGCTTCTGGTTCTTCGGGGACGCTTCCGCCAGAGCCAAAACCTCCGCAATCCAATTCGGAATCTACTTCGGCGCCACCTCAAGGACCCAACTCCCCCGCAGGTTCCCCGACAGGTTCGGGCGGCGGAACCAAGGTCGTATGGGGAATCATCGGGGGCGTTGTATTTCTTTTCTTAATCTCTTTGTCAGGCAAGAAAGAAGAAGTGGCTAGGCCGCCAACCGCATACACGGCGCCGGCTGCTGCGCCGGAGGTGGTAGCGCCGGTGGTGGCTGCTCCCGAGGCAACCTCTAGGTCAGAGCCTCAACAAGTTCCTCCTGCGATATCGGTTTCAATCAACACCGACAAGCCGCCAGTTGGAAGGAGTCTTGTCCTAAATGATTCACAGCTGCGCTATTGCCTGTCTGAAAAGATTCGAATGCAGGCTATTGAGGGCATTTTCAGCAAAAACTCTCAGGACGAAATCAATAGATTTAACGCGCGGGTAGATGACTACAACTCTCGGTGCGGTGAATATAGGTATCGTCGCAGCGCCCTCGGACGAGCGACACAAGATGTGGAGTCCAATCGAGAGGCCATTGCAGCGGAGGCTAAGACTGTGTGGGTGAGGGAATCTCTGAAACTTGAGAGCCCGCCTGCTCCCGCGGAGACGAAGCAAACATCCACGCAAAAGGCGTCTCCCGAAAATGCAAAAGTCGCCAAGGAGCCTTCGAGTGACACTCTCACGTATGAAGAACAATCATCCATTGAGGCTGCCTGCAACGTCGACAAACAGTTCAATGGACCTGCGGCATATAAGAGATGTGTTTCAAATAAGATCGCCGCGCTGAAAAAGGGGGCTCGAAGCATCGACCTGTCGGCCCTCAACTACGACGAAAAGAGTTCCATTGAGTCTTCATGCAACGTCGACAAACAGTTCAATGGTCCGGCCGCTTACAACCGATGCTTGGCTAACAAACTTGCCGCGTTAAAAAGCGCGCCTCGAAGCATTGATTTATCTGGGCTCAACTACGACGAAAAGAGTTCCATTGAGTCTTCATGCAACGTCGACAAACAGTTCAATGGTCCGGCCGCTTACAACCGATGCTTGTCCAACAAGCTTGCAGCCCTGCGAACCGCGCCTCGTAACATTGACCTTTCCGGGCTTAGCTACGATGAAAAGAGTTCCATTGAGTCTTCATGCAATGTTGACAAGCAGTTCAATGGGCCGGCTGCATACAACAAGTGCCAAGTTCGATTGCTGAAGCAACTTAAGCGATGAATAACAGGAAATATTGGAAGAAGCAATGAGCGACAAACCAGCGGCAGAGACCATTCTTCACAAGAATCCGTTTTGGGTTTTAGGAGTGACCACGCGTGACAACAGCAAACGCATCGTCGAGGTCGCTGAGGAAAAGGCGCTACATATCGATCACAACGTATGCCAGAAGGCTCGCTCGGACTTGACCAATCCAAGAACAAGGCTCGCTGCCGAAACGGCATGGATGCCAGGCGTCGCTCCGCGCATGGCGGAAAAACTACTGCGCTCTCTTGTCGAAGATCCTGTTGTTGCTCGCGCGGAAGGGGGGCTTCCCGAGCTTGCCCAAGCCAATCTGATGGCTTCCGCATTAGAGCTGGTATCGGAAAGCGAACAGGCGTCTTCTGTTGCTGAGTTCATTCGCGATTTCGCCTGGGTTGTCGAATCAATCGATCCAGATGATGTTCTTCGTGACATCAATGAGGACCGGGCAATTTCTGGATTTCCCGAAGTTCGCGCCAACGACCTCGTTGACGAACTCGCTTCTCGACGAAAGACATACCGGAATGTGCTCAAGGATCTGTTGGACTCGATGGCTCCCGAAAGGCTGATCGAAACGATGACTCAAACAGTCGACGACTCAACAGACGGTGGCGACTCGCACGGGCCGGCCCTGATAGACGAGTTGGTCGACAGCTACGAGGTTGAGACTCAGGAGTTCTTGGAAAAGGAATCTGCCAACATTTCGACGCTGATAACGAATGCAAGGGCTGTCGCGACAAAAGGAGAGCAAGCAGTCTCGCCAGTCATCGACAAGATCGCCAAGGTCGCGCGCAATTGGGATCGAGTCGCCCAACCGATACAGCTGAGCTCGAAGTCACGAGGGAAAGCGCATATACCCAGCCGAGATCTGGCCTACGAGCTTAGGAGCTTGGGTATTGATCTTAACAACGAGCACGGGATGCTCGGCCAGGCAGATCGAATGACCAGACTTCTCCGGGAACTATTCGCAGAGTTGCCGGAGGTGGCCGAGAAGCTAAACGAAGACGCGGAGGCAATTGCCGGACTTCGGCAAAAAGCTACGGAGCGGGAAAAGCAAAACGACGAGTGGGCACGAAACATCACATTCAGTGCAGAGGTTGGCGTGATGTTTAAGGACGAGTTGAGCATTTCTCCAAAAGGTGTCACTTGGAAAGGACGCAATTACCCCCTAGAAGAAATTAAAGGGGTCAGCTGGGGTGGGGTGAAACATTCAGTAAACGGAATCCCGACGGGAACCAACTACACAATTGGGATTGGCGACAGCAAGGGCAGCATAACCATTGAGCTACGTAGAGAAGCCACCTACTCAAAATTCATCGACGCGCTGTGGCGTGCGGTATGCGTTCGTTTGATGCTCGACATGTTGGGCGCGCTGCAAGAAGGCCGTTCATTTAATTTTGGAGAAATCGCAGTCGAGGATACCCATGTGACCCTCGTCAAGCACAAGTTTCTCGGGGCCAACGAACGGGTCAGGCTCCCTTGGAGCGCCGTTCATGTATGGAGCGCCGACGGCAGCTTTGTGATCGGAGCTCAGAATGACAAGAAGATTTACAGCTCGGCCTCATACATTCACGTTTGGAACGCGCATATCCTTGAACACGTCGTTCGCGGCGGCTTCAAAAAGGGGATATCCAAATTGAGCGACTATTTGAAGGATTAGGGACTTTCAATCATGGTCGATGGCAATAAGAAGGAAAAAAAAGGCTTTGCTGGGCTCAATCAGCTGGTGTCCGATGTCGAACCAGTGACGCCTGCTCCCGAGCATGAGGTCAAAACGGATAACACTCGGCAGGCTGAACCTGCGAAAGCGGAGCCAACGCAACAGATATTCTATGGAACGCAGCAGTCTGGCCCAAGTTCAAACGGAAAATACTGGGCAATCGGCATAGGAGTATTGGTTCTCCTGATCGTGATCGGCAATAGTGATTCAAACAAATCAACGCCGAATCGAAGTGTCGCCACCGCGCCAAGCTATTCGCCGCCTCCCGCCTATGAGGCCCCAGCATATGTTCCGCAGGCTCCTGCTCCAGCATATGCTCCACCGGAGGCAATAGCCCCGCTAGCAGTAGATGACGAGGAGATTCCGCCAGTTGGCAGCGGACTGGCATTCAACGACGCTCAAATGCGCTATTGCCTATCTGAAAAGATTCGCGTTGCAACGTGGCAGGGCTATATCAACAATTATTCGGAAACGTCAGTTGGAGCATTCAATGAAGCAGTCGACGACTACAACGCGCGATGCTCCCATTTCCGCTATAGAAGCGGAGCACTTGAAAGAGTTCGCGGTCAAGTTGAACAGAATCAATACACGCTACAACGACAGGGAATGGACAAAGCGCAAGCCAATCCCTGAGCTGCCTGCGAACTGAGTCAACCCGAGGACTTCTAACATCAAGCGGACTGGAGAAGAAAAGAAATGACATCCGATGACACAAACACTGCCGACGGGGAGAAGGTCGACAAGGCAGTTGAGGCAATTGCTGCCGGCAATCTCGCAGCGGCCAAGAGTCTTCTTCTGACAGTTATAAAGAACTCGCCAGAGCAATACTCTCATCAGACTGCGACGCAGGAAGGCGATCTGATCATTCGCTTTTGGGACCAGCAAGAGTTCCTTCATTATGTGACTTGGAGAGAGCCGACTCAAAAGATATTCTGGAACGTGTCAGTTTATCCGCGCGCCTTCTTTTACTTGGGTTTCATCGGAGTGGCAGAGCGCGATTACCCAACAGCTATCGGGTATCTGGATAAGGCGGCTGCGTTGGAACCAACGAACCCGAAGATAACGCTTGAAAAAGCACAGGCTCTGATGGGATTGAAGAGGACTGTCGAGGCGCTAAAGCTCTTCGAACAGGTTTCCACAATCGGTCCATTCGTCAGCGGATCTGATGTGGCCCGTGGCCTCAGGGGCAGAGGCTTTATTTTGATAGAACTGGGGCGAGTGGCGGAGGCCGAGGAGGCTTTGAATGCGTCGTTGAAGTTGGACCCTAACAGCGATGTGGCAAAGAACGAATTGAAATACCTCGCAAACCTAAAAGGCGGAGGGTCTCATGCGCCAATGAAACTGAAAGTCACGACTAGCGGAAAGAATCTCGCGTTATGCGTCATATGCGGAGAGAAATTCGAGCATGGGTCAATTGTCGATTCAATCGGCTCCTCCGGCGTGATCTGCGATAGATGCAAGAACAAATCGACAAAAAAGCCATGGCAGTTTTGGAAGTAGCAAGCTTTCCATGAACGCTCCTAAATTGAGATTGAGATAAGCGGAGATGGAACGCCGATATCTAAATTGCAAGATATGCAACTATGAAGGCCATTTCTATTCTGAACGGCCGATTTATGCAAAATGGAGAGTCTACAAGACCGATGCAGGCGCCTTGTTTCCGGTACTTAACGAAAGCATGTGGTGCCCTGATTGCGAAAAGCCGACGATGTCGGAGAAATGGCCCACCGCGGAGGAGATTGAAAGCAGTCTCACTGACTATGCAGAAGCCTTTGCGGCTTTTCAAAAAGGAGTCGGATATGAAAACAAGAGCTTGGCGCGATTGCATGAGAGCTTCATAGCATCCGCTCAGACTTGGCGAAGCTTTGCTTCACAGCCGAGAAGAACAAGGTGCCTCATATGCGGCTCTAGTCAATTACTTTCCCACCAAGGCGAAGGCCCATTTTATTTTTTACATAGGTCATGCTCGCAACCGTTGTTCATCAAAGAATCACCTGACACCGGGTTGCGTCTTTCTCCTAAGAACTGGTGGGTCATGAGCGAAGGCGTCGAGTTAGATATCCACTCTTACACGACAGATGGATTGCCCGCTGGAGACACTCTTGAAAAGTTTAGAAAGGAATATCCGGAAACCGCTTCGATTGTCGAGAAGGCAACCAGAGAAGAAATTGCTAAGCAACGAGGAGTTCATTCAACACAGCCGATTGATGGTGAGGATGATTTAGCTGATTTTTTCAGGCTGTTTCGTATGTTCGTCTCCAAAGAGTTAGCCGGGGTTTGGCTGCCTAACGAACCGGGCAATTTTAAGGACGACTATCCGGAAATTTATCCATTGGTTTGCCATTACGTAAGGCAAACGGTAGTGAAATCAATCAGAGAAAATGAAACTGCCGTTCAAGGCTCTGCGAGCTCTGGTCCCTTGAAAGCCATCTGCTTCAAGTGCGGCCTTTCAAAGGACAAGTCATTCGCCGTTTGCGGTTCATGCGGAATTCAGCCAAAGACAGAATCCGAGCTCGCTATGTCACTGGTTTTCAGTGAACATATTTCACCGCCGCAACTGCTGCGCTATTTCGCGCTCGACATCAAAAATGGCCAGCATATTGATGTCGATCCTGAGACTTACGCAAAAGCCCGAGTCGCGCTTGCTGACCAGCAGCTAATGACTGCGCTCCGGGACAGGGAATCAGAGACTCAACGACATCTTGGCCCGAAAGCAGGAACGAGCGGGGCTCAACTTTTTGTTGGGGGAAAAGAGAGCTCAATCCACAGAACTGCTTTTTGGGTGCTGGGGGCGACGGTTAGGGATAGCAGTAAGCGAGTAATAGAGTTGGCCGATGAGAGAGCGTTGCATATTGACCAAGACCTTTGCCAAAAAGCCCGGTCGGCATTGACCAATCCAAGAAGCAGGCTGGCAGCGGAGATGGCTTGGCTGCCAGGGGTATCCCCAAATAAGGCGAACGAAGCTGCCTTGGCTTTATTAAGCGATCCTGCTTTTGTCCTAAGCGACCATGGCCTTCCTCTACTAGCCAGAGCAAACCTCATGGCAAGCGCTATGGGGGCAATAAATGAAATGTCGGAACCATCGGCGGTATCCGACTTCATTTTGCAGATAGCGCAGGTAGCGGAAGAAATTCGTCCAGATCAGATTCTTCGCGACATCAACGAAGACCGCACCGTGTCTGGCTTTCCGGTAATACCAAGTGTCGAGCTTATTGAAACGGCGCTTGTCGAACGCATCGAAACATATAAGAGGGCGATTCGAGACGCGTTGAACAATTTGTCTCCGACCAATCTTGTGAAGACGATGACGCTTGCTTCGGGCAAGGCGACAAACAATGGAGAAATGCATGGTCCGGTTCTTTTCGACGAGCTTGTCGATACATATGAATCGGAAACACAAGAATTCTTGGTTAAGGAGGCCGAGAACGTCTCGCTCCTTGTAAAGAAGACAATGGAAGTCGCGCCAAAAGGCGAAGCCGCAGTCGGGGTGGCGCTGGACCGAATTGAAAATGTGGCTCGCAATTGGGGGAACGTCGCTAGGCCGATTCAAATCAGCAAAAAAGCGCGAGGGATCGTTCATCGTCCAAGCAGAGACATGGCCGGCGAGATGCGGGACTTGGCCGGCGACCTTTACCAGAAGCACGACATGACGGCGGCAGCTCGCCGCATAACCAACTTTCTAGCTGAACTTTTTGTTGCCCTGCCTGAGTTTGCGGAACTACTGGAAAAGGACACGGAGGCTCTCGCCACTATCGAACGCCGAGAGAAGCTTGCCGAGTCAAAGCGCGGCGACTTTGCAAAAGAGATTGCCTTTGAAGAGCGGATTGGAGCCATATTCAAGGACACACTTGCCATTTCCACTGCGGGCATCCGCTGGAACAAAGACAACTATCCGCTGGACACCATAACCCGAGTCAGATGGGGCGGAATCCGTCGCTCGGTCAATGGCGTGCCGCAGGCGACTGAATACACCATGGCTTTCGGGGACGACCACGACGAGGTCGTGGTCAGCACAAGGGACGAAAGACTTTATTCGTCGTTTGTGGACAAGCTCTGGAAGGCGGTTTGTGCCCGCATCATGACGGATATCCTCAATGCCTTGAAGGATGGCAAAGAGATTTCTTTCGGAGACGCAGTGGTCGATGATACCGGCGCCAGCATATTGGAAAGACACACCTTCAAGGCGGATGTCATCGTCTATTGCAAATGGTCGGAGATGACAATCAGCAGCTCCAATGGCGAGTTTGTGATGGGAATGGCAGGCAAAAATACCTATTCGAACGCGCCCTACATAAATGGCCGCAACAGCCATCTATTGGAGCATCTCGTGAGATTGGCGAAGCAGCGCGGAGTCGAAAGACTTAGCGACCTTCTATAGATCCCGAGAGAAGAAGTGTCCGACAAGAAAAACAACACGGCAAAGGGATTCGCGGGTTTGGGCTCGATGGTTTCGGAAATCGACAATGATCTCGTTGAATTGGAAAGAATCGAGTCATCTCCGAAGGCGGCTCCGACATTAGAGAAGCCGGCTACTACGCCGCCAAGCACAAGGCCACAAGCCGCCAAGCAAAATATGGAGTCTGGAGCATCTGAAAGACCCAGAGCTAGTGGCTGGAAATGGGCGTTAATCGCCCCAATAGGGGTTGTGGGGACTGTTCTGGTCGGGCTTATCTACATCGGAACAGGGAGAAAGGAGACTCCCCCGCCCAAGAGCTCCTCATATTCGCCAACACCCGCATATTCAACGGCTCCGGTTGCTCCTGCCCCGGCTGCCAAGCCATCGTTTACGCCGCCCACAATGCCAGCTCGGACAGAAGCAGATTTCATAAACGAGGAACGGCCTCCTGTCGGCAATGGGCGTGTCTTCAACGCTTCCGAAATTCGTTACTGCCTATCAGAGAAGATCAGGCTGGAAGGAATGAAGGGGCTGGTGGACCGCTACTCGCAGGCATCCGTGAGGGGCTTTAACAGTTACGTCAGCGATTACAACACGCGATGCTCGCATTTCAAGTATCGGGATGGGCTTTTGGAGGAAGTCAAAAGGGGAGTCCAATCACGACGGAAGAAGCTCAGGAGCGAGGGTGTTAGCCGCGCTCTGGAGAATCATTAGGCCAAGTGAAGATTATTTTCGTGAAAATGCCTCGAACCGTTTCTCTTCTTGCGATTGTTTGCATCGAAGGTTCTGCAATAGGGGGAGACCTGCCCGATTCCAGAATTACTCCCGGAGCAATCGACACTTCCGTCACTCAGGAGAGTATCCGCAGGACTGTGTGCGTCAAAGGCTATACGAAGACGGTCAGGCCGCCGGCCCACTACACCAACGCTCTCAAAAAGCACCAGATACGACAATACGGCTACGACGACCGAAATCCCAAGGACTACGAGGAAGATCATCTAATCGCGTTGGCCATCGGAGGACATCCGACCGATGAGCGAAACCTGTGGCCCCAGCCGCGTAAAAGCGAGTGGGGAGCTGACAAAAAAGATCAACTCGAATTCGTCTTATACAAAATGGTTTGTAATGGAGAAATCAAGCTTGCCGACGCCCAAAGGGAGATGGCTCATGATTGGATTTCAGCCTGGAAGCAATATGTTGTCCCAAGCCGGCGCTCTTACAAGTTTAGACCGGTTGATTAGCGCGGCAGCCAAGGGGTGAGAATGATTCAGCTTGACGGCTCGGAAGTCGCGCGATGGGCATCAAAGGCTTCTGAGGCAGATTTGGCAGCGCTTGCAGGAGCTGAATACTCAGACGATGACGACGTTTGGATTGTTTGCGGCGCAGGCCCGACGGGCATCTCGATCTCAAAGGAGGGCCAAGAGTATTCTGTGCGCCGCCCGTTCAACTTCTTCTTCTCGGGAACATTCTTTCTTGAAGAGGCGCCGGGCCATAGTGTCGATGCACTTATCAAAGGATCTTTGTCGGTCGGCGAACGAAAAATTTCAGCGGCCAATGAGCATTTGCGCGGTCTCGGATTTTCTGTGTCGGAGCTTGGCGGGGACACGGTCGCGCTATTCCTCTGGGATATTGTCAAAGCCTTTGAAGAGCGCCAGGTCGCGCCGGATGACGGGCAATGGAACAGGCTTCACGACATCCTGAGAAACGGCTCCGCTTCCGTGATGCGAGTCGGGGCAAAATTGGTTACCCAATGGATCGCGCATTCTGAGGAAGCAAATGGAGGCATCTTTGATGTTTATCGCCGAGTGCTTCTGGCATTTCTATACAGACACACCGGACAGCTTGAAAAGGCACTGCAAGTCAGTTCGATTGTCGAGTTTCCGCAAAGTCGAATGATGGGTGGCAGCTCAAGCGTGGCAGTTCTTTGCACCACAAGAGCCGCGGCTATGATGGACATGGCTGAACTTCAGCCAAGCAAACGCTCTGAGCTATTGAAGAACGCGCGGCTGACTCTCAACAAGGCGAATGCGATAAGCGGTTCTGACTCTGATGAAATTCGCGAAACATACAGCCGTATGAAAAAGCTAGACCAACAAAATGAGAGCGCGCTCCAAAAAGAACGAGAGGGCAATCAGATTCGGGAAGCCGGAAGATTGCCATGACACACGTCAGCGGCCATTCAGCTCGACCCAGAAGTGGTCGATTCCCCAGGTAACTCGGTACGCTCAAACGCTGAGTTCTGTGGCGTTATTCAGCACACCACGGATGCGCTCTGCGATACGACGATCGATCATGCCGATGGCTGATGCCGCATCCAAGTCGCCTAAGTCCTCTGACAACTCTTCATTGGACACGATCAGTATCTGGTCGGCATCATGCTCCAACTTCTTGATTGCAGCGGGTACCTTTCGCTGCCGAACCGATTCGTACTCAAATGGAGTTATTGCGACCACCACAACGGTTGGCACGTTTGCTTCCCGCGCCATCCGGACCACGATGGAAGCGACGGCGCCACTGAACTGACCCCCCAGGCCTGTTACAAGAACGACCATGTCTGCGCCGGTAAGCAAGTTTTTCAGCGTAACGCGTTGGCGTAAGGCCATAACGCGGGCAGCACCTAATGGTGCCAGCGGCAGTGCTCGTATCGGTCGCATGCCAGGTACTGCTCTGCTGGTGACACGCGCCAGTACCGGATTACCCAAGTCGACAAGGATGAAATCAGGCAGCAGTTTCGCTCCCTCAAGAACGCCGCTCGCCCGGGCTGCCAAGACAACATTGCAGCCAGCACCGCCCACGCCAATCACCTTTACTGACTTCGTGCTGCCTTGACGGCCCGTTGAATGACAGCAATCAGCAAGCTCGGTGATTGAATCCGCCCATGTAGGCAATTCAACGGGAACACCAAGATCATCAACGCCATCCTCATTCACGGACTCTTGTCTATCCACGATATGTCTCCTTCCGTAAGAAACTGCTCACCACTTCTCATCCGCGATCACATTGCTCTCGCCCGTGGCAGGTGCATTGCCAGGGACATAGCCAACCGGAGACTCGCGTGGCCTTGCAGCCCGGACAAGTAAATCACCGCTGTCAAGCAACCTCACGTGCACAGAGTCTCCGACCTTCAACGCGGCACACTCGGCAACCGCACGCGGAATTCTTAGCCCTATGCTTTGGCCCCATCTATTGAGCGTCGTTGCCATGTTTTTCCCCCGCGACTATTGAATGAATATCAATGGTGAAATTGCAGACCTCTACCGAAACAACGCAGCTTTTCGGTTAAGCGCGGCACCGAAACGTGAGCAATCCACGCTTGGTGCCGGGCTAAACAGCGTTGGTGCAGGCCATCGCTGTGGTGGCCTGCCGCTGGCTTCAAGGGGTGTTAATCAAAGCCGCCAACATCCAAATCGTCGATGCCCGGATCATTGGAGCCAACGTCGTCAAGATACGGCTTAACGTCAAGATCAGAGACATCCCACCGCTTGGCACTGGTGGTCTTTGCTGGTGCCGCTTCATCAGGCCGATTCGCCAGCCGTTCCTCGGTGGCAGCCTTCACCGCAGCAACAGCAGTCTTGAACGACGTACGGGAGAACACGTGCTCCTTAATGCTGTCGGTGGGCTCGAACTCTTTGCGGACCTTGAGCCAGTCTTTCAGGTGTGCTGACAACTTGGTGCTCTGAATCTCCCAAGGAATCGACAGGTCGATTGCGGCGACATCCAAGGCCATGCGTTTGAACGCCGAAAACTTCTTGTTCTGCGCGTCGATGACCTGCTCAACGGTTCCGGCACAGTCCAGGACCAGCTCGTGGTCGCGGATGTTCTCGCCAGCCAGGTGCGCGATCAGGACGGTTTGGTGATCGGCAGGAAGCTTGACGATAGTGGCCTCGGACGGAGCACGAATGCGCAGGCCCTCATCAAGCCTGAGTGTGTCGCGGACAAGCTGAAAGACCTTCTCGTAGGCCGACGGGTTCTCACGCCACGCTTCAGGGTCATCAAGGCCGTTTTCCAGCAGCCACTTTCCATGAACCTCGACCTCGACACGGATGGTCCTCGACGCCATTTCGACTAACTCTTGCTCGACCTCAGGGCTAGGAAACGTTTCAAACGCATCGGGCACATTCTGTTGCTTGATGTAGGCGATGATGGTGAATTCGCGGAGCTTGATGTACAGGGTGAAGCACTCGTCCGCGCCAACCGTATAGCAACAAGGCCTGCCTTTCTTACGCTTCGACGCCCGAGAGCGCTGTTCATGATTCAGCAGTCCATCGGCGTAGTCCCGTAGCTCACGCAGGTGCGCTAACGACAGTTCGGGCGTGTCGAACACAAACAGGAAGGTAGGAGTCACCGAACTCAGCCTGACATTCTCAAGCATGAACTGCGCAAGCCCGAAGGTAGTACAGCCACGGTCGGCGGCGTAGTATCTGAGCAGCTCGAAGGCACACTCGGTAGCGCGGGGTACCCCATTAACAAGCAGATGGTTCCTGCCGTTCATGCACGCGGGAACATTGACCTCCATTTCGTAGCCTGCGACGGGGCCAAGCGTATTTGCGTCTGCTGACAATGCCCGGACCTTGCACTTGGCGCCGGTAGCGGGACTAACTATGGACTCCCGCTCGTAGTACCGGGCTACAACCTCCCCGTTCTCGTTGGTCTTCTGACCGACAAGGTACGGGAAGCAACACTCCTGCTTGTCCGACATTTGATCCAAACGCAGGACCAGCTTTACTGTATCTACCATAATGAAATACTCCTTGATCTAGCGGCACGACTGCGGGCCACATCCACGTACCCATACCCCACATACTTGCTATGCCTATAGCAGGCATACCAGCCATACCCCTACACTGGCTGCTACCTGTACTGGCTATGCTGGGCATACTGTCTACATGGCTACGGCCTACAGTGCTGTACTTAGCTATATTTACTTACGTGCACTTTTCGACCAGCACGGCAATCCACGAGAGTGGCGCCGGTAGTGGCCTTGAGTGCGGCTGAGTCGCCAAGTGAAGGTCGCGAGTAATTTGCACCCTTGTCATCAGCGGCAGTAATTCGGTGAATTACTTAGCTGAAAATTGCGCAATTGGATGCGGATTTTTCAGAATTGTCGGTTACCTTGCAGCGCCGAATGCCGACCTGCAAAGCATCTGCTCAGATATGTCCGGTAGCGCCCTTGCTCAACTCGGCGGCCAGTAGCGGTCGATCATCAGTCCAAAGCCAGAGGGCAGGTTGGTGGAATGTGCGATGCAAGCGTGCATGCATGCAATTCTGCAATTCGCATCTTCTGAATGGGTGTCTGGCGCGGCTCGCCGCAACCAAGACTTGGGGGAAATGGTGTGGTCGGCAACCTATGCCGCCATGAACCCTTTGGTTTTCTAGATGCGGGCTGACAGATGGGCGTCCAATGGCGGGGCCACCACCAGACACCCATGCCTGCGTTGCTGCGCAGGGACTAATTCAGGCCGATCAAATCAGGCGGTATTCTTTGCCGTCGAAGATCCATTGATCGACTTGGCCCTTGACTACCGGCGCATCTCCGATGCCCGACCCGATACGACGGCCAGTATCGCGAGGTCTATCAAGATTGGCGAGGTAATACTTCAGCGTGCGGATTTTCAACAAGCGCCGCTTGTCCTTCAATGTATACGCATATTGAGAGCGTGAGGTTATCAATCGCGGCACACCCTCAGGGTCTGGTGATAACGTACCATTAACCTGGCCAAACTTCACGGGCCTGTCCAACCACATAAGGATTTCTGGATAACTTTCGACAAGTTGCTCCAATAGCTCATGGGCACGGTCGTACGCGTTTTCCGCTTGGCAGGCAAGCGTCCTCTTAGGGTGTAATCCAACGTACGAGCTTCCGCTGCAATGGTTGCTTCGACTGCTTTCTGCGCGAGCGTAAAGAAAGTCTGCACGTTCGAGCTCTGCAATATATGGCTTGAGTATTGAAACGATGTAGCGAGGCACAGGCCGACTCAACTGCTTCAGTTCCGCCTTCAAATCTTTCCATGCGCTTGCACCAATAGCCCACCTAATGTCGCTATCCGCAACATTCTCGCAAGAATGGAATTTGTCCAACAAACACTGGATCAGTTTCTTGCGCTCGGCATCGTTTGCAGGCGCTTCGCGGCAAAGCACCTCATCCTGGTTGTAAACCGAGTAGACCTCGAATTCCGTGCTTGGCGTGTCGGTCTGATCGTCGTGACTGGTCGGATGCGCCTGCACGCCTTTCCGGTTGGTGAAGTCAAAACCCTTGAGTCCTGACGGTGCCTTGGTTCCTTTAGGAGGGCGCCGGGGAAGCTTCTTCTTGCTCATGTTGTGTTCTCCAAACTTAGTGGGCTGGCACGCCCTGGAGTCGAAATCGTGACCCCGGGCTCTGCCGTCAAGCTATTTGCAGATGCGATGCAAGGACGCATGCATGCAAGCTGTGCATGCGTCCCGCCGACGTGTCGTTTGCCGTCACTTCGCCATCCCGTCATCATTGAATTCATCAGGGTCTGCAGCCTTGGGCCGGTCGGCGGCCTTGATTTTTGCAAGGTCCCGAGACACGGTCGCGGCGTCAACTCCTAGCGCGACTGCAATTGCCTTCTGTTGCATGCCTTTTGCGCTAAGGTCTCGCACACGCTTCTGGCGCTCGATCATCTCGACATTTTTCGCGGTAGTGTCATTGGCCGGGTCACGAATTTCCCAGCCGTAATCGAGTTTCCCGTCGACTACGGTGTACCAAAAAGAAAAGCGTGTCGGCACCGTGTCGAATTCGCTTATTTTCCTGCGCTCAACAATAAACCCGCCGCCATAATCGTGGGGCGCGGCAGGATCTGTAGTAAGCGTCAAAAGGTAGTTGGCGCCATCGGAGAGGAGTTCATCCTCCAATTCGACATTTGCCTTTCTATGCGCCTCGTAGAAGATCAGCGTCGCGATTCCGTCCTTATTGAGGTCTGCAAGGAATCTATGGAAGTGCCGATAGCTGAGCACGTCCTGGTCCTTCTTGCCCGCCATCAGTCTCGCGCTGTCCAGAAATATGACCAGCTCGCAGTTAGGTGGCATCGACTGCAACAGGGTGTCCTGATCGAATTTGTCGTTCAGGTGTCCCACAGGCTCCCCACCGATTTGGTGATGGTGCAGACAGAAATTGGCTTTGGCCCGATTGCGGACAAGCGGATTATTCAACTTCTCGTAGGCCAATTGAACTTGCTCGCGGACATGCGACAAGTTACCCGTGCGGGTCACTAGAAATGTGTTGCTGGCGGTAGCGAATCCAAGGGGTTCCAACCTTGCCCCTGCGGCTACGGAGACCCCGACAATGACGGCGAACATCTGGCTGGCGTGAGGGGCGACACCACTATTGACACGCACATAGACATTTGTCGCTTTCGGTATGAATCCCTCGATCAGGTAATCCAGCATCGGGAAGGGCCGAGCGAGCAGGTCTTTCAGTGACGCGACCTTCAGAACCCGTTGCGGACCCCAGTCGTCAAAAGAGCCTTGGGCCAGGTGTTTGGGGTTAGTGGGTGACATTGTGGTCTCCAGAACAAAAATTGCATATGTTGGTTATTTCGTGATGTTGATTCATAGAAAGTCCCTTTCCAGTAGTTGCGCCTAGGTTTCATGATTTCCATCGGAAGATTTCTGGACTGCGATTTTCTGCGTCACCCAAAGCTAGCCGAGTGCACGAAGTCTAGGAAAGTTGAGGGCCTGCCAGTTCCGTTAATTGCCAAACGGAAATGCGCTTTGATGTGCTCTATACCGAGGAAGGGATAAATCTGGCCGAGCCGGTCGCTCGCCAAATACTTGGTGGTTTCGTGAGTTCGTGCCTGACGTGCGTAGTGTTGCCGGAAGGTGCGTGCCGCTTAGATTGGCACCGACATACCGTCGAATGCCGGGTGGTCAGTTGCGAGCTACTTGACCAGACAAAGCCCTGGGGAGTTACTTCGCCGCATCATTGCTATTGTTTGATAGCTGGTGGTTCCCTTGTTCGCAGGAGCCTTTCAGCATTAGACAATTGGGAGTTGTCGATTAACGAGGGAACCATCCGTGAATCGGGAATCTCTTTATCCCCGCAGAGCCCATTGGCAGCAACTTCACCGCCTACCGCTTTTCTTTTTAGCGAGTGTTCCTGACTAAACTGATCGAATACCTTAGCTAATGAAAAGAACCTAACAATGCCTTCGCTATTGTCGGATCGGTCAGAATCAGATATGCCGTCAAGCCTTAAGGCGTTTAGGAATTTATCGAACGCCTCCCCTGGATTCGCGTAGAAAAATGGCTTCCCGGCGATTGCAAATAGGGCTGCCCAGTAATGGCTTGTGGAGGCGCAATTGGATCTTTCTCGGGCTAGGTTTTTCGCTTCCGATGCGACCCCGGAGACGTCTTTACCACCAAGAACCATAGCAGTTACTTTATCTGCATGATTCCTCGATACGCTGGCAGCAATATTGTTGTGAGGAGCCTTAGTGTTGAGACTTAGCCGATGGAGCACATACAGTGCTGCTCCAACCCGATAAGGGTGAAGCATGCTTGCTCGAAACTCGGCTATTACAGATTCCAAATATCGAACGGGATATTTTGAGCGGTAATCGTCCCGAAGATAGTCCAGCAAAATGTTGCGGCGATCCACCCGATGCTGGGGGCTGAAATCGCTAGCATTGGCAGCCCCATCTCGATTCTTGGGACCCTTTCTGTAAAGCATCTCCTCCAAAACCATTGATAGATGTATTAGTTCTGGTGACGCCGTCCTATTCAATTGAGCCTCCCGTTTGGTAGATCCGGTAGCGCCTGCATTTTTTCATGAATGATGACTACATCCCCTTCGAGAATCAAATTTCCGGTTTCGATGGCTAGCGGCACCCTACGGATTTGGGGTTTGGCTCAGGCTCTTGCGTTGAATCTTCATCGAGACTGGAGTGAAACTATCAATTGACGGCAGTCGAACTGATTCTTCTCACAAAACTGGCCCCCGGTATCAAGGCTGTGGGAAAATGTAATCAGCGTGGATTTCGCCCGCTTACATCCGAAAATGTGGATGACGGTATCGACGACGGTATACGACGTATAGCAAAGCGGAGAACTGCATGGGCACTGAATTGTGACAAGACTCAACATAATCGCACGTTACGTCGAGCGAATGCTGACAGCCGGCGTGG
Organism: Rhodocyclales bacterium; assembly: GCA_026399475.1. Taxonomy (GTDB): domain Bacteria; phylum Pseudomonadota; class Gammaproteobacteria; order Burkholderiales; family Rhodocyclaceae; genus Sulfuritalea. The sequence goes on from JAPLQY010000006.1 coordinate 50,704, forward strand.
CAGCGTAAAATGCGCGCCTTTGCAAGCCTGAGATCTTTCCCATGAGCATCAGCCCCGTTTTGGATATCGTCGCCGACATGCGCGCTGGCCGCATGGTGATCCTGGTCGATGAAGAAGACCGCGAAAACGAAGGCGATCTGGTACTTGCCGCAGAGCACGTGACTCCTGAGGCGATCAATTTCATGGCCAAGTGGGGGCGCGGGCTGATCTGCCTGACGCTGACCGAAGCCCGCTGCCGCCAGTTGGACCTGCCCCTGATGGTGCGCGACAACAAGACGCCGCATGGCACCGCATTCACGCTCTCGATCGAAGCCGCCGAGGGTGTCACCACCGGAATATCGGCGCAGGATCGGTCGCGCACGGTGCAGGCGGCCGTGGCGAAGAACGCTGCCCCCGCAGACATTGTGCAGCCCGGACACATTTTTCCACTGATGGCGCAAAACGGGGGCGTGCTGGTGCGCGCCGGGCACACCGAAGCCGGCTGCGACTTCGCCCAACTGGCCGGATGCACACCCGCTGCCGTGATCTGCGAAATTCTCAAGGAAGACGGCACCATGGCACGGCTGCCGGATCTGCTTGAATTTGCCGCCGAGCACAAGCTCAAGATCGGTACCATCCGTGACCTTATTCACTACCGCTCGGAAACCGAAAAGCTGATCGAGTGTGTTGCCGACAAGAAGGTCGAATGCGCACAAGGCGCCTTCCGTCTGCGTGCCTTTGCCGACCGCAGCAGCGGTGATGTGCATCTGGCCCTGTCCTGCGGTGAAGTTTCGGCCACGGAAGAAACGCTGGTGCGCGTACATGAATCGATCTGCGTGCTGGATTTCCTCGACCAGAAGAATTGCCGTCATACCTATGGCGTTGATTTCGCCCTGCGTTCGATCGCCGAGCAGGGCCGAGGCGTGGTGGTGCTGCTGCACCGGGCGGAGTCCGGAAATGCCTTGCTGGCGGCGCTGAACGACAACGGGGCGGTGCGTCCGGCACAGAAATGGGATCCCCGCATCTACGGCATCGGTGCACAGATACTGCGTGAAGTCGGCGTAGGCAAGATGCGCCTGATGGCAAGTCCGAGAAAGATGCCGAGCATGGCTGGTTTTGGGCTCGAAATCACCGGCTACTTCACCCCGGCAGGAGAAAGGACGGCATGAGCGCCCCGCACGGCCGCCCGAAGGGGCGCAAGTCACCACATGAAGCCGCACAGCGGCGAACCGCAGTCACCCCCTCCCCGAGGGAGGGGGTTGGGGGAAAGGGATTCAAATGACTATCCGCGAACTGGAACCCAACCTGGCAGGCCGCGGCCTACGCGTCGGCGTGGTGCAAAGCCGCTTCAACGAAGACATCGGCGAAGGCCTGCGCTCGGGTTGCCTGACCGAACTGGCACGCCTGGGCGTGGCCGATACGGATGTCACGTTTACGACGGTGCCGGGCGCGCTGGAACTGCCTCTGGCGCTGCAAACCCTGGCGCAAAGCGGCCGCTTCGATGCGCTGGTCGCCTTGGGCGCCGTGATACGCGGCGAGACCTATCATTTCGAGATCGTTTCCAACGAATCGGCGCGCGGCATCACCGACGTGCAGTTGAACACCGGCATTCCGATTGCCAATGCGGTCCTGACCACCGAAAACGATGACCAGGCACTGGTACGCATGGTGCAAAAGGGCGCGGAAGCCGCACAGGCGGCCATCGAAATGGCCAATCTGCTGAAAGCCGTCAAGTAATGGGCGGCGGCAAGTCCCCGCGCCGGCGTGCCCGCGAGTTCGTTGTGCAGGGCCTTTATCAATGGCAGGTCGGCGATCAGGATGCGGCGGCCATTCAGGTGCAGGCGGAAGGTGTTGCCGGTTTTGACAAAGCCGATACTGAACTTTACCGCACCCTTCTTGCAGAGGCTCGGCACAACGCCGAAGCGCTAAAGCTCGATCTCGCCCCGCATATCGACCGGGCCTGGGATGAAGTCTCGCCCATCGAGCGCTGTATCCTGTTGCTGGGCGCCTGCGAACTCAAGCTCCACCCCGAAACGCCTTATCGCGTGATCATCAACGAGGCCATCGAACTGGCCAAGACCTTCGGCGGCACCGATGGCCACAAGTTTGTGAACGGCGTTCTCGATAAGCTGGCGACGGGATTGCGGGTTGCGGAGATACGGAAGCCCTGATTCCGTGCCGTCGGAGTTCGAACTCATCGCGCGTTATTTCACCCGCGCCACTTCCCACACGGAACTTGGCATTGGCGATGATGGCGCGCTGGTTGTCCCGACACACGGCCAGGTGCTGGTGATCTCCACCGATCTGCTGGTCGAAGGTACGCATTTTCTGTCGGATACCGATCCCGAGGCCCTGGGCTGGAAAACGCTGGCTGTAAATATCTCGGATATGGCCGCGATGGGCGCACAGCCACGCTGGGCGACACTGGCTGCCGCGCTGCCGGCGCCAACCGAGTCCTGGATTGAAGACTTCGCCGGCGGTTTCTTCGAATGCGCGAACAGCTATGGTATCGATCTCGTCGGTGGCGACACCACCCGCGGGCCGCGGACATTCTGCGTCACCATCATCGGCGAAGTTCCTGCGGGACAGGCGCTGCGCCGCGACGGCGCGAAAGCCGGCGATTCGATCTGGGTTTCCGGCAAACCCGGGCTCGCGGCGCTGGGGCTGGCTCACCTGCAGGGACGTACCCGGCTGGCCGAACCGGCGCTCAGCGAATGCCTGGCCGCGCTGCACCGGCCGCAACCAAGAATCTCCCTGGGACTGGCGCTGCGCGGAATCGCCAGCGCCGCGATCGATGTGTCCGACGGGCTGCTGGCGGACCTCGGGCATGTTCTCGAACAGTCGGGGCTGGCCGCGCGGCTGCACATCCCGAACCTGCCCGCCGCAGGATTGGAGCGCGATTGCCTGCTGGCCGGCGGCGATGACTACGAACTGTTGTTCACCGCCGCGGCAGGGTTGGACAGCGCCGTCATGGCGCTGTCCGCCAGGCTCGAATTGCCGCTGACCCGCATAGGCGAAATCGTGGTGGGCCCGCCCGGCGAACTCGTCCTGTGCGACGATGGCGGCAGCGTCATCACGCCCGCAATTCGCGGCTACGACCACTTTATGTCCCCGACCGGCAGGGAAGGGACGGTATCCCGGGACAAGCAATGACCAAGCAACCCCCGCCACCCGTCAAATTCCTGTTCCACCACCCGGCCCACTTCATCGCCTGCGGGATGGGCAGTGGGCTTTCCCGTTTCGCGCCAGGCACGGCCGGGACGGCCTTTGCCTGGCTCACGTTTCCGTTACTGCGCATGTATCTGGAAAGCGATCTTGGACTGGCAATATTCCTCCTGCTGGCCTTCGCCGTCGGCGTTGCAGCCTGCCAGATCACCGGTCGGGCCCTCGGGGTAGTCGATCACGGCGCCATCGTCTGGGACGAAATCGTGCCCTTCTGGGGGGTGCTGCTACTGGCACCTCCTGAATTTCTCTGGCAGCTGGCCGCATTTCTGTGGTTCCGTTTCTACGACATCGTGAAGCCGCAACCGGCAAAATATTTTGACACGCAAGTCAAGAACGGCTTCGGCGTGATGATGGACGACGTCATAGCCGCCGGCTATACGGTGCTGACACTGGCCGTAATCAAGGCCGTGCTCGATCCGCTACTCGGCTAAGAGTGGTGCATGGAAGCTGATCTCGTCGCTCTATCAGAATCCGTTGGCGCGGCATGTCTTCGCCACCGACTCCTGCTCGCCATCGCCGAATCATGTACCGGAGGTTGGGCAACGCAAGTGATCACTCACACAGCTGGCAGTTCGGCGTGGTTTGACCGTGGCTTCGTCACGTACAGCAATGAAGCCAAGGTCGACATGTTGGGTGTGCGGCCGGCAACGCTCGAACGATTCGGTGCCGTGAGTCCGGAAACAGCAGCGGAAATGGCCACTGGCGCCCTGAAAAACTCCAATGCACTGATTTCAATAGCTATTACAGGAATTGCCGGGCCGACCGGTGGCTCACCTGGTAAGCCAGTGGGCACCGTAAGCTTTGCCTGGTGTCGAGTTGGTGAATCAGCGGTTGCCGAAACGGTACTTTTTGCCGGCGACCGCGAGGCGGTCCGCCGCCAGGCAGTGGTTCATTCCCTGCGCGGCCTGCTGCGACGACTTGACGCCGCATGACAAATACGCGTGGCGCAAAAACTGTGCCATCCATGCCATAATCGAATCACAACTGAAGGACGCATCCAATGGACGAGAACAAGAGCAAGGCACTGCAGGCCGCCCTGGCCCAGATCGAAAAACAGTTCGGCAAGGGCTCCATCATGAAAATGGGCGAAGGCCTCGCCATCGACGATATCCAGACCGTTTCCACCGGTTCGCTCGGGCTTGATATTGCCCTGGGCATCGGCGGCCTGCCGCGCGGCCGGGTAGTCGAGGTTTACGGACCGGAGTCTTCGGGGAAGACCACGCTGTGCCTGCACATCGTGGCCGAAATCCAGAAAGCAGGCGGAGTGGCGGCCTACATCGACGCCGAAAACGCGCTGGACCCGGGCTATGCCGCAAAGCTCGGCGTTAACGTACCCGACCTGCTGATCTCCCAACCCGACACCGGCGAGCAGGGGCTGGAAATCACCGACATGCTGGTGCGCTCGGGCGGCGTCGATTGCATCGTGATCGACTCGGTCGCCGCACTGACGCCGCGCGCCGAAATCGAAGGCGAGATGGGCGACCAGTTGCCCGGCCTGCAGGCGCGGCTGATGTCGCAAGCCCTGCGCAAGCTCACCGCCAACATCAAGCGCACCAATACGCTGGTGATTTTCATCAACCAGATCCGCATGAAGATCGGCGTCATGTTCGGCAATCCGGAAACCACCACGGGCGGCAACGCGCTGAAATTCTACGCTTCGGTGCGCATGGACATCCGCCGCACCGGCGCAATCAAGAAGGGCGACGAAGTCATCGGCAACGAGACCAAGGTGAAAGTGGTCAAGAACAAGGTCGCCCCTCCCTTCCGCGAAGCGCATTTCGACATCCTCTACGGGGAAGGCATTTCGCGTCAGGGTGAAATCGTCGAACTCGGCGTCGAACACAAGATCGTCGAGAAGTCCGGCGCGTGGTACGCCTACAAGGGCGAGAAGATCGGCCAGGGCAAGGACAACGCGCGCGAATTCCTGCGCGAGCATGCCGATATCGCCGTGGAAATCGAAAACCGGGTGCGCGAGGCCGTCGGTGTCGCCGTTCCTGGCGCCGCCGAGCCGGCGAAGGGCAGCTAGGCGCGGCACTAACCCGCCGAGGGTACGCATCTTGTCGAACTGCAGTTGCCGCGACTGGCGCGGCGAACACCATGTCGAATGAACTGCGCCAGCAGGCGATCAAGCTGCTGGCCCGGCGCGAGCACACCCGCTGAACTGCGCCAGCAGGCGATCAAGCTGCTGGCCCGGCGCGAGCACACCCGCGTCGAACTCGCGCGCAAGCTCGCGGGTCTCGGCACAAAGGAGGAAATCGACGCGGTGCTCGCCGACATGGAAGCTTCGCAACTGCAGTCCGACAACCGGACGGCGGAAAACTACCTGCGCAGCAATGCTTCGCGTCTGGGCGCCTCGCGCCTGCGCCACACCCTGAAAACCCGCGGCGTGGCGCCCGAAATGATCGAAGAGCAATTGGCGCAGGCCGACCTGCCCGAGGAGCTTGAGCGTGCCCGCGCCGCATGGAGCCGGAAGTTTCCCACCGCGCCCGCCAATCCCAAGGAGTGGGCGCGCCAGGCGCGCTTCCTCCAAAGCCGCGGATTTGCCGGCGACATCGTGCGCAAGCTGCTCAAGGACCCGATGGGAGCAGCTGAAGAATGACTGCACCCGTCGCCACGCTCTCGGCGCACAACCTGCGCAAGAAGTACAAGTCGCGGACCGTAGTGACCGACGTGTCCTTCGAGCTCGCCGCCGGTGAAGTGGTGGGTCTGCTCGGCCCCAACGGCGCCGGCAAGACCACCTGCTTCTACATGATCGTCGGTCTCGTCGCCGCCGATGGCGGAGAGATTCGCATCGAGAGCGGCGCCGAACACCTGAGCCTCACCCATATGCCGATTCACCAGCGCGCGAAACTGGGCCTGTCCTATCTGCCGCAGGAAAACTCGGTGTTCCGCAAGCTGACGGTGGCCGAGAACGTGCGCGCCGTCCTGGAACTTCAAGGTCTGGACAAGGCCGCCATCGACGCGCGGGAAGAAACACTGCTGCAGGAATTGCACATCACCCACATCAGCAAGAATCTGGCGGCCTCTCTCTCGGGCGGAGAACGCCGCCGCGTCGAGATAGCCCGCGCACTGGCCACCAGTCCTCGCTTCATCCTGCTCGACGAACCCTTTGCCGGGGTCGACCCGATTGCCGTAATCGACATCCAGAAGATCATCCGCTACCTCAAGGAAAGCGGCATCGGCGTGCTGATCACCGATCACAATGTCCGGGAAACCCTGGGCATTTGCGATCGCGCGACCATCATCAACGCCGGCGAAGTATTGGCCGCTGGACACCCGGCCGAGATAGTCGATAATGAAAGTGTGCGCCGGGTTTATCTCGGCGAGCATTTCAGAATGTAATGACGTAATGAGGCAAGGACTCCAGCTCAGGCTTTCGCAGCATCTGGCACTGACGCCGCAGTTGCAGCAGTCGATCAGGCTGTTGCAGTTGTCGACTCTGGAGTTGAACGCCGAGATCGATCAGGCCCTGCAGGAGAATCCTCTGCTGGAACGTGACGAGCCCGGTGAGGCGGTCGCGTCTGGCTTGGGTCCGGCAGTTGATTCTATGGCAACACCGCAAACCATCACCCCACCTGAAAGCGACGAACGCCAGGAACCCAAGGGCGGCGATGACGAGGGTTGGGGCATGGACTTTTCCGGCAGCCACGGCCAGCGCGATCCCAACGATGACGATCTCGACAGCGGCGAGAGTCAGGCTGCCTCGACCTCCCTGCGCGAACACCTGTCGGCACAGGTGGCCATGACCCAGTTGCCCGACCGCGAACGGGCGCTGGTCGGTTTTCTGATAGAAGCCCTGAGCGACGACGGTTACCTCACGCAGCCGCTGGACGAACTGATCGGCCTGCTGGTCAGCGATGACGACGAGCTGCGCGAGGCCCTGCTGGAAGAACTCGGTATCGCCCTGCGCCACGTGCAGAATCTTGATCCGCCGGGCATTGGTGCGCGCAATGCACAGGAATGCCTGTCGCTGCAACTGAAATGCCTTGCCGAATCTTCCGCGCGCACGCTGGCGCTGGCCATCGTCGGCGACCACCTCGACCATCTGGCAACCCGCGATTTTGCGCGCATCAAGAAATCGCTCGGCTGCGATGACGATGAGTTGCGCGCGGCGCAAACGCTAATCCGGTCGCTGAATCCACGCCCGGGTGCGCAGTACGCGCCGATCGAGACGCGCTACGTGATACCTGACGTGGCTGTGAAAAAGCTGCACGGCCAATGGGTTGTCAGCCTCAACCGGGAAGCCATGCCGCGCCTGCGCATCAATCGGCTCTACGCCGACATCCTGCACCGTCACCGCGGCGGCAGTAGTTCCTCGGCCGGACTGGCCAGCCAGTTGCAGGAAGCCAAGTGGCTGATCAAGAACGTGCAGCAGCGCTTCGACACCATCCTGCGCGTGTCGCAGGCTATCGTCGACCGCCAGCGGGCGTTTTTCGACCACGGCGAGGTGGCAATGCGGCCCCTGACCCTGCGCGAAATCGCAGAAACGGTCAAGCTTCACGAATCGACGATTTCGCGCGTGACGACGCAGAAATACCTGGCGAGTCCGCGCGGTATCTACGAACTCAAATACTTTTTTGGCAGCCACGTCGCCACAGATACCGGCGGCGCGGCTTCCTCAACCGCGATTCGGGCGCTGATCAAGCAATTGGTCGGTGCCGAGGACGGCAAAAAGCCGCTCTCGGACGCCCGTCTTGCGGAAATCCTCGGCGAGCAGGGCATCGTCGTGGCGCGTCGCACAGTAGCGAAGTACCGCGAGCTGCTCGGCATACCGCCGGTCAACCTCAGGAAAGTTCTCTGAGAAACTACCTCTGACAAGGAGACATCATGAATCTCAACATCACTGGACACCACATTGAAGTCACCCCGGCCATTCGTGACTACGTCACGGGCAAACTCGATCGAGTGCTGCGTCACTTCGATCAGGTGACCAGTTCGCACGTCATCCTGTCGGTTGAAAAACTGCAACAGAAGGCCGAAGTAACGCTTCACGTCAAGGGCAAAGACATCTTCGCCGACGCCACCGACGCCGATCTCTACGCCGCCATCGACCTGGTGGCAGACAAGCTTGACCGCCAGGTGGTCAAGCACAAGGAAAAAGTCTCCAACCACAATCACGACAAGCGTTCGCAGGTCGAATAGGCTTTTTAGGCCGTGAAGCGTGAAATGTGAAACGTAAGGGAAGACGCGCCTTTCCCGTCTCACGTTTCACGTTTCACATTTCACGCCGCATCCTTAGCGTTATACTGCGCGCCGCCGCAACTTCCTCTCATTTGCCGCTCATTCGCAAAATTGCTTCCGCCATGAATCAGATCGCCAGCCTGCTGCCACTCGACAATGTGGTGGCCAACCTCGACGCCAGCAGCAAGAAGCGCGTATTCGAGCAGGCGGGCATTCTTTTCGAAAACCATCAGGGCGTCGCTCGCAGTACGGTATACGATGCCTTGTTCGCCCGCGAAAAACTGGGCTCCACCGGCCTCGGCCAGGGCATCGCGATTCCCCACGGGCGCATCAAGGGTCTCAAGACTCCGGTCGGCGCGTTTGTCCGCCTCGAGTTGCCCGTGCAGTTCGACGCGCCGGATGGCAAGCCCGTCGGGCTGATTTTTGTACTGCTGGTGCCGGAAGCTGCCAATGAGCATCATTTGCAGTTGCTCTCCGAACTGGCGCAGATGTTCTCCGACCGGACGTTTCGCGAACAGCTCGCCACGGCTCCCGATGCCGCGGCGCTGCACGGCCTCTTCGCCAATTGGCACGCCAACTAGTCGTTTCCCAGCTGTTCGAGCGTAACCGCGAGCGACTCCAGCTCTCGTGGGTCAGCGGCGCCATGACGCGGGCGATTTGCACCACGGAACATGTGGTGTCGGCTGCCGACCTGATCGGTCACCTCAACCTGATGCATCCGGAACGCGTGCAGGTCATTGGCGCACCGGAAGTCGCCTGGTCGGCCCGCCACGCGCCGGAAAAAGTGGCGCATCACATGCAGGAAATCTACAACGCCCGTCCGCCTGCGATCATCGTTGCCGACGGATGCACCATTGTCGACGACGTTCGCAAGGGGTGTGAAGCCTCGGGCACACCTCTGCTGCAAACACCGCTGTCCTCGGCGTTCGTGATCGACACACTGCGCTCTTTCGTCTCGCGCCAACTGGCCGAAACCGGAACGCTGCACGGCGTCTTCATGGATGTGCTGGGCATGGGCGTGCTGATCACCGGCGACTCGGGCGTCGGCAAGAGCGAACTCGGCCTCGAACTGATTTCGCGCGGGCACGGACTGGTCGCCGACGACGTGGTCGACGTGTCGCGCATCGGGTCCGACACGCTGGAGGGCCGCTGTCCGGAACTGCTCAAGGACTTCCTCGAAGTGCGCGGACTCGGGCTGCTCAACATTCGCACCGTATTTGGCGAAACCGCCTGCCGGCGCAAAATGCGCCTCAAGCTCATCGTGCATCTGCAGAAACCGACTCCGGGAGTACCCGAAGCCGCGCGGTTGCCACTCGACGCACAGAACGAGACCATCCTCGGCGTACCCATCCGGCGCGTCACCATACCCGTCGCCGCCGGCCGCAACCTTGCCGTGCTGCTGGAAGCCGCCGTGCGCGCTACGGTACTGAAACTGCGTGGTATCGACAGCATGCAGGAGTTCGTCGACCGCCAGGAAGCAGCCCTCCGAGCCGACAGCGGCAGCGATCCGGTCAACTAACAGGTCCGGGAAGGCGTTAAGGAGGCACGGCCCTGAAATCCATTTCGGCCGCCATATGCCTAGGAGACTCACAATGAACAAACTGATTACCGTAGCCCTGTCCGCCTTGTTCGCCACCAGCGTGGCGCTGGCCCAAACCCCTGCCCCCGCCAAGGATGCCAAGGCAGCACCGGCAGCGGCCGCTCCCGCCAAGGCAGCACCTGCCGCTGCCGCCGCACCTGCTGCAGCGCCCGCCAAGGACGCAAAAGCGGCTCCCGCTCCGGCCAAGGCTGCTGAAGCAGCGAAGCCCGCTGCAGCTGCCAAACCCGCTGCCAGCGACTGCGAAGCCAAGGCCGTAAGCAAGGATGGCAAGCCCCTGCATGGTGCCGCCAAGAACGCCTCGATCAAGAAGTGCGAAGGCGGTGGCAAGCCTGCCGACGCTGCCAAACCCGCTGCCAAGTCATCGGGTTGCGCAGAGAAGGCCGTCAGCAAGGAAGGCAAGCCGCTCGCCGGCGCCGCCAAGAGTGCCTTCATGAAGAAGTGCGAAGCCGACGCCAAGGCCGCCAAGTAAGTCATTTGTTCCAAGAAAACGCCGACCCAAACCAGGGTCGGCGTTTTTGCTTCTGGGTCCGCCCGAATTCAGTTGTTCGCTTACCCGCTGCTATGCAACGACTTGCACTGCAACTCGTTGCATAGTATCTTTCCGGTATGGCCCTCGACCATGCCCTGCTGGTTTCCCTGCTTGAAAAGCCCAGCTCCGGTTACGAACTGGGGCGTCGCTTCGAACGCTCGATCGGTTATTTCTGGCACGCCACCCACCAGCAGATTTACCGCGTACTGGCCCGCATGGAAGAGGCCGGCTGGATTAGCGCGGAAGTTCAGACAGGCGAAACCGCTCCGGATCGCAGGCTGTTTTCGGTCAGCACCACGGGCCGGGCCGAACTATCGCGCTGGATGGCGGAACCGACGGATCCGGAGGGCATCCGCGACACGCTGATGGTCAAGCTGCGCGGTTCAGCTTTCGCCAACCCTGCTCACCTCATTCCGGAACTGGAACACCATCGCGCGGCACATGCCAACCGGCTGACCTGCTATCGCGTGATCGAGACCCGGGATTTTTCCGGGACGCTGGACCGCCAGCGCGCCCTGCAGTACCAGGTACTGAAAAGCGGTATCCGTTTCGAGCAGGGCTGGCTCGAGTGGTGCGAGGAGGCGCTTGTCCTGCTGCACAGCTTCAAACAATGAATGACTTTTCCCCCAGCCCCTTCTCCAGGAGAAGTGGTGACCACGGCTCGCTGCGCTCGCGGGCTTTTGACGGGCCTGCCTTGGGGCGGCCCGGCGGCAGACCAACCAAGGAGAATCCATGAGCAACGCCTACCCGCACCTGCTGGCCCCGCTGGACCTGGGCTTCACCACGCTGAAAAACCGCGTCCTGATGGGCTCGATGCATACCGGCCTGGAAGACATCGGCAACAGCCATGACCGCATGGCGGCCTTCTACGCTGCGCGCGCCAAGGGCGGTGTCGGCCTCATCGTCACGGGCGGCTTCGCCCCGAACCAGGACAGCATCGTCATGCAGGGCGCATCGATCCTCGACAACGAGGTCGAGGCCGCCAAGCACCGCGTCATCACCGAGGCGGTGCATGCCCACGGCGGCAAGATCTGCGTGCAGATCCTGCATACGGGCCGCTACGCCTACACCAAGCGCCCCGTGGCACCCTCCGCGCTCAAGGCGCCGATCAATCCCTCGACTCCGCATGCGCTCACCGAAGAGGAAATCCTCAAGACCATCGCGGACTTCGCGCAATGTGCGGCGATGTGCCAGTTCGCCGGCTACGATGGAGTCGAGATCATGGGCTCTGAGGGCTACCTGATCAACCAGTTCATCGCGCCGCAGACCAATCACCGCGACGACCGCTGGGGCGGCGCCTTCGAGAACCGCATCCGCTTCGGCCTCGAAGTGATCCGCGCCGTGCGCGCAAGGGTTGGCGCCAACTTCATCATCATCTTCCGCCTCTCGATGCTCGACCTCGTCGAAGGCGGCAGCACCTGGGACGAGGTGGTCGCGATGGCGAAGGAAGTCGAGAAAGCCGGCGCCACGATCATCAACACCGGCGTCGGCTGGCATGAGGCGCGCATCCCGACCATCGCCACCATGGTGCCGCGCGCCGCTTACACCTGGGTCACGCGGCGCATGAAGGGGCAGGTCAAGATTCCCCTGATCACCACCAACCGCATCAACGATCCGCAAGTGGCCGAAGAAGTACTGGCCCGCGGCGACGCCGACATGGTATCGATGGCACGGCCCTTCCTCGCCGATGCAGAGTTCGTGAACAAGGCTGCCGCCGGCCGCGCCGACGCGATCAACACCTGCATCGCCTGCAACCAGGCCTGTCTCGACCACATCTTTTCGCGCCAGCTGTGTTCCTGCCTGGTCAACCCTTTCGCCTGCCATGAACTCGATGTCACCGTCGAGCCGGCAACAGCTCCAAAGCGCATCGCCGTGGTCGGCGCCGGCCCGGCCGGACTGGCAGCGGCGACGCAACTGGCCGAGCGCGGCCACCGTGTCAGCCTGTTCGATTCCGCCGCGGAAGTCGGCGGCCAGTTCAACCTGGCGCGGCGCATTCCGGGCAAGGAGGAATTCGGTGAAACCCTGCGCTACTTCCGCACCCGGTTGGCCGAACTCAAGGTCGATGTGCAACTCAACCACCGTGCCACCAGCGCCGACTTTCAGGGCTACGACCACGTCGTCGTCGCCACCGGCATCGTGCCGCGCACGCCCGCCATTCCCGGCATCGAGCATGCGAAAGTCACCAGCTACATCGACCTCATCGAAGGCCGCAAGCAGGCCGGAAAGAAAGTCGCCGTCATCGGTGCCGGCGGCATCGGCTTCGACGTCGCGGAACTACTGACCAACGCCGAAGCGCACGGCGACTCGATCGATACCTACCGCAAGGAATGGGGCATCGATCCAGCCTACCAGGACAAGCGTGGCGGCCTGACGGCGCCCCAGGTGCCAGCCTCGCCACGCGAAGTCTGGCTGCTTCAGCGCAAAACCAGCAAGGTCGGCGACGGCCTGGCCAAGACCACCGGCTGGGCCCGCCGTCTGCTGCTGCAAAAGCGCGGCGTGCATCTGCAGGGCGGTGTCGAGTACCTCAAGATCGACGACGCCGGACTGCACATTTCCGTTGACGGCAAACCGAGCCTTCTCGAAGTCGATACCATCGTCATCTGCGCCGGCCAGGAGCCGCGGCGCGAACTGGTGGCGGGACTCACCGCTGCCGGCATCGAGCACACCCTGATCGGTGGTGCCGATGTCGCCGTGGAACTCGACGCCAAGCGGGCGATCTGGCAGGCGACGGAGTTCGCGGTGGAGTACTAAAAGCAATAGCTTTACCGCAGAGGCGCGGAGGCGCAGAGGTAACGCAGAGGAAGGCAAAAAACGCCGCGTACTTTTGTTTGTCTCTGCGACGCCTTTCTCTGCGCCTCCGCGCCTCTGCGGTAAGGTTTTGCAGTCAGGCCAGGAATCCTTCCCACGCTCCCGGCGCACGCACCGACAGCGGTTCGTAGCCGGGCATCGCAATCAGGCGCTGGCGGAAGGTGTTGCCCTGCAGTCGCGCCAGAAAAGCTTTGCCCTCGACACTGTCGGCGACGGCTGAACGCATGGCAAAGCCGTAACGTTCCCAGACCACGGGAACAAATCCAAGGTCATAACGCGCCGCCGCCGCCTCGATGCCGAAGCCGACATCGGCCTGCCCGCCGGCCACGGTGGCAGCGATCGCTTCGTGGGTGAACTCCTCGTGGGCGTAGCCGTCGATGCTCTCCGGCCGCAAGCCGTTGGCCGCCAGCAACTGGTCGATCAGGCTGCGCGTGCCCGACCCGCGCTGGCGGTTCACCATCCTCAGCCCGCGTTTTGAAGCGTCGGCCAGGGTTTGCAGTCGGTGCGGATTGCCACGCGCGACGATCAGGCCCTGGCAGCGCCGCATCAGCGGCAGGCAGACGTGCAGCGACGGCCTCAGCCAGCGTCCGAGCCAGGTCGCGACCTGGACCGCAGTCCAGGTTTCGGGTACATGAAATCCGGCGATATCGCACTCGTCGCGCCCCAGGCCCGCCAGTGCCTCCTCGCTGCCACGCCAATACAAATCGAAGCTGATGCGGCTGCCATGTTCGACCCAGTCTGCCAGTGCCAGATCGTGGCTCGCCGCCAGCCGCAAGCGTTCGGGAACGGCACGCACCACGGGCGCCAGCAATTCCTCCAGGCGTCGTTGCCAGGGAGCGTGCACCTCGTCGAGCGCCTGGCGTGCCGCTGCATCAAGTTGCACCAGCGCCGCGCCGAATTCGGTCAGCCGAGTTCCGCGTCCGCGCTCCATGACGACCAGCGCCGCCCCCAGGGCCTGCTCGCAGTCACGCAACAGGCCCCATGCCGAACGATAGGACATGCCTGCCTCCTTCGCCGCATTGCCCAAGGCTCCTTCAGCGACCAGCGCGGTGAGCAGGGCCAGCAAGTGGCTGGTATCGACGTCGCCCAACAGCGGACCGAAATCCCAAGCCCAGCGCAGACGAGGTAGCGTGGCATTCAGTTGACGAGGTCTTGTTGCAGCAGCCGACATATATGCTCCTCTGTTTACGTAGCTTACTCTTGCCGACCCATATGTAGCATGCTGCATAACCGACGCGTCATTCATGTCCGAGTTCAACGAACCCCTGGTCACCGCCTGGCAGCTTGTTGCCGGCGCCGACGCGCGCCTGGCCGGGATCGTCCTGCTCAGCCTGCGCGTCAGCCTTGCCGCAACGCTGATCGCCTGCATCGTAGGCATGCCGATCGGCGCCTTGCTGGCGGTCGGCCGCTTTCCAGGACGACGGGCGCTGATCGTGCTGTTCAACGGCCTCATGGGTCTGCCGCCGGTAGTGGTCGGCCTGCTGGTGTATCTGCTGCTGTCGCGCGCCGGGCCCCTGGGTCAATTCGGACTGCTGTTTTCACCGGCCGCGATGGTGATTGCGCAAGCCGTGCTGGTGACGCCGATTGTCGCGGCGCTGACCCGGCAGGTCATCGCCGATGAATGGACCGAGTACCGCGAACAATTGCGTTCGCTCGGCGCCAGCCGCAGCCGCGCCGCCGCCACCCTGCTCTGGGATGGCCGCTTTTCGCTGTCGACCTCGGCACTGGCCGGATTCGGCCGCGCCATCGCCGAAGTCGGCGCGGTGATGATCGTCGGCGGCAACATCGACGGCGTGACGCGCGTCATGACCACCACCATCGCACTGGAAACCAGCAAGGGCGATCTGCCGCTGGCGCTGGCGCTGGGCTTGATCCTGATCACCGTGGTGCTGGCCATCAATGCGGCGGCCTATGCGCTGCGCGGCTGGGCGGAAAGGAGATGGGGGTGAGCGGCGCTTGGCTGGCGATCGATCGCCTGAGCCTGACCGAAGGCGGCACGCGTATCGTCGAGGACGTTTCGCTGTCGCTGAGTGCTCAGCGCAGCGTTGTTCTCGGTCCCAACGGCGCCGGCAAGAGCACCCTGCTGCGCCTGATCCATGGCCTGCTGCACCCGAGCGGCGGTGCGCTGCATTGGCCGCGAGCGCTGGCCCAGGCCATGGTCTTCCAGCGCCCGGTGATGTTGCGCACCACGGCACTGGCCAACGTGATTTACGGCCTCAAGCTCAAGGGCTACGCTGCGACCGAATGCGAACAGCGCGCGCGGCAGGCTTTGGCGCGCGTCGGCCTCGAAGCACTGGCAAAACGTCCGGCGCGACTACTCTCTGGCGGCGAACAGCAGCGCGTGGCACTGGCCCGTGCCTGGGCGCTGGAACCCGAACTGCTGATTCTCGACGAGCCGACCGCCAGCCTCGATCCGGCAAGCAGCCGTGAAGTCGAGCGCATCATCAAAGCCATCGCCGTCACCGGCGCTCGCATCCTGATGACCACCCACAACCTCGGCCAGGCACGACGCCTCGCCGAGGAAATTGTCTTTATCGACCGCGGCAGAATCGTCGAACAGACGCCGGCCGAACAATTTTTCACTCAGCCGCAAACCGGAGCGGCACAGCGCTTTCTCAAGGAGGAAATACCATGATGTCCCGTCGCCTGTTCTGTTCGGCCTTCATTGCTGCCGGCGTTCTTGCCATCACCGCAAGCCACGCCCAGGAACGCTTCATCACCGTCTCGTCGACCACCTCGACAGAGCAGTCCGGCCTTTTCGGCCACTTGTTGCCAATCTTTGAAAAGCTCTCCGGTATCAAAGTGCGCGTGGTGGCGCTGGGCACCGGCCAGGCGCTCGACATGGCGCGGCGCGGCGATGCCGACGTAGTCTTCGTCCATGACAAGGCCGCCGAGGAAAAATTCGTTGCCGAGGGTTTCGGCGTCAAGCGCCAGGAAGTCATGTACAACGACTTCATCGTTGTTGGCCCCAAGGCCGATCCGGCCAAGGCTTTGGGCCGCGACATCCTCGAAGGCCTGCGCCGCATCGAGGCGGCCAAGGCAGCCTTCGTCTCGCGCGGCGACAAGAGCGGCACCCACGCCGCCGAGCTGCGCTACTGGAAAGCCGCCGGTGTCGATCTCGACAAGGCCAAGGGGCCCTGGTACCGCGACACCGGATCCGGCATGGGCCCGGCGCTCAACACCGCCGCCTCGATGAACGCCTACATCCTCGCCGACCGCGGCACCTGGCTCTCGTTCAGGAATCGCGGCGAGCTGGGCATCATCGGCGAGGGCGACACGAAACTGTTCAACCAGTACGGCGTCATTCTGGTCAGCCCGGCGAAGCACCCGCACGTAAAGCAGGCCGACGGCCAGAAATTCATCGACTGGCTGGTCTCGGATACGGGCCAGAAGGCGATTGCCGACTACAGGATCGGCGGCGAACAGCTGTTCTTTCCCAACGCCAAGCGCTGACAGGTATGGGATATGCGCCGGCAGGGGCGATAGAATACGGCCCTCGCCAAATTTCCCCGGCGCATCTTCGGTTGCATTGCCATGCTAGTCGCATCAAACGTCACCATCCAGTTCGGCGCCAAACCACTTTTTGAAAACGTCTCGGTCAAGTTCGGCGAAGGCAACCGCTACGGCCTGATCGGCGCCAACGGTTCGGGCAAGACCACCTTCATGAAGATCCTCGCCGGCGTGCTGGAGTCTTCCGCCGGCAACGTTTCGCTCGATCCCGGCGAACGCATGGCCTACCTCAGGCAGGACCAGTTCGGCTACGAGAATGTGCGGGTGCTCGACGTGGTGATGATGGGCCACGCCGAAATGTGGGCCTGCATGTCCGAGCGCGACGCGATCTATGCCAACCCGGACGCCACCGAAGACGAGTACATGCGAGCCGCGGAGCTGGAATCGCATTTCGCCGAGTACGACGGCTACACGGCCGAGTCGCGCGCCGGGGAGCTGCTGCTGGGCGCCGGCGTGGCGATCGAACTGCACAAAGGTCCAATGAGCAATGTGTCGCCGGGCTGGAAATTGCGCGTGC
>JAPLQY010000044.1 GCA_026399475.1 Rhodocyclales bacterium
AACCGCAGACGGCAGCACTCCACGCTCGGCTACGCCTCGCCAATGAAATTCTTGGAAGACTGGATCAGCACTCAGCATGAGCAGCAATTGGCGGCATAATGCCGTTGGGTTGGAAGACGAAAAACAGAGGGAAGCTCACACAGCTTTGTCAACTTCGTACATTTGGGTGTTTAGGACGCTCACGTTGTTTCTGCGTTTCTTCGTCTAACAACCTGATTATATGATCGTAAATTATGTCGCTGCCATTCTTGTTGGGATGGATATTGTCAAAGGTGTATTTCCGCACATCTTCAAGCGACCATAGATCCAGCAGATCAACCACTTTGGATAACTTTCCCGCAAATAATCTGGAATAGCCCTCAACCAATGAAATGTTGGCTGGTCGATCATTCCAATAGTTTCCACGCCACGTGTCATCAATCTTGTTGGTGCCAATCCAAATTAGATTATCGATTTCTTGCAATTGTGGTATCAAATACCTTTCGGCCATTTCGATGGAATACATATTTACAGTACGCTCTCCTTCGTAATCGCACATTAGGTCAGCGTGCAGATGGTCGTTTATTACTTGTTCGCCAAAGATTTCGTCAAAGATGCTCTTCTTGTCTGAATATATGTTGCTAATTGCAACTCCTTGATGGCGTGGTGAGGCATCCACTATTCCGACATGGAGGATCACGTAATCGAAGGTCTCTGTTTTCTTTGTTTTCCACAGTTGCAGGAAATCCAACAACGTAGTCCATTTTTCCGGACATAGATATGCTTCTACGTCATAGCGCTGTAGAAGCCGAGTGCTGTAATGCCGGTAGTTAAAGTGCCCCGGTATATTGATGCCTCTGCTGTCAGTAAACAGCAAAATACGTTTTCTGGAAAATGAGCGAGCAAGAAACGATGATTGTTGGTACGGTCTGTTCGATCCTTTTGCGGTGAAAACAGAATAGTATTTTCGCAATCTATGGGCAATTCTCATAGTTCCAGTCAATATCCAATGCCAAGAAACCAGGCCTCGCTTTATGAATGAAATGAGCGCGAGGCGTTTGGTTGTCAACGATCCGAAATGCCAAAGCGTGAAACGCCACATCAAAGTTTTCCTGGAAAGGAACTCCGGCGCTCCATGTAATGGTGTATTGACCTTCCCCTAGAATTCGAGGCGGGATGAATACCTCGCAAACATACTGTCCAGGTCTTCGTAATTCAAGCCTTGTGGGCGATGTGTCGGCATCGCCGGTACTTAGAAGCGTTTCCCCATCCTGCATATGGATACGAAGAAATACATGTGCCCCCGTGATGGGCTGGTTTACCGTGTAATTAACTCTTATTTTCAAACCATTGGCCGTGTCAATCTCATCCGTCTTGGAAAGGTCTCCAGGAACCACGATTTCCAATTGTCTTATCTGGATGATTTTATGCTCATCGTGTTGGAAGGCTGCAAATAGACGGTCTCTTGTGCGCCCGTGATATTTTTGTATGCCAAGGGCGGTATCACCATCGAATGAAACAGACCCGTTCTCTAGATAAATGCATCGTGCGCAGAGCCGCCTGATCGCCGTCATATTGTGGCTGACGAACAGCACTGTTCGACCGCCGTTAGCAATCTCTCCCATCTTTCCCAAACTCTTCTTTTGGAACTGCGCATCACCCACCGCCAACACCTCATCTACCACCAGGATTTCCGGTTCCAGATGCGCGGCAACGGCAAAGGCCAGACGCACATACATCCCACTGGAAAAGAACTTGACTGGGGTGTCAAGAAACTTCTCTACTTCGGCGAAGTCGACTATTTCATCGAACTTGCGCGTTATTTCGGCGCGGGTCATGCCCAGGATGGCACCGTTAAGGAATATATTTTCGCGTCCAGTGAGTTCGGGATGAAACCCGGTTCCTACCTCGAGTAGGCTCGCCACTCGCCCCGCTATTCGGATTCGTCCTGCCGTGGGTTCTGTAATCCGGCTAAGGATCTTTAGCAGTGTCGATTTCCCTGCACCATTGCGGCCAATAATGCCCAGCGTTTCTCCTCGCCTGACCTCGAAGGCGACATCTTTCAGTGCCCAGAACTCTTCTGTTTGATCAGCCTGAACAATGGCGCGCCCCAGCAAAATGTCGCGGGTCCTGCGGGCGAGATTGCGCGCATCGCGGGTGACCATATCGCGCAGAGTGGTATAGCGTTTGTTTTGCGTGTTGTGGCCGATTAAGTAGGACTTGCTGAGGCCTTCTACTGAAATGGCGAGGTCTGACATGGTTTCGGATAATGGAGCAAGGTTTGGGCGCAAGGAGCCGGCCGTGATTATGGGATCAGATCAAATCGGCGAAGCTCTTTTCCATCTTCCTGAAGCGACGGATTCCAAGCCAGAGAAAAAAGGTAATCATGCCCCAACTGATCAGGAATCCCGGCATGTACAGGCCGGTTTCGCCACCGAGAATGGCCCAGCGAAAGCCGTCGATGACTCCGACCACCGGATTCAGCGAAAAGAGAAGCCGCCATTCTTCCGGTATCACCGACGAACTGAAGCCGACCGGCGACACATACAGCCCGATCTGAACAATGAACGGGATAATGTAGCGGAAGTCGCGGTATTTGACGTTGAGCGAGGTGATCCACAGCCCCGGACCAAGGCTGGCAAGAAAGGCCATAAGCACGAAAAGCGGCAGAGTGAGAATTTGCCAGCTTGGCAAGAACTGATACCAGAGCATGAGTCCGACGAGAATTGCGAAACTGATGAGGAAATCGACAAAGGTCACCACCACCGCGGCGCACGGGACGATCAGCCGGGGAAAATAGACCTTGCTGATGAGGTTGGCGTTGCCGATGAGGCTGTTGGACGATTCGGAAATGGCGGTGGAGAAGAACTGCCACGGCAAGAGGCCTGCAAACACCAGCAGGGCGTAGGGGGCGGGGCCTTCGGCCGGCAGTTTGGCGATCTTTGCGAACAGCACGGTGAGCACCACCATGGTCAGAAAAGGCCTCAGCAGCGCCCATGCGAGGCCGATGACGGTTTGCTTGTAGCGGACGGAAACGTCTCGCCAGGCGAGCACATAAAATAGTTCGCGGTAGCGCCAGAGGTCATGCCAATAATGCTTCTCGGCAAGGCCGGGTTCGATTAAGAGAATCTGTGTTGACCGGCTCTGAACCATACCTCGTCCGCGCGCGATCAGAGAGGATCGCGCAGCCGTGCGCCGATGCCGCCGTCAAGCGCAATATCGGTGCCGGTCATGAACGCTGTGGCATCGGACGCGAGAAAGACGGTGAGGGCTGCCACTTCCCCGGGTTCTCCGATTCGCCCTGCCGGATGCATCTGCCCGAGTTGGTCGAGCAGTTTCTCTTGCCCGGCAAAGCCTTCGCGCAGCATCGGAGTGTCGATGGCGGCCGGGGAGATGGAATTCACGCGTACGCGCCCGCCGAGGTCGACAGCAAGGCTGCGCGTCAGTCCGTTCAAGGCAGCCTTGCTGGTCGCGTAGGCGACAAACTCGGGCTTGGTTTGCATGGCGTGGATACTGGAGATGTTGACTACGGCGCCGTGCGACGCAGTCAGTTCATCGAGCAGCTCCTGCGTGAGCAGAAAGGGGGCGAGCAGATTGACGTTGAGCGTCCGGCTCCAGTCGTCGGTTGTCAGTGCAGCGGAGGGTTTGACGATCTGGACTGCGGCGTTGTTGATTAGCGCAGCGAGGTGCCGACCGCGCACCGCATCATGCAAGCGGGCGTTTGAAGTGTCACGGTACTCCGGGTCGAGGCAGTAACGGTTGAGGTCAATGTCGACGAAGATGGTGTCGTCGCCCATCGGATCGGGGCGGCGGACGTCGATCGCGACAATTTGATGGCCGGCCGCCGCGAAGGCCTTGCAGACCGCCTCGCCGATCGCGCCGCCGGCGCCGGTGACGATGACGACCCCGGTCATGATTCCGCAATGCCAAGAAAGCCGAAGAGCAATTGCGCGGCACGCTCGCTGGCGCGGATCACGGCATCTTCGGTGTTGGATCCGTTATGCGATCCGAGAATGCAGTGCTCCATCGCCCTGAGCGGAGATTCTGCCGGCAGGGGTTCGACCTCGAAGACGTCGAGCGCGGCCGAATGGACCTTTTTCGATTGCAGGGCTGCGATCAGCGCC
>JAPLQY010000042.1 GCA_026399475.1 Rhodocyclales bacterium
GCTGGACGCCGGGCGGCGTCGCGTCTATCGCTGCATCGAAACCCTGCTGGATATGGGCGGCGCCGACCGGCACCGCAATGCACTGGAACATCTCTACGGCAGCGACACCGTGGCCACGGCTGAAGCCATGCTGCGGCAGGAGCAACGCTTCTTTGGCATCGAGACGCCGGGCATGGGTCTCAAGGGCTGTGATCTGCACCAGCGCTTGCTGGCGGCTTACGCCAAGTTGCGTCACTAGAAATTGGCCAGCTTCGCTCAACAATTCCCCGCTCCCGCTGTCACCTCTGATACCGTGGACATCCTGTTATCCGCATAGCTTTGTCCGCATGACCGATACCACGCCCTTGCCTTCCCGTCGTCCAAAGAACACCGCTCTGGAAACCCTGATCGCGACGTTCGCGGTCTTCCGCGATTGCCAGCCGCTCGCTATTGGAGTTCACAAGACCATCCGCGAGCGCCTGCCAGGCATCGGCGCCGGTCAGTTGCATCATGCCCTCAAAACCCACACCGCATCTACCCGCTATCTGAAAGCCCTGTCACAGGGAACAACCCGCTTCGACCTCGACGGCATCGTCGCCGGAATCGTGACTCCCGAACAGCAAAAGCAGGCGCTCGACAGTCTGCGCGAGCGCTTCAGGAAACAGGCCGAGCGGCGCAAAGCCGAACTCCTGGCGCAAGAACATCAACAGAAACTCCTCAAGCTGGTCGAGACATTCAACTCCCGCTGAGTCCGGCCCCCGGCAATCCCACCCTGGTACGCTTGCCGCGCGCTGCTTCGAGATGCATGCAGAGCTTTTCGGCGCCATCCAATACGCGCGGCGTGTGGCGCTGGATCAAATCCGGCGGAATGAAATACAGGTTATTCCGCTCCACTGCGGCCAGCGTGCTCCAGCGCTTCCAGTCGTCCAGCCATTCCGGCCGCGCCTCGCCCATGCCGCTGGCTACGATGACCTCGGGATTGGCGGCGATAACGGCTTCCACGGTGACGGTTGGCGCCAGCGTCGACAGTTGCGAAAACACGTTTCGCCCACCGCACAGACGTATGGCATCGCTGATGATCTGCTTGCCGTTGACCGTCATCAGGGGCTGCTTCCATATCTGATAGAACACATCCACTGGCGGTCGCTGGCTGTAGCGCGCCGCCAAGCCTGCATGGCGGTCACGAAACGCCTTCGCCGCGGCGCCGGCCTTCACCCCGGTTCCGGCAAGCTCGCCGATGCGCTCGAGGTCGCCGGCAATGTCCTCAATCCGCTTCGGCTCAAAAACGTAAACTTTCAAACCCATGGTTCGCAGGCGGGAGAGCGACGCCGGTGAGCTACCGCTTTCCCAGGCCATGACCAGATCGGGTTTGAGCGCAACGATGGCTTCCAGGTCGAGACTGGAAGATCCGCCCACCTTGGGCAGGGCTTTCGCCGCCGGCGGATAGTTTCCGTAGTCGACATTCCCCACCACCCGATCTCCCGCACCGGCGGCAAACAACAGTTCCGTAATGTTCGGCGCCAGGCTGACGATGCGCCTTGCCGGCGCGGCGAGCTTGATGGTGATGCCGCTGACATCGGTGACGACAATCCCGGCACACGCCGACTGGCACGCGAGCGCCAACAGTGCTGCCTGGCACAGGCGCCGGATCAGGTCCCCCATGGCTCGCGGGTGGCGCTCAATCGCTGTCCGCCGCTTCGGCAGTGCCGGGAAGTGACACGCTGAAACATGGGAGCATGGGATAATCGATCGATGGAACACGCAGCATTTTAACGATCAGCGGACCGGTAAATCTGCCTTGACGAAACAATCCCATATCCGACCTGCCGACGTCCGCGGCTACAGCCGCCTCGCCATCGACGCAACGCTCGGCCTGACCCGCCTGGTCGA
>JAPLQY010000069.1 GCA_026399475.1 Rhodocyclales bacterium
GATGCCGGCAACGAAGCGCGCAGCATCAGCGCCATCAGCGGCGGCACCAGCTTTGAATCGCTGACCTTCAGCGCCACCCCGGCCTCGACCAGCGTCAGTGACACCACCACGGTCACCACCGCGGTGCTGACGGCCAGCCCGGCGACCGTGGCCGAAGGCGGTACCATCACCTACACGGCGACGCTGTCCAACGCCGCGCACGATGCGGTGACGGTGACCCTCTCTACTGGCCAGACCATCGCGATTGCCAGCGGAGCGACGACGGGCACGGTGGCGATCGTCGAAGCCAACGACGCCTATACGGGCAACGTCAGCGACAGCCGCAGCATCAGCGCGGTCTCGGGCGGCACCACGTTTGAATCGCTGACCTTCAGCGCCACCCCGGTGGCGACCACGGTGACGCAGGTCACCGACGTCACGACCCTAAGCCTAAGCGGGCCGGTATCCGTAACCGAAGGCGCTTCCGCAACAGGCTACACGCTCACGCTCAGCAACAACGCGGCAGCCAGCGTAACCGTCAGCCTCACTTACAGCGGAACTGCCACCAACGGCACTGATTACACGGGAGTCGCGACCGTCACGATTCCGTCAGGCAGCGCCACAGGCACTTTCAATATCGCGACGACGGGCGACTATCTGATCGAGGGAACCGAGAACTTTACGGTTACCGTCGCCAGCGCCACCGGAGGAAATTTCGAGTCGCTTACGATCAATCCGGGAGCAAACAGCGTTACGACTTCCATCATCGATGTGAACCACGCTCCGGTGGCCGTGGCCGATGCGGCTACCGCGATCGAGGCCGGTGGCACGGGCAATGCCATCCCCGGCACCAACCCGTCCGGCAACGTGCTTACCAACGACACCGATCCCGATACCGGGGACACCAAGGCGGTGACTGCCATCAGCGGCGGTAGCCTGGGCGTGGCGCGGGCCGGCAGTTACGGCAGCATCGTGCTCAACGCCGACGGTACTTATACCTACACGGTAAACAACGCCAATGCCACGGTTCAGGCCTTGAACACCGGCGGCACCCTTACCGATACCTTCAGCTACACCATGAGGGACGCCGCGGGGGCCACCAGCACGGCCAACATCACGATGACCATCCAGGGCGCCAACGACGCTCCGGTCCTGGTCACCGCCAGCACAGCCGCCTTCACCGAGCAGACGGCCGTATTGATTGCCCCGGCCGGAGCAATCACGGATGTCGATTCGACGAATCTGTCCTCGATGACCGTCACCTTGACGGCAAGACCAGACGGCAATGGCGTCGAATCGCTATCGCTCAATGGCGCGGCAGCCGCGGCTGCGGCAGGCCTGACGGTGAGCTATACGGCGGCGACGGGCGTGCTGTCGATCAGTGGGTCGGCAACGCCCGCCACCTACCAGACCATCCTGCAGGGGATCCAGTACAACAACTCGAGCAATACGCCGACCACGACGAACCGCAGCGTGGATGTCGTGGTCAGCGACGGCAGCCTGACGAGCACGACCAATACCGTGACGGTCAGCGTCGCGGCGGTCAACGACGCCCCGGTGAACACCATGCCCCTGGTCTCGCCGACCACCGGGGAGGACAGCGCGGTCGCAATCACCGGGCTTGCCATAGCCGATGCAGATGCGGGCACTGGCGTGATGAGCGTCACGCTTGTCGTCACCAACGGAGGCTTGATGGTCAGCGGCGGCACGGCCACCATATCCGGCAACGGATCGTCCAGCGTAACCCTGACCGGCACCGCCAGCGCCATCAACTCGACACTTTCCGCGTTGAACGGCGTCAGTTATGTGCCCGCGGCCGATTTCACCGATGTCGGCGGCGCGGCGACGCTGACCATGACGACCAACGACATGGGCAACACGGGGCCGGGCGGTCCATTGACGGATGTCGACGTCATTTCCATCACGGTGAATCCGATAGCGGATATCGTCGACGACTCTGCATCCACCGTCGAAGATACGCCGGTCACCATCAACGTTCTGGGCAACGACACGTTCGAGAACGCGGGCAGGACCATCACTGCCGTGAATGGCTCGGCGATCACGGTTGGCGGCGCGCCGGTCGCCGTGACGAACGGCAGCGTGACGCTGAATGCCAGCGGCCAGCTGATCTTCACGCCGACGGCGAACTACAACACGGGAGCAGCGTC
Source organism: Rhodocyclales bacterium (assembly GCA_026399475.1). Classification (GTDB taxonomy): domain Bacteria; phylum Pseudomonadota; class Gammaproteobacteria; order Burkholderiales; family Rhodocyclaceae; genus Sulfuritalea. The sequence goes on from JAPLQY010000069.1 coordinate 2,148, forward strand.
GACCTTCAGCTATACCGTCACCTCCGGTGGCAGCACTGAAACGGCCAACGTCAACATTACCGCGATCACCGCGGTGGACGACCCCTCGGTGCTGGTCGCGGACACCCGGACGGTCACCGAAGACACGGCTGCGACCGGCAACGTACTGACCAACGACAGCGACGTGGACAACACGCTGACGGTCGCCAGCTTCAAGGTTGCCGGGGATCTGACCACCTACGCCTTCGGCACGACGGCGACCATAGCCGGGCAGGGCACGCTGACGATAGCCGCCAACGGTGCCTACACCTTCACCCCGGTGGCGAACTGGAACGGCACGGTGCCGCAGGTGACCTACACCACCAACACCGGCAGCACCAGCACGCTCGACATCAGCCTGACGGCGGTGAATGATGCCCCGGTCAATACCTTGCCGGCGAGCTACACGACCAACGAAGACACCTCGGTCAAGCTCAGCGGGCTGTCGGTGGCGGACGTCGATGCCGCTTCCGGCACCATCACGGTGACCCTGGCGGTCGGCAGCGGCACGATCACGGCGGCGACGGCCGGCAGCGTCACGGTAACGGGCTCGGGCACCAGCAGCGTGCAACTGAGCGGCACCCTGGCCAACATCAACACCTACCTCGGCACGGTGGCCAACCAGCCGACCTACGTGCCGGTGGCAAATGCCAACGGCACGGTGGTCCTGACCATGACCACCAACGATGGTGGCAACACCGGCGGCAGCCCGCTGACCGACGTTGACAGCATCAACATCAACATCACCGCGGTGAATGACGCGCCGGTGCTGGATCTGGATGGCAGCGCAACGAACACCACCTATACGACGACGTACTTCAACGTACCCGACACGCCGATACGGGTCGCCGATACCGATTCCGTTCTCACCGATGTGGACAGCGCCAACCTGAACCAGCTTACGCTTCAAATCGCAGGCTTCCAGGCGGGCGACACTCTGGCCTTCACAAACATTGGAAGCATTACCGGCGCCTACAACAGTGGGACCGGGCTATTGACCCTGAGCGGTGTCGATACCGTGGCGAACTACCTGACCGCCTTGAATGCCGTCAGGTTCTCCACAACCAGTGGCAATACCACCCAGCGTACGGTCACGATCATCCCGCGCGACAGCTCGAATCTGGTCGGTACGGCCGCGGTTGCGACGATCAACATAGCGACGTCTGCCACCGTACCGACCGCCAATGCGGCAAGCGCCACCGGCAATGAAGATGCGGTCTCGATTCCCGTCACGCTGAGTGCCGCCGACCCGGATGGAAACGTCACCAAGCTGACGATTGCCACCATCCCGAACGCGGCAACCCAGGGCACCCTATACCTGACGGATCCTGCCTTGGGTCCGGCCACGGCCGTGACCGCCACCACGGTCATCACTTTCGGCGTACCTACACCGAGCGTAAGCTATACGCTCTATTTCGTGCCGGTCGCGAACTACAGCGGCGCGCCGACGTTCACCTATACCGCGACGGACAACGCCACCTTCACCAGCCCCGCGGCGACCGGCACGATCACTGTCGTGGCGGTCAATGACGCGCCAGTCAATACGGTGCCGGGTGCTCAGTCAGCCACGGAGGACACGCCGAAAGTATTCAGTGCCGCCAACGGCAACGCCATCACCGTGTCCGATGTCGATACCGCCTCGGTGACCACCACAGTTTCTGTATTGAAGGGCACCCTGACCGCCGTGACAGGTGGCGGCGCCACGATCACCAACAACAGCTCTGCGTCGGTGACCATCTCCGGCACGCTGGCGCAGGTCAATGCGGCTCTGAACGGCCTGAGCTACTCGAACACCGCCGACTACAACGGCGCGGATACGCTGACCATCTCGACCAGCGACGGCAGTCTGGTGACCAACAGCACCGTCGGCATCAACGTGGCTGCAGTGGCCGACATCACCAACGATACGGTGAGCACCAGCGAGGACACCCCGATCAGCTTCAACGCCATCACCGGCACGGGTGGTGCGACCGCCGACAGCTTCGAAAATGCCGGAAGGGCCGTAACCGGCGTGACCCAGGGTGCAAACGGCACGGTCGGCTTCACCGCCGCGGGGGTGCTGACCTATACGCCGAATGCCAATTTCAATGGCAGCGACAGCTTTACCTACACCGTCACCAGCGGCGGCGTGACCGAAACCGCGACGGTCAACGTCACGGTCTCGGCGGTCAACGACGCCCCGGTCAATACGGTGCCGGGCTCGATCACGGTGCTGGAAGATACCGTGACGGCGATCACCGGCATCAGTGTTGCCGACGTCGATGCGGCGTCGGGCAACATCAACGTCACGCTGAGCGTGCCGACGGGCAGCCTGCTCGCCGCCACCGGCGGTGGCGTGACGGTCACCGGCAATGGCACGGGCAGCCTGCTTCTGGCCGGAACCCAGGCCAACATCAATGCCTTCATCGCTACCTCGCACGTCAGCTACCAGCCGGTGGCCAATGCCAGCGGCGCGGTGACGATGACGGTCACGACCAGCGACCTGGGCAACACCGGGACCGGCAACATCCTGACCGATGTGGACACGGTGACGCTCAACATCCAGGCGGTGAATGACGCGCCGGTGCTGGATCTGGATGCAAACAACAACACGGTCGCCGGGAGCGGCTACAACACCTTCTTCAGCGTCGGTGCGACCACCCCGGTGGCGATCGTCGACACGGATGTCAGCATTACCGATGCGGACAGTCTCAACATCGTCCGTGCCACCATCACATTGAGCGGCAGCGACCCCGGCGACTCCTTGTCGGTCAATGCAGGCAGCCTGCCGCCGGGTGTCAGCTACTCGATCGCCGGCAACGTGGTCATCCTCACCGGCAGCACTTTCAAGACCGACTACCAGACGGCACTGCAGGCCGTGACGTTCAGCACGACGAGCACGGACACGACGGCGCGCAGCATCACGGTCAAGGTCAATGACGGCTTGCTCGACAGCAACACGGCGACGACCACCATCACCATGGTGCCGGCTGCGGCGAACACCCCGCCGGTGGCCGCCGATACCACCACGACACCGGCCGGTACGGAAGACACGCTGGTCACGGTCACGCTCAGCGCCACCGACGCCGGCGGGTTGGTGACCGCCTTCAAGCTGACGACCTTGCCTGTCAACGGCGCGCTTTACCTCGACTCCGGGATGACGACGCTGGCACCGATCGGTACCTCGATCGCGGCGAGCGGGGCCGGTCCTTCCTACACCACGACGCTGTACTTCAAACCGACTGCAGACTGGAACGGCAACACCAGCTTTCAGTACACGGCTGTAGACAACTCTGGAGCCACGGATCTGACGCCCGCCACCGCTACGATAATTGTCAATGCCGTGGATGATGGCCTGACCGTGGCCAATGCCGACAGCCTCACCCTCGCCATGGGCACGCCCTACACCTTCACCAAGGCGAGTCTGCTGGCCAACGATGCGCTCTACGACCGGGCGGCCATCCAGGGATCGGCGGGGACGGTGGCCCTGGCCAGCGGCTCCGGCACCCTGGTGGACAACGGCAACGGAACCTACACCTTCACCCCCACCGTTACGGGTGTCGCGACCTTCACTTATACGGTGAAGGAAGACACCGGATATACCCCCCCGGCGGCGACAGTGACGCTGAACGTGGTTGCCGCGGCCGACGATTTTGCGACCGTGCAGGAATCGGCATTGGCCAGCGGCACCGGGGGAGGGAGCATCGTCGCCAGCGGCAACCTCTTCAGCAACGACAGCGGCAATACGTCCATTGCCAGCATCAACACGATTACGGATGGCGGCGTTGGCGACGTCGATGCCCGGGCGGGATATATCGGTGTTAACGACGGCTCCGGCGTCCTGGTGGTCGACGTCACCGGCGCAGGCGCAGGCGACTACACCTATACGCTGAACAGCCGAGCGGTCAACAGTGCGCCCGGGCCCGGGAGCGCGACGGATACCGCCGTGGTCAAGGATTTTGCGTACGTAGCAAATACCACGAATGCCAGCCTGCATGTCACGATCCAGGATGACAAGCCCACGGCAACCAACGCCATTGTCAGCGTGCCGGAGAGCACTACGCCAAGTTTCAGTCTGGTGCTGATACTCGATGTCTCGGGCAGCATGGCCGCTCCTTACGGCGAGGTGAAGCATGTCAATGCCGATGGCAGCATCACCACGACCGACCGCTATACCATGGCCAAGTCCGCTCTCGTGTCCCTGGTTCAGGAGTACTTCAATCAGTCGCCGGACGTGTCGGTCAAGCTGATCTATTTCTCGGCAACGGCAACCACCGTGGGCGGTGGCACCGGCACCGCCTATACCGATCTCACCTCCGCCGTCAATGCGATCAACGGCATTCCCGCCCCGAACGGGGGCACCAATTATTCGGATGCGCTGACCCAGGCGCAGGCGGCCATGGGCACGCCCAGCGCGTCACGGTCGAATGTTGTCTATTTCCTCTCGGACGGCGTACCTTCGGCGGGCAATATCGTTGACCCGGTCGGCGCCGGGTCCGGGTATTCGACCTATCTCGCCACCAACGCCGCCACGCTCAAGTCCTATGCGGTCGGCATCGGCACCGGTATCGCCAGCGTCGGTTTCCTGGACCAGATCAACAATGTGGACCTTCTGGGCGATGGTGTTGCGGATCCGGCGATCATGGTGCCCGATCTCAACTTGCTGGCGCAGCAACTGTTGTCGACGGTTCCGGTGGGGGCGGGCGGCAATGTCGTAGCGGGCGCGGGCAGCCAGTCCGCCGTCTTTGGCGCGGATGGCGGCTACGTCCAATCGATCACGATCTCGCTCGACAACAGCGGTACTCCGACGCCCGTGACCTTCACCTACAACGGCACGCAGATCACCAACAGCAACAACACGCTTGCTGGTGGCACGGTCACGGGCAACATGCTTACCTTGAACGCGACAACAAACCACTTCAAATACGGTTCGCTGGTGTTCGACTTCAAGACCGGCGACTACACCTATTTCACCGGTGGCTCGGCGAGCAAGGGCGACAGCTTCACCCTGCAGTCGACGGTCTCGGATAACGACGGAGATCTGGCCACTTCAGTGCAGACCATTTCCGTGGTCGACGGCAAGCCGGTGGCGAACGACGATACCGATACTCTGTCGGCCCGATCGACGTATCTGGAAGGCAACGTGGTGACCGGTGTCGGCACCGATGCAGGCATTGCCCTTGGTTCGCAGGTCACGCCCTTTACAGTGCGGGCTTCCGGCGTCGATACCATCGTCGATAATGCGACCGTCACTTCGATCGACTTCAAGGGCCTGGCCGGCATTCCGCTCAATGCCAATGTCAGCAGCACGGCGCTGGCCGGAGGCACCTATTCAGTTGTCTACAACGCAACGACCAAGGTCGGTGTGTTGACCTGGGATAACCCCACCACCGGCAGCCATCTGGTTTTCGACTCGACCGGCTACTACAAGTACACGCCGCCCACAGCGGATGTGCCCAATCTGCCGACCAGCCCTACCGATCTGACCGTCAATTTCACTGGCGGTACGAGTTTCATTGCCTTCACCGCAGCCCCGGCTGCCGGATCCGGAGTCACCCTGAGCGCGGTGGATCTCAATGGCACGACGACCTACACCCAGGCGCAGCTTGCCTATAACGCGACCAGTGGGGTCGGTCTCAATTCCGGTTCAAGCGGGGCGGACAGTACGACCCGGTTTGACATGAACGAGAAGTTGATCGTGAATTTCAATTCCGGAACTTTCGCGCAGGGAGTCAGCGATCCCTCCTTTGCCATTAACGTAAATACCGCCGGCAACCTGGTGTATCAGGTCTACAACACCAGCGGCGCACTGATTGGCGGACCGACTACGGTGGCAGCAGCAGCGACATTGAACCTGACCGGGTATTCGCATGTCGGCTCAGTAAGTATCCAGGCCACGACCTCGGTGATCCGGGTGACGAATGTGACCTGCACTGATTCCACCTGGGTCGATCCGGTGGCCGCCGCCGACCTTGTGCTGACAGGAATGTCGCCGACCAGTTCCACCGCCAATGCCACGGTGACCTATTCCGGGACGGGTGCGGGGGTGACGGGCACCGGCGCGACAGGTGGCGGCAACAGCACGGTCGATGGCCTGGAGTGGCTGAAGATCGCGTTTAACCAGTCGACCTATGCCCGGGGCGTGGAAAAACTTTCCTTCGTCATCAATGCCGGGGCCAGCAACCTCGGCCCTCCCGGCGGAGGCACCGACCCCGCGCTGACCTACAAGCTCTACGGTGTCGATGGCAGTTATCTGGGCCAGTTCAGCAGCGATCAGGAAAACACGGTAAGCGTACCGAGCACCTACAGCGGCATCGGCTCGGTCGTCATCGAGGCTGCCGGCGACGCCTACGCCTCGATACAGAGCCTTACCTTCTCCGGGGTGCAGAACGACGCCGCAGCAACCGCGATTCCGGCGGAAACCATCGGCTACACATTGACCGACAGCACCGGGGATCAGTCGAGCGCCACCTTGTCGCTGAACATCATCACCAACAACTATTACGGTGACGCTTCTGCCAACACCATCACGGGCACCGATGGCAATGACCGCATCGTCGGCCTGGGCGGAAACGACGTGCTGTCCGGCGGGCTGGGCAACGACATCGTCGAAGGCGGTGATGGCAACGATACGATCCACGGCGATGCCGGCGACGACGTTCTCGCCGCCGGCGCCGGGGATGACCTGGTCTATGGCGACGCCGGCAATGACGTCCTGCGTGGCGCGGATGGCAACGATACGCTTGACGGCGGCATCGGCAATGATCGGCTCGAGGGCGGCGCCGGCAACGACAGCCTGGTGGGCGGCGACGGAACGGACACGCTGAGCGGCGGCGCGGGCAGCGATACGCTGACCGGTGGCCTGTTGTCGGATACCTTCGAATGGACGCTGGCCGACGCCGGTGCCAAGGGGGCTCCGACCGTGGACAGAATTACCGACTTCAACACGGCGGCTGCACCCTCGGGCGGCGATGTACTGGACCTGCGCGATCTACTGTCCGGCGAAAACCATGCCACGGGAACCGGCAATCTCGCCAACTTCCTTCATTTCGAAAAGGTGGGTGGCGATACCAAGGTGCATATCAGTTCCAGTGGCGGCTTCGGCGGTGGTTTCAGCACGGGTGCCGAGGATCAAACCGTGGTGCTGCAGGGTGTCGATCTTTTAGCTTCCGTTGGCGTCAATGCCACCGACCAGCAGATCATCCAGGACCTGCTGACCAAGGGCAAGCTGATTACCGACTGAGGCCAGGCGAGCGGGGGTGCGAGGCCTCCCGCTTGCTCCGGCCCTCAGTGCAGCAGGCGCGGTGCCGCCGCTTCGGTGGCCTCGGGAGTGGCGCTGCTGCCCGGAGTGACGCGCAGGCTGAGCCCCCATTCCGCGGCCGTGGCCGCTTCCTGCAACAGGCGCGCCAGAACATGCACGAGCTTTTCATCCAGCGCGAGATTGATGCCCTGGCCCTCTTGCGGCAGCAGGGTCAGTGTCTGCGTGTCACCTTGCAGGGCCTGCACGGTGATGCGGGCCAGGAGAATGGGTTCCTCGCCCAGGGGGAATAGTGATCCGTCGCGATAGGTACTGCCGAAATCCGCCTTGCTGACCGCTTCGCCATGAGCCAGTTCGGCCAGCGTATTGCGCGTCAGCAGATCGCCGGGTGCCTTGAGGGCACTGAAGGTGTCGGCCATTTTCATCAGCATGGGCCAGAGCAGTCCGAGGTAGCGGCGGGTGATCCAGAAACGGAATTCGGCGTCGTCGCTGCTGCGAACGCGCAGCAACAGCCGGTCCTGGACGGAGTCGTAGCTGGCGTTGAACTGCTCGAGTTGCGGTGGTTTGCTCATTGGGGCTTGCCTCTTCCGGCAAGTATATGGAGTTCGCCAAGGGCGGCAACGGTTCTTTCAATAAGTTCGGCACGTGCGCTGACTGTGCGCTCGCGAAACAGGCGCGCGGTGGGGTACCAGGGGCTGTCTTCCCGACCCACCAGCCAGCGCCAGTCTGCGGCGAAGGCCAGCCAGATCCAGACCGGCTTGCCCATGGCCCCGGCCAGATGCGCGACCGAGGTATCGACCGAGATCACCAGGTCCATATGGGGAATAACGGCTGCGGTATCGGCAAAGTCGGCAAATTCGGCGCCCAGCAACTCGATCCGCGGCAAGCTCTCCATGATTTCGACGTCGGCCTCGCGAACGTCCTTTTGCAGACCGTAGAAGCGAAAGCCAGGCAGAGAGAGCAGGGGGCGCAGATCGGCGGCGGCAAACGAACGACTGCGATCGCTCTTGTGCGCGGGGTTGCCCGACCAGACAATACCTACCCTGATGTCGCCACCGGTTTTCAGGCGCCGACCCCAGGCCTCGAGCCGTTCGACGGGAACCCGCAGGTAAGGCGGGTCGGCAGAGGGAATGGTATCGGCAGTCGTGCCGAACGCCAGTGGCAGGCTGAGTAGCGGACAATGCAGGTCGAAGGGGGGAAGGACTTCGCCGCCGCAAAATACCCGGACATCGGGAAAGCTGGCTGTCATCAGGCTGCGCAGGGTTTCCGGGACTGCCAGGAGAACGCTGGCGCCCATCGATTCAAGCAGCTTGATGTAGCGCACAAACTGGATGGTGTCGCCGAGCCCCTGCTCGAAATGCAGAAACAAGGTGCGCCCGCGGATGTCCTGTTCGCCGGTCCATTGCGGTAGATGGAACTGGCGTTTGTGGGGAGCGAATTCCGGCCTTTTCCAGCGCCACTCGTACTGGCGCCAGCCTGCGGCATAGTCACCCACGGTAAGTCGAGCCAGGCTCTCGTTCCAGTTGGCATCAACGAAGTCGGGGTCGATGCTGATCGCGTCGGCAAAGCTCGCGAGGGCTTCCTGGTGGCGGTTCAGCGCCATCATGGAAATACCAAGATTGTTCAGCAAGCTTGCCTGTCGCGGATTCCTGGACAGCGCGTCGCGCAATACCGCGACCGCTTCCAGCGGACGACCGAGGCCCAGCAATGCCAGGCTGCGATTGCTGATTGCATCCGAATAGCCCGGCTTGATTTCCAGCAACTGGTCAAGACAGGCCAGAGCCTCGCCGTGACGCCCCAGCTGGATCAATACCGCTCCCCGATTGTTGAGGGCAGTGACGTGATCCCATTTCAGTGCCAGAGCGCTATCAACGCTCACCAGGGCTTCTTCGTTCCGGCGCAGGGCTATCAGGGAAACCGCGCGATTGGACCAGATCTCGGGATTGTTCGGCGTCAGCAAGGTCAATCGGTCGTAGACCGCGACGGCTTTTTCATGCTCGCCCCCCTGGCGCAGTGCAGAGGCAAGATTCGACAGGGCGACCCGATTGTCGGGATGTTGCGCGAGAGCGCGCTCGACAAGGCGCGCTGCCTCGTCAAACCTCTTCTGCTGGAGGCGGACGACCCCCAGCATGTGCGTCGCGTCGAAGTCGTCCGGTTGCACTTGCAGGATGCCTTCGTAGATTGCGACGGCATCGGCGAGATTGCCGCTGTTATGCATGGCCAGCGCAGTTTTCATGGCATCGGTCGTGCCCATGGCACGCGGATTTTCCGTACTGTGGAGCCTGGGGGTCGGCAGGAAGCCCTGCAGGTCGGACGCCGCCTGGTCAATCGGGTGACGCCAATTTCCTGCCGCGGGCTGCCAGTAGAGCCTTGCCGTCGGATACCAGGGGCTGTCTGTCCGCCCCGGCGGCCAGCGCCAGTCCGACACGAACGGCAGGAGTATCCATACCGGCTTGCCCAGCGCCCCGGCGAGGTGGGCGACGGCGGTATCGACCGTGATGACCAGATCCAGCATGGAGATCACGGCCGCCGTGTCGGCAAAATCCTTCAGTTGTTCTGCGAGGATCGACACCTGAGGAAAGCCCTCCAGCCAGGCGCGATCTTCGGGACCCAATTCCTTCTGCAGGCTGAAGAAGTGACAGTTGTCGCTGTTCAGCAAGGGGGCCAGGCTGCGCAGGGGAATGGAACGGTTCGCATCGTTGGCGTGACGGGCATTGCCCGACCATACCAGGCCGATCTGCTTGAATTCCGTTGCTGGCCACTTCGCCTCCCAGGCTGCCAGGCTGCTGATGGGGGCGCTCAGGTAGGGGACGCTGGCGGGAATCGTCTCGAGGCGAGTCGCAAAAGCCAGGGGAAGACTCAGCAGCGGACAATGAAAATCAAAAGCCGGGAGTTCTGCCGCCTTGCTGAACACATGGGCGCCCGGAAAGCTTGCAGAAAAAAGCTCCAGCAATGGATCCGAAACCAGCAGCCGAACCTTGGCGCCCCGCTCCTCGACAAGGCGGACATAACGAACGAACTGGATCGCGTCGCCAAGACCCTGCTCCGCGGACAACAGGATCGTCCGCCCCTTGATGTCTTCGCGCCCCTGCCATTGCGGCTGCCGGAAGTTGTAGTTGTGCTGGAAAAAGTCAGCCTTTTTCCAGCGCCATTCGTGTTCCCGCCATCCTTCCTCGAACTGCCCCTGGCGGAGCAGGCAGAGACTCAGGTTCCAGTGCGCGTTGACATTGTTCGGGTCCAGGGCCAGTGCCGCCCGAAAGCTTTGCGCAGCGTCGGCATGCCGGCCAAGCGCACCGAGGATAACCCCGCGATTGTTGAACGCATCGGGGTTGTTGGGCTGCAGTGAAAGGGCGCGTTCGGTACCGAGCAGGGCTTCCTGATAGCGGCCAAGCGCCTGCAGCATCGCGCCACGATTCTTGTGCAGCACTGGATCCCCGGGCTGGACGTCAAGTGCGCGGTCATAACAGGCGAGCGCGTCGGCGTGTCGCTGGAGCATGACGAGAACTTCAGCCTGATTTTTTAGCGCCGCAAAATAATCCGGTTTGAGCCGGCTCGCGGCGGAAAAGCTTGCCAGGGCTTCTTCTGCTCGTCCCAGCACCTTGAGCGCAACACCCCTGTTGTTAAGGGCTTCGGGAAGGCCGGCACGTATCGCGAGCGCCCTGTCATAGCGGACGATAGCGGCCTCCGCCTCGCCTTTTGCAGCCAGCACGATGCCGGCGTTGTTGAGCGCATCAGTGCAATCCGGCTGCAGGGCGATGACTTTGTCGTAGTCGGCAAGGGCTTCATTCCAGCGCGACAGCGCCTGTTGGGCGACACCCCGACGCAGCAAGGCATCAACTTGATCGGGATCGATGGCCAGGGCGGCATCGCAAGCGGCAATGCATTCCAGGTGGCGGCCTCGGCTCAACAGCAGCCAGCCTCGTTGGAGATGCGCGTCGATCAGGAGTGGCGCAACTTCGACAAGTCGATCACAGGTTTCAAGGGCCTCGGCACCCCTTCCGGCAAGCCCGAGCATCTTGCAGAGTTGGAGCAGCGCCTGGGTGTCACCCGGCCGCAACGCCACCAGGCGCTGAAGAATTTCGACGCTTTCCGCAGGCGCCCCTTGCCGGTTGCGAACTTCGGCGAGGACTTCCAGTGCGGCAGCGTCAGCCGGGTTCAGTTTCAGCAGCGAAGCGCAGATGTTTTCGGCGCGGGCCAGCAGGCCTCGCTGGAGCAGGGATTTTGCTTGGCGGACTTGTCCTGCGTGTCGGTTCATGGTGGCAGACAAAGGCAGTCGGTGTCACTTCGATAATGGGCAGGACTTCAGGATCAGGCGGTTCCGTCAAGGGTTCGGGGCTTTTTGTGCTGCCCCGGGTCTGAACAGGCGTGCTCCCAAGCGCTTTTTTCAACCGGCCGCCGCGACTTTCACTCCCGGACCGGTCGCGCCATCGAATCCTACCGCACTCAGCGCCGTGAGTTCGGCTTCGCTGACCACGCCTTCGGCAATCACCAGCAGGCCGATATTGTGCGCAATCGCACTGACACCCTTGAGAAAGGCCTGGTTGCCGGGATTGGTGTCGAGGCGACGCACAAAGCTGGCATCGACCTTGATGTAATTCAAGCCGAGATCATGCAACTGGCCTATCTGGCTGAACTGTCGCCCGAAGTGCTCGACTCCGACCTGGCAGCGATAAATCCTGAGCAGGGCGCACAGGCTGCGGAAGGCATCGACATGCTTCAGCACCCCCGTTTCCGCAACCTCGATCCATAGCCGGTTCGCCGCCGCGCGATGCTTTTTCAGCAGGGCATCGAGCTTGTGCAGGAAGTCCGCTGCGGCCACCGAACTGGCGGACAGGTTGATGGCCAGTCCATTCAATGCGGGTTGCCGCTCGAGATCCGCCAGTCCCAGCGCCACAGCCGCGAGATCCAGCTCGGGCGAAAGGCCGAGGCGCTCTGCAACAGGCAGGAAACGGCCGGCGGGCAGCCATTCGTCATCGGCAGCGAATTTCAGTCGCAGGGGGCATTCACCGTGCAGCAAGCGGCTCTGCATGTCCACTACCGGGAAGGACACCAGGCGCACCCAATGCCGATCCAGTGCCTGACGGATCATTTGCGACCACTCGTCGGCGCTCCTCGGGGCATCGTCGTCGGTTTCGATGGCGATCTCCCGCACGGCATTGACACCGTCGGCCTCTGCCCCGATCAGCGCTGCGTCCACTTGCGACAGCAGACCTCCCAGGCTCGAGCCGTGCTTGAAGGCTCCCATGCCGATATACGCCGAGGGGCCACCGTCGACGAAGGGCTCGGTGGTGCCGATCAGGGCTTGCAGCAGTGCCTCGGCCACTTCGCGCCCGGCAGTTTGGCCCGGTAACAGCAGTGCAAAGTCGGCCCCATTCATGCGTGCAGCCACACTCTCGGCATTTGCCTGGCCTCCAGAGCCTACCCTTTCGGCAACGCGCCGCAAAAGATCATCGGTGGCCTCGCGGCCCAGTCGCTTGTTGATGCCGATCAGATCGGCGACGCGAATCAGGAACAAGGTGCCGCCCGTCGAGTTTTCTCCCTCGAGGGAAGAGCGCAATTGGGCAATGAAGGAGTCGCGATTGGCCAGCCCGGTCAGTGGATCGAAATTGGCTTCGCGGCGCACCGTTTCCAGCCGTGCTGCTTCGTCCTCGAACATCGTCTTGAGCCGCGCCACGGTCGTGTTCATGGCGACGGCGAGTTGACGCAGTTCGGGAACGTCGGGCTCCGGGATGGAGATAAAGCGCCGGTTGGTGATCGCTTCGGCCTGGTCGATTACCGCCTGCAGGGGGCGACGCAAACGCCGCAGGATCAGGCTGCCCATATAGCCGCCAATGAAACTGGCCAGAGCCAGTGCGGCGATCATTTCCTGGGTGCTGGTCCATAGCGCCTCGTAGCCAAAACGACTGTGACTGACCAGTGTCACCGTACCAAACTGCGTCCAGCCGCTGGTGATCTGCGCTTGGCCGGGGTCGGCATCAATCGGCAGGTGCCGCACGAACCATTCGGGGGCACCTGGATTTCCGGTCGAGGCCACGCGTTCGACGATCAGCTTGCCATTGGGGTCATGGATACGGATGGATTCGTAGTGACCGCTGTCGAACAGCGCCGCAACGGCCAGTTCGACCGTCACCGGGTCCGGATGCTGCTGACTCAGCGAAAGCGCCAGCGCCGAAGCATTGTCGGCATTTTTCATGCTCAGCTGTTGCTCGAGATAGGCGCGGGCCGACAGCAGCGAGGCGAACAGACTTCCCGTCAGCGCAAGCAGCATGCTGACGATGATGGCAAGCCATAGTTGGCGATACATCGACATGGCGGTTCCTTCCTTATGTTCTCGTGTGCTGCATGGTCAGTCGAATCCTTCCTTGCGCGCCCTTTGCAGCAGGTCCTGCCAGCGCGAAAGCTGGCCGGTACCGCTGGCGCCCTTGGCCGCATTGCCGGCGACGCCATTCCAGATGGCCTCGCTGTTGAAGCTGAATACCGGTTGCAGGTCGCCGCGCTGTGAGGCCGGCCTGATTTCCGCGACGAGGTTGTCGAGCACCAGCGGCTCGGCATTGGGTGTCGGGTAATAGGCCAGCACCATGTGAGCTTGCAGATAGGGCCCGGCGGGCCCGTTCAGTCTGGCCTTGACATACACCAGGCGCAGCTTGGCCAGGGGAACGCCGGCATCCTTGAGCGAGTAGTACTTGATGATGGCAAAGTCCTCGCAGTCGCCGCGGCCCTGGCCGATGGTTTCCAGCGGAGTGGCCCAGTAGTCGCTCTGGTTCCATATCTCCATGTCGTCTTCGAAGGTGATGTGTCGATTGATGAAGTCATTGACCTTTTTCAGTTTGTCCTTTTCGGCCACGGACATGGATTCGGCGAGCGTCTTTTGCCAGTCACGCAGCAAGGAGACGTGCGCCGCACCGAAGCGGGCAATGAGCTGTCGCTGAAGGCGGTCGAAGTCATAGGCACCAACGGCCGAGACAGCCAAAGCAAGCACCAGGCAGCGCAAGGCGCTGCGATACCAAGGTTCAAGCCGGGAATGGGCGTGTTTATTGGCTATGATCGTAATAGTGGGACGGCGGGAATAACCACTATAATCGCACGTCTTTTTAAAGCACAAGTCTGGACTTAAATTAAGCGGATGGGGGCGTTGCGGCTGACCTTTTTGTTGGCAATCACTTTGCTTTGCCTTCGGGATGGCGATGCGATTGCTGCCGCCCATCTGACTCTGCAGGAGGTCGCGCAGAAGGTCGTGCTGACCAACCCGGAAGTGTTGTCGAAGTGGCATGCGTTCAAGTCCGCGGGTGGCGATGTCGATGTGGCGGGGCCGGGTTCTACCCGCGCGTCGATTACACCAACGGGGTCGGCAGGGAGACCCTCAGGCAGCCCGGGGTTACCGACCGCGAGTACACCCGCAACGGCTACACCCTCACGCTGAGCCAGATGCTGTACGACGGTTTTGCCACGTCGAGCGACGTCAAGCGTCTCGACAAGGCGCGCCTGACGCGCTATTTCGAGCTGCTCGACGCGGCCGAAAATGCCGCGCTGGAGGCGGGGCGTGCCTACTACGACGTCATGCGCTATCGCCAGCTGATGTTTCTGGCCGAGAACAACTACGTCGAGCACCGCGCCAGCTATGAGCAACTGCTGCGCCGCGCGCAGGCCGGTGCGGGGCGGCGGGTGGATGTGGAGCACGCCGCGAGTCGCCTGGCCCTTGCCGAATTGAATCTGACTACCGAGGCCGCCAATTTGCACGACGTGATGGCGCGTTTCCTGCGTCTGGTCGGCGACCGGCCGCCGCCGGTAATGTTCGGCCTGGCGCGCCTGAATCATGACTATCCTGTCAGTGAAGCGGAAGCCTTGAAGCTGGCGTTTCGGCAGAATCCAACGCTGCGCGCCTCGGTGGAAAACGTCGAATCCGCCCAGCACGATATCGAACTGCGCCGCAGCGCGCTTCATCCCAAACTCGATCTGCGCATGCGCAACGAAAACACCGGCAACTATCAGGGGGTGGCCGGCACGCGACAGAACAATGTCGCTGAAGTCGTTTTCAGCTACAACCTGTTCAATGGCGGGGCCGACATGGCGCGACAGCGCGTCTATGCCGAGCGCAAGAGTCTGGCCCTGGATCTGCGCGACAAATCCTGTCGTGACATACGACAGACTCTTTCCATTGCCTACAACGATGTAGATCGATTGAGCGCCCAGCAAACCAACCTCGATGTTCAGGTCACCTCGATCGAAAAGACGCGTGATGCCTACAAGGCCCAATTCAATATCGGTCAGCGTTCGCTGCTCGACTTGCTGGATACCGAGAACGAGTTGCTCAACGCCCGCCGTACGGCGATCAATGCAGACATAGATCTGGCGCTTGCCTATTTGCGCACCCAGGCCGGAATCGGACGACTGCTGGAGTTTCTGGGTCTGAAGCGGATCGACGATCAGGAAAAGCCGGATTCCGGCGAACTGGCGACCATTGTCGAATCCGAAATCTGTCCGCCGGACGCACCCAACAACTATCTGGTTGATCTCGAGGCACTGACTGCCAGGGCGCTGGCGCAGCTGGACGCGGCCAGGCCGCCTGCCCAGCCGGTGACGCCACGTCCCGTCGAGCCGCCGCCGAATCCACCGGCGTCCGCGCCATTGTCCTATCCACCTCCGATGCCTGCGCCGCGCGCCCCGGGAACGCCAGCACCGGCAGCAACAATGGGCATTCCATCGACGGCAGCCCCGGCGGCCCCGCGGCGTGCTGCCGCAGAGGCGGCAGCGACTGTTGCCGGTGTAGTGACGACGGCATCGTCGGCGACAGGGCCATCGTCACAGGGGAAGATAATTACCGAGCGGGTGAAGGCTTGGGCGGCCGCCTGGTCGGCCAGAGACTACGCTGCTTATGCAGATTTTTACGCTGCTTCATTCGTGCCGGCTGATGGGGCGAGCCGTGGAAGTTGGGCGAAGCAAAGACAGCAGAGGCTTGCCAAGCCGACTCAGATTCGAGTTGAGGTGAAGAACTTCAGCCTGAACGAAGTGACGACGGATATTTTTGTCGCCGAATTCGAGCAACACTACAGCTCTGACACATACAACGACCGGACACTGAAGGCTCTGCGATGGGTTAAAGCCGGCGGGCAGTGGCAGATCGAGCGCGAGACGGCCCGACCGGTTTCTGCAGGTGTTCCCGTTGCACGAAAGGCTGAGAAATGAAACCCATGGCCTGGTGGCGACTCGCCCTCGCCCTGCTTGCGCTGGTGGCGTCGGCGCCCGCGGTGAGGGCGCAAAGCATGACCATGTCGACGCTCGAGAAAATTCGCGAATACGGCGCGATCTATGTCGGCCATCGCGAGGCTTCGATCCCGTTTTCCTACATGGTCGGGGACGAGGTGGTCGGCTATTCGAAGGATCTGTGCGACCGCATCGTCGAGGCCGTCAAGACCGAACTCGACGACCCGAGGTTGAAAGTCGTGATGGTGCCGCTAACCAGTGCCAATCGCCTCCTGATGCTGATGACCGGCGTCATCGATCTCGAATGCGGTTCCACGACCAATACCAAGATACGTCAGCAACTGGTTACTTTCACTCCCACAATCTTTGTGTCGGGGGTCAAGGCGATGGTGCGCAAGGATTCCGGCATCGAGCGGATTGGTGACCTGAATGGCAAGGTGGTGGTGACGACAAACGGAACAACTACTGACCGCGTTGTGAAGACCGTCTTTGCTGCGCGCAATTTTTCGGCACGCGACAAGCGCGCGCGAACCCATCTGGAATCATTGTCCATGGTGGTATCCAGGCAAGCCGATGCCTTCGTGCTGGATGATGCTCTCCTGTCGGGGTTTCTGGCGAATTCACCCGACGCGGGCAAGTTGAAGCTGCTGGAGGAAAACTTCGGTTTCGAGCCCTACGGCATCGGCTTGCGCAAGGATGATCCGGAATTCGAGAAGCTGGTGGACTCCACCTTGATCGGAATGATGAAGAGCGGAGAGGTGGAGAAAATCTACAACAAATGGTTCCTGTCACCGATTCCGCCGAAGAACATCAACCTGCAAATTCCGATGAGCGACATGCTCCGCGATTTGCTGCGCAACCCCAGCGAGGAAGGCAACTAGGGCCGTTTCGTCATGCCTGATGGCGGGCGCATTGGGGCATGATGTTTCACTGAAGGCCGCCGCAGCCGGGAAAACGAAGTTTCGGCGGAGGCTAAGGCCGGGTCTGTCGGCGTCAAGCGAGGCGGCCGAAACCAAAACTGTTTGACCGAAGGCGCGATTCGGGTAGAATTCGCGCCTCTTTTGCAGGCAGCAGGCGCGTAGCTCAGCTGGTTAGAGCACCACCTTGACATGGTGGGGGTCGTTGGTTCGAGTCCAATCGCGCCTACCAACACCATTAACGGCCGCAGGATTCGTCCTGCGGCCGTTTTCGCGTCAGTCGTCGATCCGGCTGTGCCACCATAGGCGGAAGTCGCGGCAGAGTCCATCGGCGTCGAATTCGACGATGGCCATGCCATCCAGCGCCAGGCGTGGCAGCGGGTCGCCGGGCTGCCGTGCCAGCATGTTGGTGCCGGTCGAGGCCGCCCACATCTTGAACATGTCTTCCGAAGTCACCTGATAGGTGGTGTGCCAGTGGGCTATGCCCCCTGCGGCATGGCGCTGCAGCACTTCATAGGTGAGCCGGATGTCCGTCTGCAGCTTGGTGCGCTGCCAGTACTGCTTGATCGCTTCATGTCCCTGCTGGACGGCGAAGGGGGTGTTGCGATAGGTGCCGTCAGGCGTGAACAGCGATGCCAGAAGATTCTCGTCGCTGGTTTCCCAGGCGCGCTTGTAATTCTCCATGAATCCGTCGATATCCATAGCCTGCCTCCTCTGGTGATGAGAGCGGAATGATGCCGTAAGGCAATGGGGCGCTGTGATAAAATTTTGGCTCTTTGATTTTCAGGGCGCACCGCGTGATTGCCGCGTGATCCATGCGCCCTGTTGCTTTTCTGGAGCAAGCGATATGCCGGTGATCACCCTGCCTGATGGATCGAAACGCGAATACCCGCAAGCGCTGACCGTGGCCGAGGTCGCGGCCTCGATTGGTGCCGGGCTGGCCAAGGCGGCACTGGCCGGTCGTGTCGATGGCGTGCTGGTCGATACCTCCTTTCTGATCGAGCGTGATGCCCAGGTCGCGATCGTCACCGAAAAGGATGCCGATGGCCTCGACATCATTCGCCATTCGACCTCGCATCTGCTGGCTTATGCGGTCAAGGAGTTGTTTCCCGAGGCGCAGGTAACGATCGGCCCGGTGATCGAAAACGGCTTCTACTACGACTTCGCCTGCAAGCGACCCTTCACGCCGGAAGACCTGGAGGCCATCGAAAAGCGCATGGCCGAGCTGGCAAAGAAGGACATTCCGGTCAGTCGCGAGGTCTGGTCGCGCGACAAGGCGGTGGAGTTCTTCAAGTCCATCGGCGAGCACTACAAGGCCGAGCTGATCGCAGCGATTCCGCAGGGCGAAGATGTATCGCTGTATCGCGAGGGTGATTTCATCGACCTCTGCCGCGGCCCGCACGTTCCCTCCACCGGCAAGCTCAAGGTCTTCAAGCTGATGAAGGTCGCCGGTGCCTACTGGCGCGGCGACCAGAAGAACGAGCAGCTGCAGCGTATCTACGGCACCGCCTGGGCGAAGAAGGACGAACTGGACGCCTATCTGCACATGCTGGAAGAAGCCGAGAAACGCGACCATCGCAAGCTCGGTCGGCAACTCGATCTCTTCCACCTGCAGGAAGAAGCGCCCGGCATGGTGTTCTGGCATCCGCATGGCTGGACAGTGTGGCAGGAGGTCGAGCAATACATGCGCCGCGTCTATCGCGATAACGGCTACCAGGAAGTGCGTTGTCCGCAGATTCTCGATCGCAGCCTGTGGGAACGCTCGGGCCATTGGGAGCATTTCAAGCACAACATGTTCACCACCGAGTCGGAGAGCCGCGACTACGCTGTGAAGCCGATGAATTGTCCGGGGCATGTGCAGATATTCAATACCGATGTGCGTTCCTATCGCGAACTGCCCTTGCGTTACGGCGAGTTCGGTTCCTGCCACCGCAACGAACCCTCCGGCGCCTTGCACGGCGTGATGCGCGTGCGGGCCTTCACCCAGGACGACGGACACATTTTTTGCACCGAAGACCAGATTCAGTCGGAGGTCACGGCCTTCAACGATCTGGTGCGCGAGGTCTATGCCGATTTCGGCTTCACCGACGTTGCGGTCAAGCTGGCGCTGCGTCCCGAAGGCCGGGTTGGCGCAGACCATCTGTGGGACAAGGCGGAAAGCGCCCTGCGCGCGGCGCTGACGGCAAGCGGCCTGAGCTGGGAAGAGCTTCCCGGCGAAGGCGCGTTTTACGGGCCCAAGATCGAATTTCACATCAAGGACGCCATCGGCCGATCCTGGCAGTGCGGCACAGTGCAGGTCGATTTCTCGATGCCCGGGCGGCTCGGTGCCGAATATGTCGGCGAGGACAACAGCCGCCACACGCCGGTGATGCTGCATCGGGCGATCCTCGGTTCGCTGGAGCGATTCATCGGTATTCTGGTCGAAAACCATGCCGGCGCCTTCCCGTTGTGGCTGGCGCCGGTGCAGGTGGTGGTCATGAATATCTCGGAAGCGCAGACGGATTACGCCGAGAATGTGGCAAAAATGCTGCGCGAAGCCGGTCTGCGCGTCGATAGCGATTTGCGTGGAGAGAAAATTAACTATAAAATACGCGAACATAGCTTGTTGAAGCGGCCTTACATCGTTGTTGTGGGTGACAAGGAAAAGGCCGCTGGGTTGGTCGCTTTACGTGCCCGGGGCAATCAGGATCTCGGGCAGATGTCCCCCCAGGCCTTGATCGAACGTCTGTTGCATGAACAATGCACCAGAGGTTTGGTTGCCTGATTTTTTTGAATTTTTTGGAGATTTGAACCATCGCTCAGGATAAATCGCAGCGTCTCAACGAAGAGATCACCACCCCCGAGGTTCGCTTGGTCGGGGAGGACGGAGAGCAACTGGGCATAGTCCCGATTCGTCAGGCGCTGGCGCTGGCCGAAGAGGCCGGGGTGGATCTGGTGGAAATCGCTCCCACGGCTGTGCCGCCCGTCTGCAAGATCATGGACATCGGCAAGTTCAAGTACCAGGAGGCCAAGCGTCAGCACGAGGCCAAGCTGAAGCAGAAGCAAGTGGTGGTGAAGGAAGTCAAGTTTCGGCCGGGTACGGACGAAAACGATTACCAGATCAAGCTGCGCAATGTGATCAAGTTTCTGAGCGAAGGTGACAAGGCAAAAATTACCTTGCGTTTTCGCGGTCGTGAAATGGCGCACCAGGAAATCGGCATGCGCATGCTGGAGCGAATCAAGGTAGATCTGGAGCAGCAGGCGATGGTAGAGCAGTGGCCGAAAATGGAAGGACGTCAGCTGATCATGGTGCTGGCAGCCTCCAAGAAAAAGCCGCACTGAGAATTTTGAATTTGTTCTGCATGTCTTGCATGCGGAAACAAGAAGTGGTTGCGGGTCACCAAGCATTCCCGGGGCGGGAAACACCTGGCAGCCATGTAATAGGGAGATCTTCGATGCCGAAGATGAAGACCAAGAGCGGTGCCAAGAAGCGCTTTGTAATACGCGCTTCCGGTGGCATCAAGCGCGGGAGTGCGTTCAAGCGCCACATCCTGACCAAGAAAACCACCAAGAGCAAGCGCCAGTTGCGCGGCGTGCACACCGTGCACGCCTCCGACGCGAAGTCCGTGCGCGCCATGCTGCCCAACGGTTAAGGAGAGACACCATGCCAAGAGTAAAACGTGGTGTAACGGCGCGCGCGCGCCACAAGAAGGTTCTCGACCTCGCAAAGGGTTACCGCGGCCGGCGCAGCAAGGTCTATCGCATCGCCAAGGAAGCGGTGATGAAGGCCGGGCAATATGCCTATCGCGACCGTCGTCAGCGCAAGCGGCAGTTCCGTGTCCTGTGGATCGCCCGTATCAATGCGGCGGCCCGCGAACTGGGCATGAAGTACAGCACCTTCATGAACGGCCTGAAGAAGGCCTCGATTGAAGTCGACCGCAAGGTGCTGTCCGATCTCGCGGTGTTCGACAAGCCGGCATTTGCCGCCCTGGCCGCACAGGCCAAGGCCCATCTGACGGCCTGAGTCTCGCTGCACCCGGAGAAGGAGGCCCAGGGCTGTTGGGGCCTCCTTTTTTTACTTCTGCTTTTGCCTCGTGATCAATGGATAAGCTGGATCAACTCGTAGCTTCCGCGACCTCTGACTTCGCTGCCGCCACTGAACCGGCAAAGCTGGAGGATGCCAAGGCGCGTTACCTGGGCAAGGAAGGCTCGCTCACGGCTTTGCTCAAGGGTCTTGGCAAACTGCCGGCAGACGAGCGCAAGACGGCCGGCGCGGCGATCAACATCGCCAAGGAGCGCATCGAGTCGGCGCTGGCTACACGGCGCGATGCGCTGAAGAATGCCCAGCTCGAGGCGCAACTGGCAACCGAGGCGCTGGACGTCACATTGCCCGGTCGCGGCATGCCGCGTGGCAGCCTGCATCCGGTCACCATCAGCCTCGATCGTATCGAGCAACTATTCCGCTCCATCGGTTTCGATGTGGCCGACGGCCCGGAAATCGAGACCGACTGGCATAACTTCACGGCCCTCAACACGCCCGAGAACCATCCGGCGCGGTCCATGCATGACACCTTTTACCTGCTGAGCGAAGATGGCAGGGTGCATGACGACGTGCTGTTGCGCACCCACACGAGCCCCGTGCAGATCCGTACGATGCTGGAACACACCGAACGTCACAAGCATCTGGAAACCATGCCGGAACTGCGCGTGATCTGTCCCGGTCGCGTCTATCGCGTCGATTCCGATGCCACTCATTCACCGATGTTTCATCAGGTCGAGGGCCTCTGGGTGGGCGAGAGCGTCAGCTTTGCCGACCTCAAGGGCGTGGTTGCCGATTTCCTGCGGAGATTTTTCGAATCCGATGATCTCAAGGTACGTTTCCGCCCCTCCTTCTTTCCCTTCACCGAACCTTCGGCGGAAATCGATGTTGCCTTCATGAGCGGTGCGCTCGAAGGCCGCTGGCTGGAAATCGCCGGATGCGGCATGGTCCATCCCAATGTCCTGCGCTTCGGCGGCTTCGATCCTGAAAAGTACACCGGCTTCGCCTTCGGCATGGGGCCCGACCGGCTGACCATGCTGCGTTACTCGATTCCCGATCTGCGCCTGTTCTTTGAAGGCGATCTGCGTTTCCTTTCGCAGTTCCACTGAGCACTACGTGCGAACCTGAACCGTCATGCAATTCTCCGAAACCTGGCTGCGCAGCCTCTGCAATCCCTCCCTGTCACGCGAGGAACTCTGCCATGTGCTGACCATGGCCGGCCTTGAAGTCGAGGAACGCCGTCCCGCCGGCGCCGACTTTTCGAATGTCGTCGTGGCTGAAGTGCTGAGTGTCGAAAAACACCCCGATGCCGACAAGCTGAAGCTCTGCTCCGTCGATGTCGGCGAAGCCGCTCCGCTGCAGATCGTGTGCGGCGCACCGAACGTCGCCGCAGGCATGAAGGTGCCGTGCGCGCGGGTCGGCGCCAGGCTGCCCGGCATCGAGATCAGGAAAGCCAAGGTGCGTGGCATCGAGAGCTCCGGCATGCTTTGCTCGGCGCGCGAACTCGGTCTTTCCGAAGATCATGGCGGGCTGCTGCCGCTGGCCGCCGATGCTCGAGTCGGTGAAGACATCCGCCGCCATCTGGATCTGGACGACAACCTGATCACCCTCAAGCTCACGCCGAACCGCGCCGACTGCCTTTCGCTGCTCGGCATCGCGCGCGAACTCTCGGCACTGACCGGTGCGCCGCTGCTGGCGCCCGAGGTCGAGCCGGTAGCAGCGGTGGTTGCCGACACGCGCCAGGTGGTGCTCGATGCCCCCGCTTCGTGCTCGCGCTACTGCGGCCGCATCATCCGTGGCGTCAATGCCCGCGCCGAAACGCCGGAATGGATGAGGCGGCGCATCGAACGCAGCGGCATCCGCGCGATCTCCTTCCTGGTCGACGTCACCAATTATGTGATGCTCGAACTCGGCCAGCCGCTGCACGCTTTCGATGATGCGGAACTCTCCGGCGCGATTCACGTGCGCCTGCCCAAGCCCGGCGAAAAGCTGCTGCTGCTGAACGAGCAGACCGTGACGCCATCGGCCGATACGGCATTGATCGCCGACGACCAAAAACCGCTGGCGATGGCCGGCGTCATGGGCGGCGAGCATTCCGGCATCAATGATTCGACCCGCGACCTGTTCCTCGAGAGCGCTTTTTTCCCGCCCGTCGCAATCGCCGGCAAGGCCCGGGCGCTGGGCTTCAGTTCGGACGCGTCACACCGCTACGAGCGCGGCGTCGATTTCGAACTGCAGCGCAAGGCCATCGAACGCGCCACGCAACTGATCGTCGATACCTGCGGCGGTCAGCCCGGCCCGGTGGTCGAGGCGGTTTCCACCGCGCATCTGCCCTCACGTACGTCAGTGCGACTGCGCACGGCGCGTGCCGCCAGGGTGCTGGGTATTCGCCTTGCCGCTGAGAGCATCGAAGCCATCCTCAAGGGCCTCGGTCTCGGGGTGGAACGGCAGGGCGATGACTTCCTCGTCACGCCGCCGTCCTTCCGTTTCGACATCGAAATCGAGGAAGACCTGATCGAGGAAATCGCTCGCGTTCATGGCTACGACAATATTCCGTCGCAGCCGCCGGTGGCCTTGATGGCGATGATGCCGGCCACCGAGATGAGCCGCACGCCGATGGCTTTGCGTCGCCTGGTTGCCGAGCGCGATTATCACGAAGTGGTGACCTACAGTTTCGTCGAAGCCGCATGGGAAGCCGATTTCACAGCCAACACTGCACCGATAGTGCTCGCCAATCCGATCGCCAGCCAGATGGGCGTCATGCGTTCGTCGCTGATTGGCGGTCTGGTCGGGACCCTGGTGGCCAATCGCAAGCGGCAAACGGAGCGGGTGCGGATATTCGAATTGGGGCGCTGCTTCCAGCGTAACGAAGATTCGGGTCCGGTGACGGGGTTTGCCCAACCTCTGCGTCTGGCAGGTCTTGCCGCGGGCTCGATCCTGCCTGAACAATGGGGTGCACCCGCTGCCCGTGTGGATTTCTACGACATCAAGGCCGACGTCGAGGCCTTGTTCGCGCCGCGCCGCCTGGACTTCATCAAGGCCGCCCATCCGGCTTTGCACCCGGGTCGTTGCGCCAGGGTCATTCTCGATGGCTACCCGGCGGGCGTACTGGGTGAGTTGCATCCGCGCTGGGTGCAGAAATACGAACTGGGCACCGCCCCGGTGGTTTTCGAGCTTGAATTGGCCGCCTTGCTGGCAACGCCGTTCCCCCGCCATGTCGAGGTTTCCCGTTTCCCCGCCGTAATCCGGGATCTGGCCCTGGTGATGCCGCACAGCCAGCCGCTGGCGCCGCTCCTGGCGGCCCTGCGTGCCGCCGCGCCGGCCATCGTGCGCGATGTTGCATTGTTCGACGTATATCAGGGCAAGGGGCTCGGCGAAAGCGAAAAGAGCCTTGCCTTTCGCATAGTTATGCAAGATACTCAACGTACTCTCGAGGATGCCGAAGTCGAGGCGGTGATCGCTAATCTTCTGGCGGTCGTCACCCGCGACTTCAGTGCGTCTTTGCGGAAATAAATGCAGTCGGAGCTCATATGACATTGACCAAGGCGGAACTCGCCGATCTGCTGTTCGAAAAAGTCGGCCTCAACAAGCGGGAGGCCAAGGACATGGTCGAGGCCTTTTTCGACGAAGTGCGCCTCGCACTGGAAAAGGGCGACAGCGTCAAACTTTCCGGTTTCGGCAATTTTCAGTTGCGCGAAAAACCGCAGCGCCCCGGACGCAATCCGAAAACCGGCGAAGAAATCCCGATCACGGCCCGCCGCGTCGTCACCTTCCACGCCAGCCAGAAGCTCAAGGCGGCGGTCGAGGCTTTCCCGCGTGGCAACAGCCAGCAGTAGTAGGGACGAACTTCCGTCGATTCCCGCCAAGCGCTACTTCACCATTGGTGAAGTGAGCGAGTTGTGTGGCGTCAAGCCGCATGTACTGCGCTACTGGGAACAGGAGTTTACGCAACTGCGTCCGGTCAAGCGGCGCGGTAATCGTCGCTATTACCAGCATCATGAAGTCCTGCTGGTGCGGCGTATTCGCGAACTGCTTTACCAGGAAGGGTTTACCATCAGCGGCGCGCGCAACCGCCTTGATGACGGCCCGGGCAAGGTGCAGGATGTGTCGGAGCCCCTTGCCGGCAGGAGCCAGGCATCATTACGCGCCGAACTCGCGTCAATCATCGAATTCCTCCACACTGCCTGACGCCGGCGGGTGTTTCCTTTGTTATAATTCGCAGCGTCGGGGCGTGGCGCAGCCTGGTAGCGCACTTGCATGGGGTGCAAGGGGTCGCGAGTTCGAATCCCGCCGCCCCGACCAGTAATCCCAAGGGTTTCCGGCTCATCGCCGGAAACCCTTTTTCCTTGTTGTATGTATTTGCCGAAAACTGCCCAACAGCTTGTTTGGCTAAAGATGAATCACGACTGACAATCTGACACATGACGACCCAAACCAAGTTCTGCTACCACTGCGGCGCCCATCACCCGGTTGAGGAGATGCGCCAGATTGAAACCAAGGCGGGCAAGCGCTGGCGGTGCATTCGCAGTATCCAGGCCACCCAGAAGACCGCGGAGGCGCGTGATGCCTTCGGTCGTCAGGTATCCGCGATGAATACCGCGGAAGCCAGGAGCCACGCGCGGCGGCTGAACGAGCTTCGCCAGGACAAGTGACATTTTCGCGGTCGCTGCAAATGGTTGAGGATTAATCCTTGGCTTGAATCCCATTCGGTGCCATTTGGGAAGCAGAAACAAGAGGGCATTCCTTATCAATTTCCGGATTACAGGGTGGCAATCCCGGGCGCAGGATTATGGAAAACCAACGCCTCAAGAGGAAACTTCCCATGCGCATCGAATCCGTCGAACTGGTTGACCTGCCCAACGCACCGGCCTGGCAGGAGAAGGTCTATCGGGCGCACCTCGATACCGGCGAGGACATGGATCTGTTCCAGCAGCACTGGGACGTGCCTCTGCCGCCGGAAAGCCTGGTCGGCCTGACGGTCGAAGAGGCGCGGAAAAGACGCAACGAACGAATGTTTGCCATCGCTTCCGGCAACCACTGACGCCGGCGCGCGGAGCGCAAGAAACTACCGTATCCAGCCAGATTAGCCTGTCAGCTTGAACGGCAAGTGGGTCGCGGTTTCTGCCTCGTAGTCCTGCATCGCTGAGTCTTCGCGGGCAATGAAGTCAGTCACGGCGCGACGCATGCCGAGATCGGCGATCCAGAACGCGGACCAGGTTGCGACCGGCTCGAAGCCGCGGGCGAGTTTGTGTTCGCCCTGCGCTCCGGGCTCGAAGGCTTGCAGGCCGTGGCGGATGCAGTAGTCGATACCCTGGTAGTAACAAAGCTCGAAGTGCAGACCGGGCATGTCGATCGAAGTGCCCCAGTGGCGGCCATAGAGCGTATGGGCGTCGCGGTAGCAGATGGCCGAGGCAACGGGCGTTTCATCAAGGAAGGCGACGAAGACGACCAGCCGCCGGGCGAGCAGGGCGCCGGCTTCGATGAAGAACTCGACGGGGAATGCCGGATGGTTGCCGTAGCGGGCAAAAGTGTCGCGGTACTGGCGATGGATGATATGCCAGAGGGGTGCGTCAATTTCGTCGCCATGCCGGGCTTCCAGCCTGAGACCGGATTCGCGCACAAAGCGGCGCTCGCGCTTGAGCTTCTTGCGCTTTTCGGCAGTGAAGCAGGCGAGGAAATCGTCGAAATCGCCGTAAGCCCGATTGGACCAGTGGAACTGCACGCCGCGTCGCATCAGGAGGCCGGCCGCTGCCAGCCGGTCGCGATCGTCTTCTTCGACAAACAGGCATTGCCACGAGGACGCGCCGAGTCGGCGAGTGACTTCCAGCGCAGCCTCGATCAGCGCCGTCGCCACGGTCTTCCGCTCAATGCCCTGCCGTACCAGCAGGCGCGGGCCGGGCGAGGGGGTATAGGGTATGCCGCTGACCAGCTTGGGGTAGTAGTCGAGTCCGGCGCGTTGCCAGGCAGATGCCCAGTTCCAGTCCCGCGAGAAGTCGCCGAAGGAATGGCTGCGCAAATAGAGCGGCAACAGCCCCAGCAGCAGATCACCTTCGTACAGCGCCAGATGCTGCGCCTGCCAGCCCAGCGCCTTACCGCTGGCACCGACTTTCTCGGCGGTGCCGAGGAAGGCGCGGCTGGCGAAAGGATCATCGTCGTGGTCGAGCAGCGCCCAGTCGGCTTCGGGGATATCGGTGGCAGTGCTGTATAGGGCAATTTCCATTACTATCAATCCTACTCCGTGGCAGGTTGTGAACACGAGCTTGCGGTGAAAAGCGGGATGGAGGCATAGTCCTGCTCTGTTCCGGCCATCGGCAGCGGTCTGCGATGGGCTAAAATGAGCGTCGGCTTTTGGATCTTCGCGACTCTGACCCCCATGCGCATTCTGCTCAGCAACGACGACGGCTATTTCGCGCCGGGGCTCGCCCAGCTCGCGACCAGCCTCGCCGGTCTGGGCGACATTACCGTGGTGGCGCCTGAACGCAACCGCAGCGGGGCAAGCAATTCGTTGACGCTGGATGTGCCGCTCCACCTGCGTCGCGCGGCCAATGGCTACATGTATGTCAGTGGCACGCCGACCGACTGCGTGCATCTGGCGGTAACCGGCGTGCTCGATCATCAGCCCGACATGGTGGTGTCGGGCATCAATCTCGGCGCCAACATGGGCGACGACACGATCTACTCCGGCACCGTGGCGGCGGCCACCGAAGGCTATCTGCTGGGCGTGCCGTCGATAGCGATTTCGCTGGGCAGTTTCGAGGGTCGGCATTTTGAGACAGCAGGGCGCGTGGCGCGCGAACTGGTGCAGCGTTTCACGGACACACCGTTTGCCGAACCGATTCTGTTGAATGTCAACGTGCCGGACGTGCCCTACGATGAATTGCGCGGCATCCAGGTCACGCGCCTGGGACGTCGCCACAAGGCGGAGCCAGCGGTCAAATCCGTCAGTCCGCGCGGCGAGACGCTGTACTGGATCGGTGCCGCCGGTCCGGCCGCCGATGCCGGCGAAGGTACGGATTTTCATGCGGTCGAGCACGGCTGGATCTCGGTCACGCCACTGCAAATCGACCTTACACATTCTGCGCAGGTTTCCGGCGTGCGCAGTTGGCTCAAGCTGGACCAGTGAATACCGCGACCCTTACCGGCATTGGCATGACATCGCAGCGTACCCGTACGCGCATGGTCGAGCGCCTGCGCGAGCAGGGCATCCGCGATACCCGGGTGCTGCACGCGATGGGACTGGTGCCACGCCATGTTTTCATCGAGCAGGCACTGGCGAACCGTGCCTACGATGACACCGCCCTGCCGCTGGGCTTCGGCCAGACCATTTCGCAACCGTACGTGGTAGCCCGCATGATCGAGATACTGATTGCCGGTCGCGAACTGGGCAAGACGCTGGAGATCGGCGCCGGCTGCGGTTATCAGGCGGCGATCCTGGGTGTGCTGTCGAAGCAGGTGTTTGCCGTGGAGCGCATTGCGCCATTGCTGGCGCGGGCGCGGGACAATCTCAAACAGATCAAGCTTTCGCATATTCGCCTCAAGCACGCAGACGGCAATCTTGGACTGCCGGAAGCCGCGCCATTTGATACCATCATCCTGGCGGCGGCGGCGGCCGATGTACCGCAGAGCCTGTTGGGGCAATTGGCGCCGGGTGGACGGCTGGTGATGCCGCTGGGCAGCGCAGAACAGGTGATCAGCCTGGTCGAGCGCACCGAAAGCGGTTTCATCGAAACTCGATTTGATGCTGTGCGCTTCGTGCCGCTGTTGCCGGGAGTGGAATGAACGCTGTGCGTCTGATGTTCGCTTTGCTGCTGCCGATCATCGGCGGTTGCGCCAGCCATGCGCCGGCGCCGGTGGAGGATCGCGGCGGGCTGCCTGGGGCGGTGAAGCCGGCAGCGCAGGCGGCAGCAATGGATTCCCGTACCGGCTATCACACGGTAAAGAAGGGCGACACGCTCTACAGCATCGCCCTCGACAATGGTCAGGATTACAAGGATGTGGCCGCCTGGAATAATCTCGACAATCCCAATTTGATCAAGGTCGGCCAGCAGTTGCGAGTAACCCCGCCTGACAATGGCGCACCGGTAGCGGTGGCTAAGCCGGTGACTTCCAGCGCGCCGGTTGAAGTCAAACCGGCAAATGCAACGGCGCCGACCAGTACCAATACCGAGATATTCAAGCGCGAGCCGAAAGGCGGCAAGCTGGCCTATTCCGATGAGGCGCTGGCCAGGGCGCGGCAGGGAGATGCCGCCGAAAAGCCGGCAGAAGTCAAACCGGAGGCGCGACCGGCGGAAGTCGTGCCAGCGGAGAAGCCCGTCGTTGCTGGCGATGACGTGGAATGGATGTGGCCGGCCAACGGCAAATTGATCGCCCCGTTTGCCGAGGGGGGCGGCAAGGGGATCGATATCGCCGGCAAGGCAGGAGATCCCGTGCTGGCGGCTGCAAGCGGCGTTGTCTCCTACGCCGGCGCCGGTTTGCGCGGCTACGGTAATCTGGTGGTCCTGCGTCACAACGCGACGTATCTTTCCGTATACGCCCACAACAGCAAGATACTGGTCAAGGAAAAGCAGACCGTCGCCAGGGGCCAGAAAATTGCGGAGATGGGCAGCACCGACGCCGAAAGTCCGCGCCTGCATTTCGAGATTCGACGTCAGGGCAAACCGGCCGACCCGCAGAAGTTTCTTCCTGCCCACTAATTGGCGATGGGGGATGACGCTCTTCTCCCGGAACGCGAGGACCCCGAGGTGGTTCCGGACTCGCACGAGTCCGGCTTCATCGAAGACATCACGCAGATTTATCTGCACGAGATCGGCGCAACGCCGCTTCTGACTGCCGCGGAGGAGATCAAGCTGGCGCGTGCTGCTCGGGATGGCGACTTCGCGGCGCGCCAGCACATGATCGAGGCCAACTTGCGGCTGGTGGTCAGTATCGCGCGGCACTACCAGCATCGCGGCCTTCCGCTCGACGACCTGATCGAAGAGGGCAATCTGGGCCTGATGCATGCCCTGGAAAAATTCGATCCCGAACGCGGTTTTCGCTTTTCGACCTACGCCACCTGGTGGGTTCGCCAGAATGTCGAGCGCGCAATCATGAATCAGTCGCGTACGGTGCGCCTGCCGATCTACTTGATCAAGGAACTCAACATCGTGTTGCGCGCCATGCGCCAGCTTGATCGGGAGCGCGGCGCGAAAGACGATGCGCCCGGCGCCATGCTCGACGATGTGGCGCGCCTGCTCGATCGTCCGGTGGCAGAGATTCGCCAGTTGCTGGCGCTCAACGAGCGCTCCGCCTCACTCGATTCGCCGCTCGACATCGATCCCGAACTGTCCTTGTCCGATTCGATTGCCGATGAAGCGGCCGAAGACCCTGCTGCCCATCTTGCCCAGCAAGAGGCCGAACTGCTTGTCGCCGACTGGGTGACGCAACTCACTGACCGTCAGCGCCTGGTCGTTGAGCGCCGCTACGGTCTGGGTGGCCAGGACGCGACCACGCTGGATGATATTGCGAGTGATCTGGGCCTGACCCGTGAACGGGTGCGACAGATCCAGATCGAAGCCTTGTCCAAGCTGCGCAGGCGCATAGCCCGCGACGGACTGACGCCTGATGCGTTACTTTAAATCGCTGCGGTGTATCGCTACTTTGAGGAGCGCAGTGCTGCAGCAAGGTCCATGACTGCCGCCGCATAGAAACTGCTGCGGTTGTAGCGCGTGATGACATAGAAATTGCGATAGCCGAGACGGTACTCGGTTGCCGCCCTGGGCGTAATCAGATCAATCAGGGCAGCAGGGCGATCGGGAAGGTCCGCGTCCCCGATTATTGCTTCCATCTGCCGCGGCGTGCGCGTCGGCGCGATGCCTTCATCGATTAACGCCTGCACACCATCCCCGGCAACTGTCACCGTGATGGCGATCGGCGCATCTTTTTCCCAGCCGTGCGCGGCCAAAAAATTGGCCACGCTGCCGATCGCATCTGCCGGGCTGGCTGCAAGGTCGATGCGACCGTCGTGGTCGAAGTCGACGGCGAAGCGTCGTCTCGAGGACGGCAGGAATTGCGGGAAGCCCAAGGCGCCGGCGTAGGAACCGGTATAAGCCAGCGGATCGCGGTTTTCCTCGCGGGCCAGCAGCAGCAATTCTTCCAGTTCCCCGCGAAACAGCTCTGCCCGCGGCGGATAATCGAAAGCCAGTGTGGTAAGCGCGGCGAAGCTGCCGAAGCGGCCCATCTGTTTGCCATAGAAGGTCTCGACGCCAATGATGGCGGCGATAATGTCGGTTGGGACACCAAAGTGCGCCTCGGCGGCCGCGAGTTCCGTGGAGTAGGTGTGCATGAAACGTCGGCCGGCCGCGATCCGTTTCGGCTCGACAAAACGTGCCCGATAGGCGTGCCAGGAGCGCACCCCGGGGTCCTTGGGTGGCATGATGGCTTTGATCACGGTGGCGATGGGCCTGGTCTGGCGGAACAGTGCGGTGAGGATCTCGGCATCGAAACCGTGTCGATCACGCATGCCTTGCACGAAGGCCTGCACATCATCGCGTTGTGCATAGGTTTCCGCGCGGGGGGCCGAGTTGAGAAGGGTCAGGGCCGCCAGCAGGAGCAGACGCATCATGGCCTGAAGGCGGCGATTTTCGCCTTGAGCTCAACGAGGTCTTTTGCCTGTGGCGCAGGCTCGTAGCGCAAGCGGGCATACAACGCAGCGATCGCGACAATGCTTTCGGCATGGAGGGGGGCTTGCCTGGCAGCGCGTGTGGCGAAGGCCAGCGGCCCTTCCCATGCGTGCCAGGCAATACCGCGTCTGGCGAGTCGGGCAGTGAATCGTCGCCATGCCGCCAGCGCCGGATCGACGCGCATGCGGTTGCGCAGGATCCAGCCGGTGAGTCCAAGCATGACGCCACCGCAGAGAACCGACAGGACGGCGGTCATGCTGCGCCAGTCGGGCTCGTTCAGGCCGAGACCGGCCAGCAGGTCACGCTGGCGTTGCGGGTTGTAGCCCAGCACCCGCTGGTTCCAGCCATTGGTCACGGCGTCAAGGCGGTAGCGCAATTCCTTGAGCCAGGCCAGATCGCCGCGGGCCAGGAAGGGCAGTCCTTCGCCGGCGGATACGGCCGCAGCAAGGTTGCTGCTGATGCGGCTTGGTGCGGAAATCGCCGTTGGATCGATGCGCACCCAGCCGCGTCCGGCAATCCATGCCTCGGCCCAGGCATGGGCATCGTACTGGCGCACCACCAGATAGCCGTCCACCGGATTGACTTCGCCGCCCTGATAGCCGGCCACCACTCGTGCCGGTACGCCGGCGGCGCGCAAGGCGAAGACGAAGGCGGCGGCGAAGTGCTCGCAGAAGCCGCGCCTGGTATCGAAAAGAAACTCATCCACGATGTCGGAGCCCAGCAGGGGCGGGTTCAGTGTGTAGATCAGGAATTGCTGACTGAAAAAGTTCTCCGCGGCGGCCAGGATCGCAGCCCCATCGTCGCCGTGTTGCGTGCGCCAGGCCGCGCTGATGGCCCGAATGCGCGGGTTGCCATCCTTTGGCAGCGCCAGCGCATCGCGCAACATGCCGCGTGTTTCGTTTGCACCGGCGATCGCTTCGGGCCAGGCGCGCTGTGTGTAGCGCACGCGATTGCGCACGGCCTGGCGCGCGATGGACTGATAGTCGCTGGTCAGTGCGCTGTCCGCCGGCAATGTGGCAGGCAGTTCCAGCGCAAACAGCCAGAATTTCCCGTGCGGTTCCAGCGTCACTTCGTAATCCACTGCCGTGCCAAGTCCGGCGTACGGAACTTCAGGATAGGCCGCAAGAGTTTGCGTCACCCGCCAACTGCGGCCGTCGAACGCGGGCATCACCGGGCCACGCCAGTAGAGCTGGGATTGGGGTGGAAGCGCATCCTTGAACTTCACCCGGAAAGCGATTGCATCGGATTGCGAGAGTTGCGCAATCGAACCGGGCGACATGGTGTCGGACAATCCCGAGACGGCAGAAACGCGATCCTGCGGAATGCCCCACAGCGGCCCCTGAACGCGAGGAAACAGCACGAACAACAGCAGCATGAATGGCAGCGCTTGCGTCAGCATCAGCCCGGCGCGGCGCAACTGCTGCTGCGGTTTGGGGCGGTCATCGCTGGCCGCCAGCAATGCGGCAGTAGTGATCAGTACGGTCAGACAGGCCAGCAATGCAGTGGGAATGGTCTGGGTAAACAGGAACTGGCCGAGGACCAGGAAGTAACACAGCAGGGCAGTGGCGACCGCATCGCGTGCGGCACGCAGCTCGAGTAGTTTGAGCGCGAGAAAGACCACCAGCAGCGCAATTCCCGGTGTGCGACCGAGGATGGTTCTGTACTGCAGGAAGACGCCAGTCGTGCCGCCAATGACCAGCAGGACCAGCAGCCAGCGCGGTGGCAGGTGCCATTGTCGCAATGTGAGCGCCGCACGCCAGCTGAAAGCGGCGCCGGCGGCAAGCGAGAGCCACAGCGGAAGTTGCGGCGTCAGCGGCAAGCCCGCAGCGAGGGCGGTAGCCAGTAGCCACCAGGCCTGGCGGCGGCTGACGGGACGATTAAGGCGCGCCATGTTCGTGCAGCGCCAGTGCCCGCAGGCCGGCATTGAGCTGTGCCGGCCCGTTGTCGGGCGCAAGGCGCACAGCAGGCATTCGCAAGCCCCAGGCCAAGCCTGCGGCGTCGGCATCGATCATCCAGCGAGCGAGAATGGACAGGCGCTGTTCGGTGTCGAGGGTATCCGCCAGGGCTTCCCAGTCCAGCCAGAGTTGTTGCGCGGCCGCTCCCGAAAAGAGCTTGGTCAGCAGCGGTCCATCCTGTTGGCGGGCGACGGCCTTCCATGCAATATGGCGCGGCGGATCCGCTACCTGGTGATTGCGCAGCCCCGAAAAGTCATCCGCGCCGCGGCCGTCCCTGGCTGATCCCCGCGCCGATTCGTCGCTCCACGGCAGGGGCGGCGCCTTGGTTGCCGGCGTTGGATAGACCAGGCAGTTCAGGTCGGGAACGGCATAGCTCCAGGCGCGGATCAGACCCAGCGGCCAGGTGGTCTCGATGGTGAGGCGTGGCATGGGCAGCCAGCCGCGTTTTGTGGCAGAGACGTTCAGCGTGGCCACCGTGCTCGCGTGCGGGCCGATATCGACCTCGATCGGAGTTTCGTCGGCGATAAACAGGCGCAGACTGCTGCGTGCATCGAAACGCCGGTTTTCAAGTACCAGGTCGAATTGAGCCCGGCCACCGGCGAACACCGGTTCGCAGCGACCGGGGCGAATCGAGACGAGCGCGAGGTTGCGGAAGGTGTGGAGGATGGCGACGATGCCCAGTCCTGCCAGCAGGAACACAAGGGCGTGCCCCAGGCTGAGGTTGTAGTTCATCGCGCCCAGCAGGATGACGCCGAGCGCCGTCGCGTAGGCCAGCCCGGCTCGCGTCGGCAGGACATAGACGCGGCGCTGGGTGAGGACGATCGGCGCCGGTTCCGGAGGACGCACGCGCAGTGCCCAGCGGACGAATGTTTCGTGCAGCCGGTGGCGCAGGGTGCCTAACATTTCCGGCTCAGGGTAAAGGTACTGCCTCGATCAAGGCTGCGGCAACGGCCTCCACGTCAATGCGCGCGGTGTCGTCGACAGGCCTCAGGCGGTGCGCTACAACGCCGGGCAGCACGGCTTGTACATCTTCGGGAAGCACATGGTCACGGCCATCGAGCAATGCCCAGGCACGCGCTACGGCCAGCAACGCCAGACAGGCTCGCGGCGACAGGCCTGCCTGCCAGCGCGGTGCCGTCCGGGTATGTGCTGCCAGGGCCTGCACGTAGTCGATCAGGGCGGGCGAGGCATGCACCGCGCGTGCGCGCTCCTGCAGTTCGACCAGCTTCCCTGACGTGATTCGCGGGGCCAGGTCGGCGACCATCTGGCGTCGGTCGGCGCCGGCGAGCAGTTCGCGCTCGGCGGCCGGATCGGGGTAGCCGAGTTCGATCTTGAGCAGGAAACGGTCAAGCTGGGATTCGGGCAGAGGGAAGGTACCGATCTGGTGTGTCGGGTTCTGCGTGGCAATGACAAAAAAAGGCTCGGGCAGGGCGCGGGTTTTCCCTTCTGCCGTCACCTGGCGCTCCTCCATCGCCTCGAGCAGGGCGCTTTGCGCCTTTGGTGTGGCGCGATTGATCTCGTCGGCGAGTACCACCTGGGTGAAGATCGGTCCCGGATGGAAATGAAAGGCGCCACTGTCCCGATCGAAGATCGAAACGCCGAGAATATCTGCCGGCAGCATGTCACTGGTGAACTGGATACGCTGAAAATCCAGGCCCAATACGCGGGCCAGCACGTGGGCCAGGGTTGTCTTGCCGACGCCCGGCAGGTCTTCAATCAGCAGGTGTCCTCGCGCCAGCAGGCAGGCGAGCGAGAGGCAAATGGGCCTTTCCTTGCCGAGGATGATGCGGTTGATATCGGTCAGAATGGCCTCGAGTTCGGGGAGTCGCATGGGGTCGGGGTTTTTCGCAGACTTTGATGGATAATATGCTTTTAGTTACGGCCGCTACGCTTAACGCCGATGAAGCAGGCATCAGCCTGCACTGAAACTGCGTTTTGCGCTGCATTGTAAGTCATCAGCAAAGCACCCGTCATGACAACTACCGCCTTCATTACCCACCGCGACTGCTGGCAACACGACATGGGCGCCCATCATCCGGAGTGCCCGGATCGACTGGGTGCCATCAGCGATCGCCTGATTGCCTCCGGGCTCGATGTTTACCTCCAGTTCCACGATGCACCGCTGGCCGATGTGGATCAGTTGCTGCGTGTCCATCCGCGCGATTACATAGACCATGTGCATAAAAGCAGTCCGGCACACGGCATCGTGCATCTCGATCCCGATACGGCGATGTCGCCAGGCACGCTGCAGGCAGCCCTGCGCTCGGCCGGCGCGGGTTGCCTGGCCACCGATCTGGTGATGCGCGGGGAAGTGCAGAATGCCTTCTGTGCGATCCGTCCGCCCGGTCATCACGCCGAACGCGCGAAGGCGATGGGTTTCTGCTTTTTCAATAACGTCGCCGTGGCGGCGCGGCATGCGCTCGAGGCGTGGGGGCTTTCGCGTGTTGCGATCATCGATTTCGACGTCCATCACGGCAACGGTACCGAGGAGATTTTTGCCGGCGACCAGCGCATCCTGATGGCAGGAATTTTTCAGCATCCGTTTTATCCCTATTGCGGAACCGAGAATCCCGCGTCCAACATGTGCAACGTGCCTCTGCCGGCCGGAACACGTGGCGACGAGTTCCGGCAAGCGGTCTACGACATCTGGCTGCCCCGCTTGCGAGAGTTCCAGCCGGAAATGATCTTCATCTCGGCCGGTTTCGATGCGCATTACGAGGATGACATGGCCTCGCTGGGGCTGGTCGAGTCAGACTATGCCTGGGTCACAGAACAGATCAAGCAGGTGGCCGGTGAGTTTTCCAAGGGGCGCATCGTCTCCCTGCTGGAGGGTGGTTACGTGCTCTCTGCGCTGGCTCGCAGCGTTGCCACGCATATCAAGGTGCTGGCTGATTTGTAAGCCTTCGTTGCAGGGAGCAGGGCAGGATGGCCATCAGTTAGAATTCGCCCTCTCTTGTTCTCAATCGGCGCCGCTTTCGGCAATCAGTTTCGGATACGCTCATGAAGACCATACAGGGTTCCATTCCCGCCATACTTACCCCGATGCAGGATGACGGTTCGGTCGACCTGTCCGCGTTGCGGCGCCTGCTCGACTGGCATATCAGCGAGGGTACCGACGGTGTCGTCGTCGTTGGCACCACGGGTGAATCGCCGACGGTGAATTACGAGGAGCATTGCGCGCTGATCGAAACGACGGTGAAGCATGTCGCCGGGCGGATACCCGTGATTGCCGGTACCGGCGCCAACTCCACGGCGGAGGCCATCGAACTGGCACAGTTCGCCCGACAGGCGGGCGCCGACGCGCACCTTTCGGTCGTGCCCTACTACAACAAGCCGACGCAGGATGGGCTTTTTCGGCATTTCAAGGCGATTGCCGAGGCAGTCGATCTGCCAATGATTCTCTACAACGTGCCGGGTCGCACCGTGGCCGACCTTGCCAACGACACAACCCTGCGACTTGCGCAGGTGCCTGGTATTGTCGGCATCAAGGATGCTACCGCCAATATCGAGCGCGGGTCCGATCTTCTGAAGCGCGCGCCGGCCGGCTTCAGCGTGTTCAGTGGTGATGACGCGACGGCCATTGCCTTGATGCTGCTGGGCGGCAAGGGTTCGATTTCGGTCACGGCGAATATTGCGCCGCGGCTGATGCACCTGATGTGCGCGGCGGCGATTGCCGGTGACCTGGCGACAGCCCGCGAGGCAAACTTCCGCTTGCTGGGTTTGCATCGCAACCTGTTTCACGAAGCCAATCCGATTCCGGTGAAGTGGGCCGCGCAGCAAATGGGGCTGATCGGTGGCGGCACCCGCTTGCCGATGACCCCCCTGTCGCCCGAGTTCCACGAGCGGCTGCGCGTGGCCATGCGCGAAGCCGGTATCACCCTCTAAACAGGAAGCTGATATTCAATGAATCGTTCATTTTCGCTGCTGTCCGTGCTGCTGCTGAGCGTTGTCCTTGCCGGTTGCAGCGGCAGCATCATTCCGGAATCCAAAAAGATCGAATACAAATCGGCCGGGAAACTGCCGCCGCTCGAGATTCCTCCCGACCTGACCCAGCAGAGCCGCGATGAGCGCTACGCGGTTCCGGACGTTTCTGCGAGCAAGGGTTCCGCCACCTACTCGGCCTACTCAAGCGAGCGCTCCGGACAATCGCGGACCACTACTGCGCAGGATCTTCTGCCGCAGGTCGACAAGATGCGCATCGAGCGTTCCGGCACGCAACGCTGGCTGGTCGTCGGTGGCTCGCCGGACAAACTCTGGCCTGGGGTCAAGGAGTTCTGGCAGGAGTTGGGATTCCTGGTAAATGTGGAAGTGCCCGAGGCCGGGATCATGGAAACCGACTGGGCCGAGAACCGCGCCAAGATACCGCAGGACATCATTCGCGGCAGCATCGGCAAGGTTTTCGACAGTCTTTATTCGACAGCGGAACGCGACAAGTTTCGTACGCGTTTGGAAAAAGGCGCCGAGCCGGGAACGGTTGAGATATACATAAGCCATCGCGGCATGTACGAGGTCTACGTCAATGAAGGCAGGGCCGATACCAAGTGGCAGCCGCGTCCGGCAGATCCTGAGCTTGAAGCCGAGATGCTGCAGCGCCTGATGGTGCGCCTGGGTGTCGAGGAATCCCGTGCCAAGACAATGATTGCGGCCGATCAGCGACAGGAGCGTGCCAAGCTTTCCCGCGCGACGGATGGGGCGGGTGCTTTGCTGCTGGAGGAGGCCTTCGACCGGGCCTGGCGCCGCGTCGGCCTGGCGCTGGACCGAGTCGGGTTCACCGTGGAGGATCGCGACCGCTCGCAGGGACTGTACTTCGTGCGTTATGTTGACCCGGAGATCGACAGCAAGAAAAAGGATGATGGCAAAGGTGTCCTGTCCAAGCTGATGTTCTGGAAAGGCGGCGCCAGTGACAAGCCGAATCAGGCGCAGTATCGCATTCACCTCAAGGCAGAGGGCGAGTCCACTACGGTGCAGGTATTGACCCGGGAAGGGGGTATTGATCGGTCGGATACCTCCAAGCGTATCCTTGGCTTGTTGCACGAACAGTTGAAGTAGGCAAGAGCCAGGCCGGTGCGCTTCGCTTCGCTCGGCAGCGGCAGCCGGGGCAACGCCTTGCTGGTCGAAGCGGGGAGTACCCGCCTGCTGATCGATGCCGGATTTGGTCCGCGCGAAATGTCCCGCCGCATGGAGCGACTGGGCCTTGAACCCGATGCGGTCGATGCCGTGCTGGTAACGCACGAACACTCCGATCACATCGGTGGCGTTTTCGCCTGTGCGCGGCGCTTTGACTGGGCCGTCCTGCTGACACACGGTACCTTGGCCGCATGTCGCGATTCGCGTGCTGATGCGCGCACAACGATTATCGACAGCCATGATCCGTTTTCAGTGGGTGATATTTGTGTGCAGCCCTTTCCTGTTCCGCACGACGCCCGCGAGCCGGTGCAGTTCGTCCTTACTGACGGCGCACGACGGCTTGGCGTGCTGACCGATGCCGGTCACGTCACGGCGCACATGGTGGCCATGCTGGCGGCCTGTGACGCGCTGGTTCTCGAGTGCAATCACGATGCGCGGATGCTGGCCCAGGGCAGCTATCCGCAGGCGCTGAAGCGGCGTATCGGCGGCCTTTGGGGACACCTGGACAATGCTGCGGCAGCCACGCTGCTGTCGCAAATAGGGTGCTCAGGTCTGCGTCACGTGGTGGCCGCACATCTCTCGGAGGAG
Organism: Rhodocyclales bacterium; assembly: GCA_026399475.1. GTDB lineage: Bacteria > Pseudomonadota > Gammaproteobacteria > Burkholderiales > Rhodocyclaceae > Sulfuritalea. The sequence goes on from JAPLQY010000069.1 coordinate 41,867, forward strand.
AACAACAGCCCGGAGCTGGCACAGGCAGCACTGTCTGCAGTGCTCGGATGCGAGCAGGACTGGATCGGCATCGCGACTCAGGATGATGGCTTCGCCTGGCGCGATCTCTGAACCGGAATCGCAGAAAACCAAAAGAAAAAAGCCAGCCCGAAGGCTGGCTTTTTCTTGCCCGAAGGCGGGTGAAGATTTACTTCTTCGCGGCAGCAGCGGCAGCAGCCGGGGCAGCAGCAGCGGCGGCAGCCGGGGCAGCAGCAGCGGCGGCAGCCGGGGCAGCAGCAGCGGCAGCAGCCGGAGCAGCAGCAGCGGCGGCAGCCGGAGCAGCAGCAGCGGCAGCGGCCGGAGCAGCAGCAGCGGCGGCAGCAGTATCAGCGGGCTTCGGGGCTTCAGCAGCGGGCTTCGGCGCTTCGACCTTGGGGGCTTCGGCGGGTTTCGGGGCTTCGGTCTTGCCGCAAGCGGAAACAGCCAGGGCGAGGAGGGCGGCTACGAGGAGAGATTGCTTCATGTGATTTCCTTTATCGATAGAGGAGAAACTTGGATGTAATACCAGCAAGGCAATGCCGGGTGCGACCCGACAATCAGCAAGTATAGCAAGACTTGGTGTCCTCGCGCAATGCGGATAGCGGCAAAGCGCGAAATTTTCCGCTCTCAAAGCCCGGTGGTATTGAGCCTCAGGCAGGGCTGGGACAATTCCCATAGTTCCTCGAAGCGCTGCTGCCAAGGATGTATATAGGCCCGGTCGTCGACAATGATCGCGCTGCGCGGTTGGTCGACATGGAAACGACGCACACCGTGGCAGCCGTCAGCCAGCAGGTGGGTATCCGCGAGGTGGCGCAAATTGTCCGGACTTTGCCGTGCTTCGATCAGGTGTGAAAAGCGTGCAATCAACTCGAGCAGGCGCGGCGCCTCATGTTCAAGATGCCCCGGGTCGTGAAGCACTATACGGACTTTGCGCAGGGCGTCGCCCTGGAGAAAGCCGGTCAGCAGGTCGAGGCGTGCTTTCTTGTCCAGTTGCATGGCGGCGAGGTCGTGATCGAAAATCAGCAACTCGTGCTGCGCCCGGGCCAGGATCGTGTCGCAGGCCTGCCGATACTCGGCCTCGCTGGTAAGCAGCGTGTAGGCAGGACTCATGCTTGCTGGTGGGTGATGCGACCGATCATGAGCCGATTATAATCGGCCCCTTTTGCCGAACGGGTTCCGACACTCTCCATGCCGCTTGCACATATCGAATCCCTGGATCACGAAGGACGCGGCGTTGCGCATGTCGATGGCAAGGCGATTTTCATCGAGGGTTCCCTGCCGGGCGAAGTGGTCGAATACGCCAGCTATCGCCGGAAGCCGAGTTACGAAAAGGCGCATGTTCTGCGCGTGCTGCGCGCGTCGAGTCAACGCGTCGCACCGCCCTGTCCGCATTTCGGCACCTGCGGCGGTTGCTCGATGCAGCATCTCAATCTTGCCGGCCAGACCGCAGCCAAGCAGCGGGTGTTGGAGGATGCCCTGTGGCACATCGCCCGGCTCAAGCCGGAACAACTTTTCCCGCCCATCGCCGGCACCGGATGGGGCTATCGGCTGCGCGCCCGCCTTTCGGTGCGCCATGTAGCGAGCAAGGGCGGTGCGCTGGTCGGTTTCCGCGAAAAGCACAGCAGCTACGTGGCGGTGATGGATTCCTGCGCCGTGCTGCCAGCCCATGTTTCCGCGCTGATACCCTTGCTCGGGACGCTGGTCGACAGCATGTCGCAGCCTGATCGCATGCCGCAGATCGAAGTCGCGGTGGGCGGATCGCGAACAGTGCTGTTGTTGCGCCATCTGGAAGCGCTGACGCCCGATGATCTGGATCGTCTGCGGCAATTTGCCGATAGGCATGGAATCATCTGGTATTTGCAGTCCAAGGGCCCGGAAACCGTCACCCTGTTCCATCCGGCCGATGCCCGTCTGCCGAGTTATGAGTTGCCGGATTTCGGTCTTGAGCTATTGTTTCATCCGACGGAATTTACCCAGGTCAATCATGGCGTAAATGGCATGCTGGTGCGCCGCGCCATGGCCCTGTTGAAGCCGCGCGCCGGCGAGCGGGTTGCCGACCTGTTTTGTGGCCTGGGCAATTTCACGCTGCCGATTGCGCGGATGGGAGCGCACGTCCTCGGCGTCGAGGGCAGCGCCGGGCTGGTCAAGCGCGCCGAGGAAAATGCTGCCCGCAACGGACTCGCGGCTCAATGTGAATTCGCGGTTGCCAATCTGTTCGAGACGACCGAAGAAAGCTTTGCTGCCTTCGGGGTGCTCGACAAATTGCTGATCGACCCGCCGCGCGAAGGGGCGATTGCACTGGTCAAGGCGCTGCCGGTCGAAGGCGGTCCGCGCTGCATCGTTTACGTTTCATGCAGCCCGGCAACGCTGGCGCGCGATGCGGCAGTGCTGGTGCATGAGAAGGGCTACCGCTTGTGCGGGGCGGGCATTGCCAACATGTTCCCGCATACGTCGCATCTCGAGTCGATCGCCCTGTTCGAGAAATAAGCGATCGCTGAAACGAGAAACGGCGACCATGGACAATGCGGTCGCCGTTTTCCATTCGGTCGCCGTGCCGCCGGCGCCGACTCTTGCGCCAGCTTGTTAGTCGCGGTCGCCGGTAAACATCATCAGCAGATTCAGCAGGCTGACGAAGACGTTATAGATGTCCAGATACACGGCCAGAGTAGCGGAGATGTAGTTGTCCTCGCCGCCTTGCACGATGCGGTTGATGTCGTAGAGGATGTAGGCCGAGAACAGCACGACGGCGATTGCCGAAATCGCCAGCGCCAGTGCAGGGATCTGGAAAAAGATGTTGGCGACCATCGCTACCAGCAGCAGGATCACGCCGGCAAAGAGGAATTTGCCGAGATTGGAGAAATCCCGCTTGGTAGTGGAGGCGACTCCTGCCAGGGAGACGAAGATCGCGCCGGTGCCGCCGGCTGCCATCGCGATCAAGGTGCCGCCGTTGGAAAACCCGAGCGCCGCCTGCAGGATGCGCGACAGCATCAAGCCCATGAAGAAGGTGAAGCCGAGCAGCAGGGCCACGCCCATGCCGCTGTCCTTGGTGCGCTCGATGCCCCACATGAATCCCCAGGCCACGCCGAGGAACAGCATGAAGGCGACAAACGGACTGCCGGCGAGAATGGAAAACTTCAACTGCACGCCGAGCAGGGCGCCGGCAATCGTGGGTGCCATCGACAGCGCGAGCAAGGCATAGGTGTTGCGCAGAACGCGATTCTGCCGCAGGGCAATGTCCTGGGTGGCAGCTTGCGGGTAGGTGTGGACGTTTTCCATGGTAGTGCGAACCCTCCTGTGGTATGACTCCAGCAGCTTCGACAGCCATCGGCCCGCAGAGTTCCTTGCGGTCGCAGGCTGCCACTGCGCGGCAGATTATAGCCGCGAAGTTTTGGCGACAGGTATGTGCACTTTGGTAGCCTGCCCGCGCGGCCTGTGGCCTGGAATCCGGTTGCGTCGGTGCTGGAGGGAGTCTAAGCTGGCCGCAAATGAAGGACGGAGGTGCCGTGGCTTCACTCGATCGCATTCGGACAGATGGCTTTCGGCGCTGGTATGAGCGGCAGCTGATCGAATGCCATGCCTGGCTGGTCAGCTGGTTTCTCGGCCTCATAGTCCTTGTCAGCGGGATTGAAGTGGCCGGAGCGGGCGCCGCATCGCGCATGTCGGGGGCGCTATTGGTGCTGGGGGGGCTGGCCGTCACGCTGTACAGCTGGAAGCGCTATCGCTTGTTGCTTGAGATAGCGGAGCGCCTTGGCGAGCAGGCTACATGTCCGGGTTGCAAAGCCTATGGCAAGTTCAAGGTACAGTCCTCCGGGCCGGCGCCGTTGCCGGATGGTGGCGACCCTGCGCTGGAAAATCATGGAGGTGGTGTCTGGCTGCGCGCCCAATGCCGCAAGTGCGGCGACGAGTGGCTGCTCAAATAGCCATTGCCGTCTTCAACTGGCGGATGGGGTGAGATTCGAACTCACGGAAGGCTTGCACCTTCGCCGGTTTTCAAGTTCGAAGCATTTTATAGAAAAAACAAGGCGATTGATGCGGCCTGTCTCCGCGCCGTGTATTCCTTGATAGGCTTCTGTTGCAGGTGTATCCATGGCTCTGTTTAGTGATGCGGAGACAGTTTTCCGACGGTCAATGAGCCATCAGTGATGGATCATGCAACCGCCTTGGATAAGCGTTTGCGTAGCCAATCGGGGAATGATTGCCATGGCATGGCGACATGACCATTCGGCAATGCCCGCTCAGTTTCCGTTCGGCAAACAAGGATCCCTTGCTTGCTTGCCTCGTCGCCAGCAACTGCAAGAAATCGATTGATCGGTTCAACATGGCCTGCGCCGGGAGTCGCGGTCAACTTGATTTCTACCGGTTGTAACTTGCCATCGATCACGATGAGCAAATCCACTTCGAGCCCGTCGTGGGATCGCCAGAAATACAAGTCAGGTTTCCGCCCCAGCGACATGAAGGCCTTCACTGCTTCAGTGACGACCCAGCCTTCCAAAAGTGGTCCACCCATAGGGCCAGCGAGTGCTGAGCCCGCATCTGGCTGACGTGTAAGCAAGTTGACGAGTGCCGCATCGTAGAAATAGAACTTCGGCGTTTTCACCACTCGTTTGCCATAGTTGCGAAACCATGGTGGCAGGAAATGCGCAACATAGGAGGCCTCGAGTACGCCACCCCAGGACTTCACCGTTGGCTGCGTGATACCGAGTTCGCGCGACAGGTCAGCAGGATGAAATTCCTGGCTATGGCGAGCCGCTGCCAAATTGAGAAATTGATTGAATACCCTCAGGTCCGGGATATTGCGAATTTGCCGGACGTCACGCTCGATGTAGGTAGAAACGTAGCTTCGCAACCAGATGTCGCGCCGATCCGGATGCATCGCCGGAATGGGATAGCCTCCATTCCACAAAACATCTTCCAAGTCAGGTCGCGCGAATTCTGCTTGTGAGAATGGCGGTAGCTCCAAAATAGCGACCCGGCCAGCGAGTGATTCGCTGACATCACGCATCAGTCCGAATTGTTGCGATCCGGTCAGTAGCCATCGACCGCACAGGCCTGGCTCATTGTCGATACGCATCTTCAGATGTGACAGTAGGGCCGGTACGTATTGGATCTCATCGAGAATCACCGGACGATCGGTGAATCGGCCAAGAAAGCCTGCGGGGTCAACAGCAGCAAAGTCGCGTTCGAGAGGATCGTCAAAGCTGATGTAGTCAACCTGCTCTCCGGCCTCATGCCGGAGAAAGGTCGTTTTTCCGGACTGCCGAGGACCCGTCAATAGGATCGCGGGAAACCCTGTAAGAGCTTGACGTAATGCAGACGAAAGTTGGCGCTGTTGGTACATGTGACAATAGTAAAAACTGATTTTAGTTTTGTCAATTCAATATTTGGTATCCAGCCACTTCACGCCATTCTCGGAAACGAAGGTTATTGAGAGCCATAGGCAAATTTCTCTTCAGCATGTATGACAAAAGGGCAGATAAACGTGTCGTTTACCAATACCTTTGCTTCGTCGGCCATCCTCTTTTTCTTGTATGAGTCGGACGTCTGAGCCTTAAAATGATCAAATAGCTTTTTGTAGCCGGCTATGCCGACCTCTTCTGTATGCTTGGTGTCTAGCGGAAGCAGCTGAATGTTGTACTGGCGGAACTTGGCCAGGACTGCGCTCCTAGAAAAATCTGCTGTGGCAGGATGCCTCCACTCTCAATTTGGTCAGTGGACAATGCCATAGTATCCCATCCAGATTATCGCAAAGTGGGCGCTGGATCCGAAGTCGCTATTGCAGGCGCCCAGATACTGGCCTCAAACGTAGCCATCGCCTTTTCTGGCGGAAGGTGTGAGATTCGAACTCACGGATGCCTTACGACATCGCCGGTTTTCCTTACCTCTATGGCTTTCGCCACCAGGCCATAACGCTGCCTGTTTGAAAGTCTGGACTTTGTCTTCACCCTAGCTTTTCAGCCTTAGGTGGGAGCCGTCAAGTCTCTACACGTTCCTGACCTAGACCAGGCTTCGCTCGGCGTTACCTCGGAAACCCAGGGGCTTCGCCGAATTTGACTCCTTACATCTGGTGCGTTTCCACATCAGCGCTCGATTTAACAAGACCGGTGCATTCAACCGCTCTGCCAACCTTCCGTTTCACAAATTATACAGACCGACCATCAACCAAAATTCATGTCGGTTGCATTCAACCATGCCCCAAAAACTGGAAACTCTCCCGAGTTGCGGAGATGATCCTCGCAGATTGCGGAGAAGATCGCGAAATTACCTTATTTTTCAACATCATCGGAAGGCATGCACAGGCTTTCAAGACCGGTGCATTCAACCGCTCTGCCACCCATCCGTCGGGCTGCGGATTCTAGCAGCCTGTCGCCTGCTGTTTCCGTCTCGTTTAATTGAATTTCGAGAAATCCGGCTTGCGTTTCTCGAAGAAGGCAGCGAAGGCTTCCCTGGCCTCGGGAGACACCAGGCGCTGCCTGAATACCTCAGCCTCGAATTTCATGGTTTCGCTGATCAGGCCCTGTTGCGCGCGCTTCATCAACTGCTTGGTGAGGCGCAGCGATGCGGCGGGCTGTGTGGTCAACTTGCGGCAGCGTTCGAATGCGTGATCCAGCACATGTCCGTCGGGCAGCACTGCGTTGACGATGCCGGCGTCAAGTGCTGTTTGTGCCGAGAAGGGCTCGCCCAGCATCAGCATCTCCGCCGCCCGCGCGTGACCGGCGCACAACGGCAACAGCAGGCTCGATGCCGCCTCCGGCGTCAGGCCGAGGTTGGCGAAGGGCAGGACGAAGCGCGCCGCGCTGCCGGCATAGACCAGGTCGCAGTGCAGCAGCATGGTGGTGCCGACGCCGACCGCGACGCCTTCCACGGCGGCGACGAAGGGCTTCTGCAGATTGGCGAAGCCGTTGATGAAATGGAATACCGGCGCGCTTTCATCCATCGGCGGCGTTTCGAGAAAATCGGCCAGATCGTTTCCCGCCGTGAAGTTGCCGCCTGCGCCAGAAATCAGGATGACGCGTACCGCCGGGTCGGCCTCGGCGCTGGTGAGAGCATCGGCCAGCATCCGGTACATCCCGGCGGTGAGCGCATTCTTCTTCTCCGGGCGCGCCATTTCAATGTGGAACACGCCCTCGGCGAGGCCGGTGCGGACTGCTTCGCTCATTTTTTGGATTTTGACATGAAGGCTTCCATGGCCGCCTTGCGGTATTCGTTTACTTTCTGTGCGTGCGGCCGCTCGCCGATCAGCTTGATATAGGCCTTGGCCTGGGGCAGAAATTCGTCGAGAAAATCGCGCCCGTAGATCTTGCGCGTGGCCTGGCTAACCAGCGGCAGATGCACCCAGGCCGCGCAATCGGCGTGGGTGAAACTGTCGCCGCCGATGAAGGGCGCAAAGCGGGCCAGGCGTGCCAGGCTCTTGAGACCCTTTTCGAGCAGCGCGGCGACTTCCGTTTTGGTTTCCTCGGATACCGTGCCGCCAAAGAACGCTTCCGTGTAAAGCCGGCGAGCCGGCAATTCGAGATGCAGTTCGACGTGTTCGATCAGTTCGCGGCACTTCGCCCGCTCGAAGGCGTCGCGCGGATAGAGCGGGGGCTCGGGCCAGCTGTCTTCGATGAACTCGGTGAGCACCTGCGATTCGCTCAGTACTCCCCTGGGCGTGCGCAAGAAGGGCACTTTGCCCATCGGCGACTCGGCCAGCATCTCCTCCTTTTGCGACGTCATGACGAACGCTTCGGCGAAGGGAACGGCTTTCTCCAGCAGGGAGAGTTTGACCTTGTTGTAGTAGTTGCTGACGGCAAAACCACAAAGGGTAATCGGCATGGTCATGTCATGCTCCCGGAAAGCGATAGTCGCGCAGGCGATCGCGCAGTTGCAACTTGGACAGCTTGCCGGTGGCCGTGTGCGGCAAGTCCTCGACAAAGATCACGTCGTCGGGGATCCACCATTTGGCCACCTTGCCCTCGTAGAAGGCGATGAGTTCTTCGCGGCTGACTTCCTGTCCGGCTTTTTTGATTACGACCAGCAGAGGGCGCTCGTCCCACTTCGGATGGAAGGCGCCGATCACTGCGGCTTCGTTGACCGCCGGGTGTGCGACGGCGATATTCTCGAGGTCGATCGAGGAAATCCATTCGCCGCCCGACTTGATGACATCCTTCGAGCGGTCGGTAATCTGCATGTAGCCATCCGGGTCGATGGTGGCCACATCCCCGGTGGGAAACCAGCCATCGCGCAGGGCGTCGCCGCCTTCGCTCTTGAAATAGCCGCTGGTGATCCACGGCCCGCGCACCAGCAGATCGCCAAAAGCCTTGCCATCGCGCGGCAGGTCGTTGCCGTTGCCGTCGACAATTTTCATTTCGACGCCGAAGATGCTGCGGCCCTGGTTGAGGCGGATGCGGTCGCGTTCTGCTGCCGGCAGCGCGAGATGCTTCTTCTTGTAGGTATTGACGGTGCCCAGCGGACTCATTTCGGTCATGCCCCAGGCATGCAATACGGTTATGTCGAACTGCTCGTCGAAGGCGCGAATCATGGCCGGTGGCGCGGCCGAACCGCCGATTACCAGGCGTTTGACGGTGGACAGCTTCAGCTTGTTGGCTTGCAGGTACTGCAGCAGGCCGAGCCAGATGGTCGGCACGCCGGCCGACATGGTGACGCCTTCTTCCTCGAACATCGAATACAGGCTGGCGCCGTCGAGATGCGGGCCCGGCATGACCAGCTTGGCGCCGGTCAGGGCGCAGGCATAGGGCAGGCCCCAGGCGTTAACGTGGAACATCGGTACCACGGGCAGGATGCAGTCGCGCGCCGAGGCGCCAAGTCCGTCTGGCATGGCGGAACCATAGGCATGCAGCACCGTGGAGCGGTGCGAGTAAAGCACACCCTTGGGGTTGCCTGTGGTACCCGACGTGTAGCATAGCGAAGACGCCGTGTTCTCATCGAACTCCGGCCATTCATAGTCGTCGCTTTGCGCGGCCAGCAGTTCTTCGTAGCAATACAGGTTCGGAATCGCATTGGCCGGCATTTCATCGCGGCTGCAAAGGGCGATCCAGCCCTTGACGGCCGGGCAATGCGGCACCAGGGCCTCGATCAGGGGGGCGAAGTTCACGTCGAAGAAGATGAAACGGTCGTCCGCGTGGTTGGCAATATAGGCGATCTGTTCGGGGAACAGGCGCGGGTTGATGGTGTGGCAGATCGCCGCCATGCCCGAGACGGCATAGTAGATCTCGAAATGCCGGTGTGTATTCCAGGCCAGGGTACCAATGCGGTCTTCGGCCTTTACGCCGAGCGACAGCAGCACTCGTACCAGTTGCCGCGAGCGGTGGTGGGCATCGCTGTACGTGTAACGATGCGTTCCGCCGACCGGCAGCCGGGATACGATTTCAGTATCGCTGTGATTCTGGCCAGCGTGCCGCAGGAGCCCTGAAATCATCAGAGGCCGGTTCATCATCAAGCCTTGCATTTGTTGTACTCCTCTCTGTCACTGAAACTTGGTTGGTTTGCGTTCTGGCCGAGGTCTTCGCGTGTGGCGTCGGCCCAGCAATTGGGGGTCTCGTAAAGCCGGATGCGCTCAAGATGCAGATGATTGCCGTAGCTGTCACGGTACAGCGGATCCAGGATCGAAAAGGCGATGCGGGCCAGGTTCTCGGCGGTCGGGACGGCGTCGAGCAAGACAGTCTTGTGGTCCGGCAAGCTGCCGAGGAAGTCCACCACGGCCTGGTCGTCGCGCCAGACCAGAAAGGCATGGTCCCAGACATCGACCACATGCTGTTTGGCGATGGCTTTGACCTCGGAAAAATCCATCACCATGCCGTCGTCCGGGCGTCCTGCTGCGTCTATGACCCCCCCGCCGAGCGTGATTTCAAGTGCGTAGCGGTGGCCATGCAGGTGGCGGCACTGGCTCTGATGATTCGGGATTCGATGGCCCGCATCGAATTCGAGGCGACGGGTTATGCGCATGGTCGGGATGTGTGGCAAAGTCGCGGATGAGTCGGCGCGCATTATAGCCGGCCCGCAGCGCTGTCCGGCCAACTCCGACTTTCGGTTTTTCGCTCCTGTCGATCCCCCATGTCCCGCATTCTGCTCAAAACTGACGACCATTCCCGCGACAGCGCCGGCATGCGCTATGTATATCCGGTGATTTCGCGCAGGGCCGGTGGCGTTTCGGTCGGCATCAACCTGAATCCCAACAATGCCTGCAACTGGCGTTGCGTCTATTGTCAGGTTCCCGATCTGCAGCGCGGCGGGCCGCCGCCGATCGATCTGGCGCTGCTCGAGCGGGAACTGAACGATTTCCTGCAGCGGGCCGGCTCGGGCGACTTCATGGCAACGCGCGTTCCTGAAGGTGTGCGGCGACTGGTCGATGTGGCGTTTTCCGGGAATGGCGAGCCGACCAGCGCTGCCGAGTTCGCCGCGGCCGTGGCGCTTGTCGAGCAAGTGCTGGACACGCATGGCCTGGCTGGCACAGTAGTCATGCGCCTGATCACGAATGGAAGCCTGCTCGACCGCAAGGCGGTGCAAACCGGCATTGCGCGAATCGGCCGGGCAGGGGGCGAGGTCTGGTTCAAGATCGATTCCGGCACGTCGGCCGGGCTGGCTCGCATCAACGGTACCCGCGTCCGGCCTGAACTTGTGGCGCGACGCCTGGCATGTTGCGCAGCGCTGGCGCCAACCTGGGTACAGACCTGTTTGTTCCGGATGGATGGCGAAGTTCCTGCGGAACCGGAACTGCAAGCCTATCTGGCGCTGCTTGCTCCCCTGGCGCCGGCGCTGGCCGGCGTGCATCTCTACAGCCTGGCGCGGCCATCGCTGCAAAAAGAAGCGCCCCGGCTGGGGCGCATGGAAGCGGCGTGGATGGAGGAAGCGGCGGAGCGAATCCGCCAGCTTGGGCTGACAGTGCGCGTCAGCCCGTGATCGAAATTCCCGGCATGCAAAGCACCGGGCATCAAGCGTCCTACTTGCCCTTGCTTGCGGCTTTGGCTTCTTTTTTCAGTTCCTTGAACAGGGCAGACTTGGCCGAGCGCAGATACTCGACGACTTCATAGTCTTCACGCCGGATCTTCTGGATGTCGATCTGCTCGACGTGCACCAGGCGCAGCAGTTGCTGAACCGGGCGCGGCATGTTGCGACCGCTCTCGTAACGCGATCCGCCGCTCTGGGTCACGCCGAGTTTGGCCCAGAACTGCTGCTGATTCATGCCCAGCTTGCGGCGTATTTCGCGGGCATCAATCTTGTCGTTGGCCTTCATCTACTCACTCCTTTTGCGTATTGTCATCAGGCGAATCGGGATATTACGGGCGCCTAACGTCTATTACCGAAGTAATATGTCGGCGACTATAGGACAAATTCTTCTGCCATACAAGAAAATTGTAGCGGCATTAGTACGTGGGGATAGCCGGGGCGCAGAAATGGTTATTGTCCGGTGGCTGGTTGGGTGGCGGAAACTATCGGGTAAAATTCGGGATTCTCCAACTTACGAACCACGGCAATGGCATTGATAGTTCAGAAATACGGCGGCACATCGATGGGTTCGCCGGACCGCATTCGCAGCGTCGCCAAGCGCGTTGCGCGCTGGAAGGCACAGGGGCATCAACTGGTGGTGGTGGTTTCCGCCATGAGCGGCGAGACCAATCGCCTGATTGCCCTGGCCAACGAGGTTTCACCGCAGCCCGACGCCCGCGAACTCGATGTGATGATTTCCACCGGCGAGCAGGTCACGATTGCCCTTTTGGCCATGGCGATCAGGGATCTCGGTCTCAAGGCCAAGAGCTACACCGGTGGCCAGGTAAAAGTGCTGACCGACAGCACATTCACCAAGGCGCGCATTCTCGAGATCGATGATGCCAATATGCGCCGCGACCTCGATGACGATAAGGTGATCATCGTCGCCGGCTTTCAGGGAGTTGACGCCGACGGCAACATCACCACGCTGGGGCGTGGCGGCTCGGATACCTCGGCCGTTGCGCTGGCGGCCGCACTGACGGCGGACGAATGCCAGATCTATACCGACGTCGACGGCGTCTATACCACCGACCCGCGCATCGTGCCCGAGGCGAGGAAGCTGGATCGCATCACCTTCGAGGAAATGCTCGAAATGGCCAGCCTCGGCTCCAAGGTGCTGCAGATCCGGTCCGTCGAATTCGCCGGCAAGTACAAGGTCAAGTTGCGTGTGCTCTCCAGCTTCGAGGAAGAAGGCCAGGAGACCAGCGGCACGCTCATCACTCTCGAGGACGAAAACACCATGGAACAACCCATCATCTCCGGCATCGCCTTCAACCGCGACGAGGCCAAGCTTACGGTGCTCGGCGTGCCCGACCGCCCCGGCATTGCCTACCAGATACTTGGCCCGATCGCCGATGCCAACATTGACGTCGACATGATCATCCAGAACGTCGGCCACGATGGCACGACCGACTTTTCCTTCACGGTCAATCGCGGCGAATTCGTCCGCACCAAGAAGCTTCTGGAAGAGCAGATCAAGCCGCACATTGGCGCGCGCGCCATCGAAGGCGACAACAAGATCTGCAAGGTGTCTGCCGTGGGCGTCGGCATGCGCTCGCACCCTGGCGTCGCCAGCAAGATGTTCCGCACCCTGGCCGAAGAGGGCATCAACATCCAGATGATCTCGACCTCGGAGATCAAGATCTCGGTGGTGGTCGACGAGAAGTACCTCGAACTGGCCGTGCGGGTTCTGCACAAGGTGTTTGAACTGGATCAGCAGCCGGCGTAAACCTTCTGCCGTGCAAAAACAAACCCCGGCGCATGGCCGGGGTTTGTTTTTCTGGGGTCAGAACACGCCCATGGCGAGGCCGCTCGCCAGCGTGGCGCCGAGTTCCCGGCAACGGTCGAGGTCTGCCGCAGCTATGGTTTTCGGCGCAAGAATCTGCTCCGGTGTCTGTGCGCGAGTGCAAACGATCAGCTCGTCGGCTACAGCCCTCAGGCGCCAGCCGGTGGCGATGCGCTCGATCTGCCGCACGGCATTCTGCCCGTCGCTGCCGGCGCAGATCAGCACTGCGTAGGGCCGGCCATTGATCCAGTCGAACGCGGGGTAGTAGCAGCGATCGAAAAAATCCTTCATCAGTCCCGAGATCGCGGCGAGGTTTTCCGGCGTGGCAAACACGTAGGCATCGGCCGCGAGCACATCGGTCGCCTGCGCGACGGATGCATGCAGCAGGCGTGTCGCCACGCCGCTCTCGCTAGCAGCGCCGGCAACCAGCGCCCGCGCCATCTGTTCGGTTCCGCCGGTCATCGAGTGGTACACGACGAGCAGGGTTTTCATGTCGTGCTGGCTCCTTTTCCTTTTTGGCAGGCCTGCTATGGAGCAGGTCAGGGTTCCGGTTTGGACAAGGATCCCTTCTTCCTTGCTTCGAGTTGCCTTGCCATAGTGTCAGACCTGTTGGCTCGGACTTGCCGCTTCAACGCTTCGGGGTCCGAGTCCAGATCGCCGGCTGGATAGAGGTTCGGCAAGAGGGACCCAAGAACATGCATTGGGAAGCCTACCCTGACTTTGCCTCTCGGCGAGTCGGAAACCAGGAAGCCCTCCTGAAGAAGCGCGCTGAGCACGTCCCTTGATGTGCGTTCGGGAAGGCCGGTGATCCGGCTAGCTTCCATTCGCTCAAACTCGCCCATGCTGAAAGCGTGGACGAAGAGATGGGCCGATTCCGGTTTGAGATCGAATCGGACCTTCCGGAAGTAGTTCTCGGCGCGGAACTTGAGATTGTCCAGGGCGAACATTCTCGACATGAATCCGGCCTGGTCGATCGCCGTCTGCATAGCGTAGCTGCAGAACTCCGCCCGCTTTTTCTCGGACAGGTTGCCGCGTCCGTCGAGGGCGCCCTGTCGCGGCTGATCGGCCCCCGCCAGCTTTCCCTTGTAGTCGTCCGCGGTTTTGGCGAAGCCCCTCGACATCGACCAAAGGCCGGCTCCATTCACACCGCAGGCACGCAGCATGGCGTCGATCGCGATCCGCGCCACCCGACCGTTTCCGTCGAGGAAAGGGTGAATCCACGCAAGGCGATGATGGGCGACGAACGACGCCAGGATGGCGTCCAGCTTGCCGATCCCGTCCTTTGCGGCCCGTTCGAGTTGCAGCCCATAGACCGCCGCGTAGCGATCCAGGAAGCGGCTCAGCGTGTCAGCCTTTGGGGCCACATGTATACCCACAGAAACATCCCGTTCGCGGAACTTCCCCGCCTCCATAAGGCTGCCGTCCTTGAGCTTCAGCAGGTCCGCGGGCAGGTGCGCGCAGAAACGCCGATGGACTTCGAGCAGGAAGGGCAGCAAAGTGTCCTTGGTCAGCGATTGCGAGCGGGCCCATCGATCCGCCTCGATGTGAGCGAAGGCGAGGCTCTGCAGCTCCTTCTGGTCGGCCTTGTCCTTGACCTCGAACAGTGCCTGATCGATGTCTATGGGCAGCGTGTGGTGACCTTCGATGAGGTTGCTGTAATAGCAGTTCATCCCCGAGACAAGCTCGGAAAGACTCTTGGCCGTGGCGGGATTGAGCGCGGCATCGAGGCATGCCGACGCCTCGGATAGGTCGTGGGCCAGTCCGATCAGCGAGTTGTAAACCGGCCGCGATTTATCGATAACTAGCGGTTCCATCTGAGCCGGATCGTCGTATAACTCAATCATGGCGAGCCTATATATGCCGATGTGGATACGCTGTATATTATCAATATAACAGCATGTTATGTTGTTTTCTACTAATGTTTCTGCCGATGTTATTGCCGAAGCTCTTGCCGGCATTCTGGCCATGCCTCAAGCTGCTGGATTTGACGCCTGATTGCGCTGAGATCGCACACGCTCGGCGACAAAGAACACCCGCCGGGAAATGACCGCAGCCAGCCCTGGCAACTCCATGCGCCATTGAGCCGGATCGCCGGATCATTGGCGCCTGGGCTAGCGTGTAGAATCACATTGTCATTCTCGACAAGACAGGAATACCGAGTGGCAGTGCTGATTCCAAGTTACGGGACGTGCGCAGGGCGAATGACATCGGGCGAACGGCGGCTTGCGCAGCGTCTCGAAGCCAAGCTCGAAGAAGATTACCTGTGCTGGTTCGATGTTCCGGTAGGCTCCACCAACAGCCATCCTGACTTCATCATCCTGCATCCCCGTCGTGGGCTGCTGATTCTGGAAGTAAAGGACTGGAAGCAGGACACGATCCAGTCGATTACGAAATCCGACGCGGCGATTCTGACTCCCCGAGGCCTGAAGCATGTGCTCAATCCCCTTGAGCAGGCCCGCCAGTATGCCCATGCGGTCACCAACGTATTGGAGCGCGACAAGCAACTGACCCTCTCCAGTGGCCGGATGGAGGGGCGGCTGACCTTCCCCTGGGCCTACGGTGTGGTGCTGACGAACATACCGAGGCGAACCTTCGATAGCTCGGGTCTGGCCGAGGTTATTGAACCGCATCGAGTGATCTGCCAGGACGAAATGACCGAAGCCATCGATGCGGAGAGCTTCCAGCAGCGGATGTGGGAAATGTTCTCGGTTCGTTTTCAGGGCAACCTGAGCTTGCCGCAGCTCGATCGCGTGCGCTGGCATCTGTTCCCGGAGATTCGTTTGCCGGTTCCCCAGGCCGGACTGTTCAACGAAAAGGAACTGGAATCTGTTGAGATTCCCGATCTGATGCGGGTGATGGACTTGCAGCAGGAGCAACTGGCCAGGAGTCTCGGCGAAGGCCACCGGGTCATCCATGGCGTCGCCGGCTCCGGCAAAACTTTGATCCTGGGCTACCGCGCCGAGCAACTCGCCAAGGTGTGCGTCAAGCCTATCCTGGTGCTGTGCTACAACAAGACGCTGGCCGGCAGGCTGGTGCACTGGATGGCGAGCAAGGGCGTGGCGGACAAGGTGCATGTCCGCAGCTTCCACAGTTGGTGCCACAGCCAGTTGAGCGCCTACAACGTCGGCTTCGCCAACAACCAGGAAGACACCAACGCGGTCATGGCGGAAATGGTACAGGCCGTCATTCGCGGTGTCGAGCGTGGGCAGATTCCATCAGGCCAATACGAGGCGGTCCTGATCGACGAAGGCCACGACTTCAAGCCTGAGTGGCTGAAGCTCGTGGTGCAGATGGTCGACCCGCAGACCAACTCCCTGCTGGTGCTCTACGACGACGCGCAATCGATATACGAAGCCGGGCGGCAGAAGAACTTCAGCTTCAAGAGCGTGGGCATCCAGGCACAGGGCCGGACGACCATCCTCAAGGTCAATTACCGCAATACCCAGGAAATCCTCGAGTTCGCCGCCCAGTTTGCCGGCGAACTATTGAAAGCGACCGAGGCTGAAGAGGACGGCGTCCCGCGGCTGATGCCCATTTCCGCAGGGCGTCACGGTACAGCGCCCATGGTCGTAAAACTGCCAAGCTTGCAGGCCGAGGGGGCGTGGATTGCCGAACGCCTGAAGGAAGAGCACGGCAAAGGCATTCCCTGGCGCGACATGGCAATTCTGTATCGGCACTACGACCCGGTATGCAAGGTAGTGCGGACCGAACTGCGCCGTGCCGGCATCCCCAGCACCTGGAAGAAGGACGTCACCTTTGTGGAAAGCCAAGACACCGTCAAGCTGCTGCCTTTCCATAGTAGCAAGGGCCTTGAGTACCCGATCGTGGTTATTCCCGGTGCAGGCCTGCTGCCGACGCCGGCCGATGCCAGCCAGGACGAGGCCAGGCTGCTGTATGTGGCCATGACGCGGGCAACAGCCCAATTGATTGTTACGGGCGCAACGGCCTAACCTACCCGGAGACAAGAAAGTGGATACCAAACTCCTCCAAAAGCACATCGATGCCTACGTTGCGCACCTGAAGAAGAATCCGAAAATCCATCAGGAGCATCTTGACGAGCGGAATGAGCGCGTGGCGCTGTACCAGGCGTGGACAAATGAAAAGCTGACAGGCCAGGACACGATCCTGCGCAACCTTGCGCTCCTCAACGTGCTGTGGGACGGTGGCGAGATGGCGATCGACCGGCGCTCCAAGCCCTCCTTCGTGTTGCGCGGTCGGCGGCTCACCTTCGGGCTGATGGTCCAGCCCGAGGCGTTGCGCGGCTTCCTGGAGCGTGCCGGCACGCTGCCGCGCGGCACCGGATTCATAGCGCGCTTCCTGATCGCCTGGCCCGGCAGCACGCAGGGCACGCGTGCCTACCGGCCGGCGCCCGAGGCGATGCTGCTGGTGGCGCTGTTCGGGGGCGCATCCGGGAGCTACTCGAACAGCCGCTGGCGACCGACGCCCATGGCTGCCTCACCCCGGCGGTGCTGGATCTGTCGCCGCAGGCACGTGCCGAGTGGATACGCTTTCACGATGAGGTCGAGGGCGAACTCGGCGCGCGAGGCGCATTCCGCAGCGTGCGCGATGTTGCGGCCAAGGCGGCGGAGAACGTGGCGCGGCTGGCCGCCTTGTTCCACGTGCTGGAGCATGGCGCGAGCGGAACGATAACGTCCGAGGAAATACACGCCGCCCTCGCTTGCGGCGGCGATCCGGCTCGATTCCTGGCTGCGCAGCGAAGCGCAGGCCAGCGGAACTGATCGCGTGCCGACGAAGCGGATCTACCAGTACGGTCCGAATTGCGTCCGGGACAGCCGCGACCTGCGCGCGGCGCTTGCCATCCTCGCCGAGCGCGGGCGGGCGCGGATGGAGGAAGACGGTCGCCGGCGGAGCGTGGCGATCAATCCGGCGCTGCTCGTCAACCGGTAATGACATTCGACGATGCGGTTTTGACACCGGAGGGTGTTGCTACTGTTGCTACTCTTGCTACCGTCGCCCCGCGCGAACGCTGATCGGTAGCAGAAGTAGCGAGGGTAGCAGGGGGTGCCGGGAATTGAAGGCATGATTCCGCTATGCCCTCACGCTGCTCAAGCGCAGCATGAGCGTCATCGGATGCGTCGGCGAGGGCTGAAACCCGTAGTGTTCGTAGAACTGCCTGGCCTTCTCGTGAAGGGCATGCACGAGCAGGGCTCTGACGCCAGCGTTCTGCGATACGGCCACCGCGCGATTGACCGCGTCCTGGAGCAAAGCGGCGCCCAAGTGCAGTCCCTGCGCCCTGCGATCGACCGCGAGCCGGGCAAGAACCATGACAGGAACCGGATCAGGCATGTTGCGACGCACGCCATTCGTCGCGAGTTGGTGCGAAACGGCGCCGGCCGCCATGGCGTAGTAGCCGAGAACGTGGCCGCCCTGGTCGGTGACGACGAAGCTGCGGCTCGCACCGCTTGACTGGTTGGACAGTGCCCTGCGCTTGAGCCAGTCGTCGAGCACGGCCTCGCCGCACTCGAAATCATCCAGTCGATGTGTAGCCGCCAGGGGCTCCGGCGGATAGAGTTTCAAGCTCAGGCCTTCGCCGACTTCTTGCCCCAGGGTGCCTTGACCGCCATGAGGCGCTCAAGCCCGGGATTGCGCGCGGGCGGCGCGTCGAGCAGCTTGGCGAACTGCCGGAACTTCTCGGCATCCAGTTTGAAAAATACCTGATCGAGCAGCACCGACTGTGCCTTGTCGCAGGCGGCCTCGAGCATGAAGTCGGAGCGGTTCTTGCCGAGCAGATGGGCAGCCTGATCGATCAGTTCCCGCTGCTCGGGATGTGCTCGCAGGTTGATGGCGGCGTCGCGCATGCGTTTCTCCTAGTTCGTACACACAATAGATATACGCAGCTTACGGGCACGTATAGCAGTTGTCAACACACAGCTGGTCCCGGACGACAAGCTCTCCGGCGAACGCCGGTCGGTAGCGGGAGTAGCGAGAGTAGCAGGGGGATCAAGTCAGAAATTTGATTTCTTGCGGTCAGCTGCGCTCGTAGTTGATCGCTTCCACGCAGTGAAGACTGAGACACGCAGGAGCAGGATCGCGGCCGACAAAGAATTGCTGATTTGGCTCCCCGAACGGCCCTTACAGAATGAACCCGTTATGCGGCGTGACCGTGTAGCTGGATCACTTCGGCGCCCGCTTTGAGCTTATCCAGATAATCCGCCCATTGCTGCATCATCGCCTCGCGTGCCGGCAGAAACTTCGTTCGGTTGTAGGCCGATCCCAGTGCGTCGGGTACTTTGTGCGCCAGCTGATGTTCAATGACTTCCGGCGCAATGTCGAGAACCTCATGCAGGATCGTGCGCGCCATCGCTCGAAATCCATGCCCGGTAATCTCGGTGCGCGTGTCATAGTCCATGCGCCTCAGGGCGGCATTTACGGCGGCATCGCTCATGGCCCGGCCGTTGCTGCGCGCCCCCGGAAACACAAACTCCGTGTGACCGCTCAATGCATGCAGTTCCCGCAGGATCGCCACGGCTTGCGAGGCCAACGGTACAAAGTGTTCAGTCTTGGTCTTGGTCACCAGGTATTTCCATTCCGCCTTATCCAGGTCGAATTCCTGCCAGCGCGCTTGCCGCAGCTCGCCAGGACGAACGAAAAGCATCGGCGCCAGCTTCAAGGCGCATTGAACGATGAACGTGCCCTTGAATCCGTCGATGGCCCGCAGCAGCTCGCCAACGCTCGCCGGGTCGGTGATGGAAGCGAAGTGTCCGCCGGTCGCCGTGGGCAGCGCGCCTCGCAGGTCGCCCGTTGGATCACGTTCAGCCCGTCCGGTGGCCACTGCATAACGAAATACCTGCCCGCAATCCTGATGCGCTCGGTGCGCCGTGTCCAGGGTGCCCCGGCCTTCGATCCGTCGCATTACCGCAAGGACTTCAGGCGCGGTGATCTCGGCAATCGGCCGACCGCCGATCCACGGGAACACGTCGTTTTCCAGTCGCTTGATCAGTCGCGTTGAATGGCTGGGCGCCCAATTGGGTTTGCGCGCCTCGAACCACTCGCGCGCTATCACTTCAAAACTATTCGCGGCCCGATCCATCTTTGCGGCCTTTTGCGCCTTGCGGTTATCCGCCGGATCAACGCCGTCGGCCAGCAGCTTGCGCGCCTCGTCGCGCTTCGCTCTTGCGCGAACCAGAGGGACGTCCGGGTAAGCACCAAAGGAAATCAGCTTCTCTTTTCCGGCGAATCGGTACTTCATTCGCCAGAGCTTGCCACCGGGCGGTGTAACCAAAAGGAATAAGCCTTTTTCGTCGGCCACCTTGCGCGGTTTGCCGGTCGGCTTGATCTTGCGGATCGCTGTGTCGGAAAGTGGCATTGGGGGTATCCCTTCCTATAAAACTGAATGTACCCCCATCTGGGGGTAGCTTGCAATAGATCGATCTAAACTGCTATGGACGTGAAAAAGGCCAGAAGCCTTGATGTTGCTGGGCTTACTGGCCTTCTTCGGACTGCTTTGGACTATCTAATGGTGGGCGGTACTGGGATCGAACCAGTGGCTTCCACCGTGTGAAGGTGGCACTCTACCGCTGAGTTAACCGCCCGGCAAAGAGGCGCGCATTTAACCACAAGGGCCCGGGCACGGTCAATCGGGCGCTTGCCGTGGCGTAGAATTCACGCCTTTCCCCGACTTCGAAACGCCATGACGGTCCGCACCCGCTTCGCCCCCAGTCCCACCGGTTTCCTGCACATCGGCGGCGCCCGCACCGCGCTGTTTTCCTGGGCCTATGCCCGCCGCCATGGCGGTGCCTTCATCCTGCGCATCGAGGACACGGACGTGGCACGCTCGACGCCGGAGGCGGTGCAGGCGATTCTGGACGGCATGCAGTGGCTGGGGCTGGCGCACGACGAAGGCCCGTTCTACCAGATGCAGCGCATGGAACGCTACAAGGAGGTGATAGCCGAGATGCTGGCTGCCGGCACGGCCTACCACTGCTACATGTCGATAGCGGAACTCGACGCCCTGCGCGCCGAACAGGAGGCCCGCAAGGAAAAGCCCCGCTACGACGGTCGCTGGCGGCCCGAGCCGGGCAAGACACTGCCGGTGGTGCCGGCCGGTGTACCTCCCGTGGTGCGCTTCTGCAATCCGCGGGAAGGCGTGGTGGCGTGGGAGGATCAGGCCAAGGGGCACATCGAATTCGCCAACAGCGAGCTTGATGACTTCATCATCGCTCGGGCCGACGGCACGCCGACCTACAACTTCTGCGTGGTGGTCGATGATCGCGACATGGCGATTACCCATGTGATTCGCGGCGACGACCACGTCAACAACACGCCGCGCCAGATCAACCTGCTGCAGGCGCTGGGCGCGCCGGTGCCGGCATATGCCCACCTGTCGATGATCCTCGGCGATGACGGGCAGAAGCTGTCCAAGCGCCACGGCGCGGTGTCGGTGATGCAGTACGACGAGGAGGGCTACCTGCCGGAGGCGGTGCTCAACTACCTGGCGCGTCTGGGCTGGTCGCACGGCGACGAGGAAGTGTTCAGCATGGAGCAGTTCGTGCAGTGGTTCGACCTCGATCACATCACGGCCTCCGCCGCCCAGTTCAATACCGAAAAGCTTAACTGGCTCAACGCGCACTACCTCAAGCTGGCCGATCCGCAGCGACTTGCCGCCGAGGCGACACGCCGGTTGGCGCGGCAGGGCGTGGCTGTCGTCGGAGGCCCCGACGTGGCAAGTGTGGTCGCCTTGTACCGGGATCGCGCCGGCAACCTGAATGAACTGGCCGATGCCGTGCATCCATTCTTTGTTGCACCGAAGCCGACGGTAGAACTGGTGGCCCAGCATTTGACCGAGGCTACGCTCGCAGCCTTGAGCAGCTTGCGCGAGCGCTTGTCGGCGTGCACCTGGCAGGCCGGCGAGTTGGGGCAAGCCGTCAAGCAGAGCGCGGTCGGGTCGGGCCTGAAAATGCCGCAGTTGGCGATTCCCCTGCGGGTGGCCCTGCTGGGTCTACCCCAGTCACCTTCGATCGATGCGGTGCTGGAAGTGCTGGGGCGCGAGCGCGTGCTGGCGCGCCTGGCCGCGGTGCTGCCTGCCTGAAAATCGCCCGGCCTCGGGGGAGAGTGGTCTTCATGCCGCGAATCCTGTTTTCCCTGGTCATGGTAATTTTCCTGACTGCCTGTGCCACCTCGCCCGAGGGGCGCACTCAGTTGCTGGCGCCGTCACCTTTGCAGGGCTTCAGCGCGGTTTATTCCGAATTCGACATGCACTTGAAGCTGGTGACAGCCGCGGATGCGCCTTCCTGCCGCGAAGCGGAATGCGCTGCCGACCGGTCCTTCGATCAGCGGATACTTGCGCTCGGACGGCGTCTTGCCGAGGTCGCCTATCGCCAGAATGCAGACCTGTATCTGCGTTTCCCGCGCTTCGAGTTCATCGTTGCCGACAAGGCTGACGCGGGGGCCACCTCCAGCGCTGGGGGGGCTGTGGTGATCTATCGTGGTGTGCGGCGGCTGGATCTGGATGACGCGGCACTGGCCTTTGTTCTGGCGCGAGAAATGAGCCACGTGATTGCCGGTCATCACGATGAGAACGTGACCACCAGCGTTCTGGTTGCCGTGGCCGCACAGATCCTGCTTCCCGTGCTCAATGTGGCGCGCGGCGCGGCAGCGGCTTTTTCAGGCAGCGCGGCGACGACTGCCGCGACAACGACTGCAGCCAGCGCGGCGGTGACGACCACGGCGATGGCTTCGGCCGCCTCGTTTGCCGGTTCGCGTGCGCTGCGCGCCAGCTATCGCCCGCAGCAGGTGAGGGAGGCTGAAACCATAGCCATGAAACTGTTGGCGGCAGCCGGCTGGGACGGGCGCGAGGTGAGCGACCAGTTGCAAGCCTTGCGCCCCGCCTTGCCTGAAGAACCGGACTGGACAGAGGAACTGCGTGAATCCACGCGGCGTATCGCAAGTGCGATGCAGGGTCCGGTTCTCCCGGAAACTCCAGGAACCATGGGCGCCCTGGGTCAGATCGCGCCAGCCTTGCCCTCCGATCTGCCGCCACCCCTGGTCAGCAGGCCGTATTAGTTTCGGACGCTGCGCTTCATTTTAGTTTCGGCCGCGGCGCAGGGCGCGCAAATGGAAGCGGGCGGGATCAACGGCCCTGGCGAGTTCGCGTTCTATCGGCAGGGGATCACCTTCCAGTTGGCTGGCGAGCAGTTCCGCGGCCAAGGGCGCCCAGACCATGCCGCGGGCGGAAAGCCCCAGCAGGGCGTGCAGTCCGGCCCGGCGCGGCAGGCTGTCCAGTGTCGCTGCGTTGCCGGCGACTGCCTCCGTGTCGGGCAGGGTACCGATCAGCGGCAGTCGATCGGGGGCCGCCGTGCGCAGGCCGACGCGGCCATCAAGCAGTGCCGCATCGATGTCTTGCGCTGCGCCGGGCAGCAGTTCATCCAGTCGTTGCAGATTGCCGACATGGTCGGCGCTGCGAATCTGCAAATCTGTGTCGCCGCTGTCGAAGCTGGCACCGACGCAGATTGTGCCGGCGGCCGGCGGCGTGATGTATCCGGCGCGGCAAACCACGTGACGCAGGGGCGGCCGCATGCTTTCCTGAAATTGATCCGGCAGATAGCTGATCTGGCCGCGGATCGGAATCAGGGGCAGTGCCTTGGGCAGCAACTTGTTGGCGGCATGGGCATTGGCGAGGATGACGTGAGGTGCGCTGGCCAATAGCTTGCCATTGACATCAAATGCCAGCCAGTCCTCTGCCGTCTGCCGCAGTGCGGTGACCTCGGTGCTGAAATGCGGATGCACAAGTGGGCCGCCCGCACCGAGCAGGGCGGCACAGACGCTGCCCGGGCTGACCCAGCCGCCGCCGGGGAACCACCATCCGCCGTGCGCCAGTTTGCGGCCGATCAGGGCTTCCGCTGCGTCCTGTTTGAGAAAGGCCACAAAATCGGTGGGCAGCTTGAGCTGTTGCATCGTGGCGCGCTGCAAAGTCTCATGGACTGCGTCGCGTGCGACCTGCAACACGCCGCAAGGCGACCAGCGCACGTCGGTTAGATCGGCCAATCGGCGCAGGGCATACAGATAGCAGGCGCGGGACAGTCGTGCCGCAAGGGCATCGTCCTTCGCCAGATGCGGCAGCAGTATGCCGGCCGGGTTGCCAGAGGCTTCCTGGGCCGGTGTGGCGTGGCGCTCGAAGAGCTCGACCTGCCAGCCCCGGTTGGCCAGCCGCTCGCTGATGGCGGTGCCGGCGAGCCCGGCGCCGATGACAATGGCTTTGCGCCGGGGTGGCGAAGCTGGGGACGCGCTGCGCAGCACCGGGAGATTCTCAAGTTGACCGACCAGCATTTCGCGCTTGTTCGCAAAGCCGGGGCGGCGTTGCAACTGCCATCCGCTGTCCTCCAGAGCGCGGCGCAATTCGCCGGTGACGCTCCAGGTTGCCAGAGTGGCCCGGGTCCTGCACAGGCGGGTAATTGTCGCGAGCAGGACAGGTGACCACAACTCCGGATTCCTCGAGGGGGTGAAGCCGTCGAGATAAACGGCATCGACCTTCGCCACCAGTTGCGGCAGCAATACCTGGGCGTCGCCAAGCAACAGCGTCAGGGTGACTTGTCCGCCGTCGAAATGCAGGCGGTGAAAGCCGGGCGTGAGCGGCGGCCACTGCTGCAGCAGTTCGGCGGACAGGGATGCAAGCTCGGCATGAGGCGCCAGCAGTCCGGTCAGATCATCACGGCGAAAGGGATGTTTTTCTACCGACACAAAGTGCAGCCGGCCGCGCGGCTTCGATTCGCGCCAGGCCTGCCATGTGGTGAGGAAATTCAGTCCGAGGCCGAAGCCGGTTTCGCAGATGACGAAGTTGTCGGCGCTGTTCCAGCGCGCCGGCAGATCGTTGCCGGCGAGGAATACGTGGCGGGCCTGCGTCAGCGCTCCGTGTGTCGCGTGATAGACGTCGTCGTAAAGCGCCGAATATGGCGTGCCGTCGCCGGCTGCCGCCGGTTCGGCGGGAACCAGCGGAGATGACATCACCCCGCCATTACTCCGGGCGCATTTGCGGGAACAGGATCACGTCGCGGATCGAGGCCGAGTTGGTCAGCAACATGACCAGGCGATCGATGCCGATGCCGCAGCCGCCGGTCGGCGGCAGCCCGTATTCCAGCGCGCGAATGTAGTCGGCGTCGTAGTACATGGCTTCTTCGTCGCCGGCGTCCTTGGCCTTGGCCTGCTGCATGAAGCGTGCGGCCTGATCCTCGGGATCGTTCAGTTCGGAAAAGCCATTGGCGATTTCGCGGCCGACGATGAACAGTTCGAAGCGTTCGGTGATCTCGGGATTGTCGTCACTGCTGCGCGCCAGTGGCGAGACTTCAGCCGGGTAGTCGATGATGTAGGTCGGTTCCCACAGTTCGGCTTCGGTGGTTTCTTCGAACAGTGCCAGTTGCAGGCTG
This sequence comes from Rhodocyclales bacterium, assembly GCA_026399475.1. Classification (GTDB taxonomy): domain Bacteria; phylum Pseudomonadota; class Gammaproteobacteria; order Burkholderiales; family Rhodocyclaceae; genus Sulfuritalea. Next base: position 67,034 of record JAPLQY010000069.1, read on the forward strand.
CCAAGGCCTGCCCGCGCCATGTGCGGTGCATTGAGGTCGACCCGGAGATCCTTGAGCTTCTGCCGCAGCCAGTCGATGTCGTTCAATTGCTCGAAGCTGTAACCGGGGTGGTAATGATGAATGGCACCGACGATGGTCAGTCGGGCGAAGGGCTTGGACAGGTCCAGCGTGCGTCCCTGATATTCGAACACTTCGGTACCCAGTGCCTCGCGCGCCGAGTGGCGCAGCAGGCCTTCGGTGAAGTCCATCAGCCGGCGGTAGTCGGTATAGGCCTCGTAGAACTCCATCATGGTGAATTCGGGATTGTGGCGCGGGCTGAGGCCTTCGTTGCGGAAATTGCGGTTGACCTCGAATACCTTCTCGAAGCCACCGACCACCAGGCGCTTCAGGTACAGCTCCGGTGCGATGCGCAGGAACAACTGCATGTCCAGCGCATTGTGGTGCGTGGTGAAGGGCTTTGCCGTAGCGCCTCCCGGAATCGGATGCATCATCGGCGTTTCCACTTCGAGGAAGCCGTGATGCATCATGTAGTTGCGGATCGACTGGATCATGCGGCTACGGGCGACGAAGGTGAAGCGCGTCTGTTCGTTGGTGATCAGGTCGAGTTCGCGGCTGCGGTATTTCTGTTCGACGTCGGTCAGGCCGTGGAACTTTTCGGGCAGCGGGCGTAGCGACTTGGTGAGCAGGCGGATGCTGCTGCAATGCACGGTCAGCTCATTGGTTCTGGTCTTGAACAGCGTGCCGACACAGCCGACGATGTCGCCCATGTCCCAGCCCTTGAACTGCTTGTGCACTTCTTCGCCGGTGACATCGTTGCTGACGAAGACCTGGATCCGTCCGGAAACATCCTGAATGCTGGCGAAGCTGGCCTTGCCCATGACGCGCTTGAGCATGATGCGACCGGCGACCTTGACCTCGATCGGCGCGGCTTCGAGTTCTTCGCGCGTTTTCGCGCTGTAGAGATCGTCGAGACGCTCGGCGAGGTTCTCGCGCGAGAAATCGTTGGGGAAGGCGCGGCCGGTGGCGCGCCACTGCGCCAGCTTTTCACGGCGTTCGGCAATGAGGCGGTTTTCGTCGGCAGGCGCCGGGGTGGGTGTTGTGTCGGTCATGGTCGTGATCTCGGGTTCTGGCATTTCATATCATCCGCCCGTCAGGGTGGAACTGGAATGGATGGAAGTGTCGTCTTGCTGGCGGTGGCGGGCTTAGCGTGAAATAGCTCATTCGGAGCGACTGGTGACAGTCGAGCGAAGCGAGCCGATCAGTAGCCTCCCGTGAGGGGGGATGGGGGGCGGGCCTTCAATTTGCCTTTCGCGTGTTTCATCATCGGTGGGTGGAGCTTGCTGGCATGAGCGTTAGTGGTGCTTACCACAACGCGTTGGGACAATGTTTGCGGATGCTGCGATCTTTGGTGACCAGAATTGCTTCATCGCAGATCGCCTGGGCGGCGATCAGTCGGTCGAAGGGGTCACGGGTCCAGTCGAGCGGCAGAGCGGCCAGAACGACCAGCGAAAAGTCGGTGCGAGATTCGTCCAGGCCAAATTGTGCCCGCATGGTATCCAGCACCGTGCGCGCATCAGTTTCGTTGCGACCGATCTCGAACATGTACTGGAGTTCCAGCCGAACCATCGGCGAAATCGCGCACCGCCCGGCTTCGATGGCTTCGCGGGCCGCTGGCGAAAACTGCTCCAGCGCACCTTCGTAAAGCCAGATGACGGCGTGCGTGTCGAGCTGGGTCAGGTGAGCTTGTTCGGTTCCTGCCATTCCGAAAATTCCCAGACTTTGAATTCGGCGAGATCATCGGGATCGCCCTTGAACAGCTTCCGGCGCGGCAGATTATCCAGCTTTCGCTGGTGCGTACCGGACTTCGCCGCCTGTGCCGATTCGGCCACCAAGGCCAAACGGCGACCGTGGCGCTCGATGATCACGGGTTCGCCGGTAGCCAGCACCTGATCGGCCACCTGAAAGAGATTTTTTCGTAGCGCAGTGAGGGTCAGATTTTGCATTTCCAGCTCATCACAAGTATGTACATATATCCCAGTATAGCATGTACATGCTGATGCTATACGCCCTGCTTCAGGCTGGCTTCGATGAACGGGTCGAGGTCGCCATCGAGCACCTTCTGCGTGGCGGAGATTTCGACATTGGTACGCAAGTCCTTGATGCGGGAGTTGTCGAGCACATAACTGCGAATCTGGTGGCCCCAGCCGACGTCGGTCTTGCCGGCTTCGAGCTTGTCGGCCTCGGCCTGGCGCTTGCGCAGTTCGAGTTCGTAGAGGCGTGACTTCAGCATGGCCATGGCTTCGGCGCGGTTCCTGTGCTGCGAGCGGTCGCTCTGGCATTGCACGACGATGCCGGTGGGGACGTGGGTGATGCGGATCGCCGAGTCGGTCTTGTTGATGTGCTGGCCGCCGGCGCCCGAGGCGCGGAAGGTGTCGGTGCGCAGGTCGGCGGGATTGATCTCGACCTCGATCGAATCGTCGATCTCGGGATACACGTAGAGGCTGGCGAAGCTGGTGTGTCGGCCGCCCGAGGAATCGAAGGGTGATTTGCGCACCAGGCGATGCACGCCGGTTTCGGTGCGCAGGAAGCCGTAGGCATAGTCGCCCTCGACTTTGAGCGAGGCGCTGCGAATGCCGGCCACGTCGCCGTCGGTCTGTTCCAGCAGTTCGGTCTTGAAGCCCTTGCGCTCGCAGTACTTCAGGTACTGGCGCAGCAGCATCGAGGCCCAGTCGCAGGCTTCGGTGCCGCCGGCACCGGCCTGGATGTCGATGAAGCAGTTGTTGGGGTCGGCCGGGTTGTTGAACATGCGGCGGAACTCGAGGTCGGCCACAAGTTTTTCGGCCTCGTCGAGATCCGTCTCGACGGCTTCCATGGTGTCTTCGTCGTCTTCCTGCTTGGCCAGTTCAAACAGGTCGCGGCCATCGGCAAGTTTTGAACCGACGCCGGCAAGCGTGCCGACCACGGCTTCGAGGGATTTCTTCTCGCGCCCCAGGGCTTGGGCGCGCTCGGCGTCATCCCAGAGCTTCGGGTCTTCGAGAACCTGATTCAGTTCGGCGAGCTTTTCCGCTTTTCCGTCGTAGTCAAAGATACCTCCGCAGTTGCTCGCCACGACCGGAAAGGTCGGCGATACGGTTGGCGACGGCGTTGATGCGTTCGGCTTCCATGACTATTCCTGCGCGGGGCGAAAGACGGCAATTATACGCCCTGCGCACGTCACCTTCAGTGCCAACGGGTGTGTCCGGGCTTGTCCTGGCGCTGATGTGATAGCCTCGATACTTTCCGCTTCGGGAACAATGCAATGTCCGAAATGATCTTCTACGAGCGCGTCGTGGCGCTCAACGACAACATCCACGCCAGACTGAAGGTGCGCCCCGCAACCAGTTTCGCCTATGCTGCGAGGACCAATTCGGTGCCGGTGGTGGCCAGCGAGTTTTTTGAGGCCGCGCGCGAATATCCGATCATTTTCGCTCGCGGCGAGAATGGCCCGGTACCGGCGGCCTTGCTCGGCCTGCGCGAAGCTGAAAACCTTTACGTAGACAGCGAGGGCAAATGGGATGCGCGCTATGTGCCGGCTTTCGTGCGGCGCTATCCGTTTGTCCCCGGCAAAGGCGCACAGGGCGAATTGCTGGTGTGCATCGACGAGGCGTCGCAGTGCTTTGGCACCGAAGAAGGTGAGGCCCTGTTTGCAGACGGCAAGCCGACCGCGCAACTGGAGCATGCGATGAAATTCCTCTCCGAGTTTCATCAGTCGGCAACGGCGACCGAACTGATGGGGCGCCGGTTGCAGGAACTGGGCCTGTTGCGGCAGGCGGATTCGGTGGCCCAGCTCATCGACGGCAGCCAGTTTCGCCTTAACGGCCTGAATGTTGTGGACGAGGCCAAATTGCGTGCCCTGGATCGCGATACGGTGCAGGAACTGTTTGCCAATGGCACGCTGGCCGTGGTCTATGCCCATCTCATGTCGCTGGGAAACCTGGGAGCGCTGGTTGATCGTTTGAGTCGGCGCAGCCCTGGCGGCAGGGCGGCTGCTCGCAGCTGAGTCGGCGCTCATTGGCTGCCTAAGCGCGCCGAATCGCCCATCCGGCGCGGGGCTTCTACCAGGCGGGAAATTTCCGCTATGATTGGAATTTCCCGCAGCAGCATTTCCATGGCCAAATACGTTTTCGTTACGGGCGGTGTCGTGTCCAGTCTGGGCAAGGGGATAGCCGCTGCCAGCCTGGGCGCAATCCTTGAATCACGCGGCATCAAGGTCACCCATCTCAAGCTCGATCCCTACATCAATGTCGACCCCGGCACCATGTCGCCGTTTCAGCACGGTGAGGTATTCGTGACGGAAGATGGCGCCGAGACCGACCTCGACCTGGGTCATTACGAGCGCTTCACCAGCGCCAAGATGGGCAAGCGCAACAACTTCACCACCGGCCAGATCTACGAGTCGGTGATCAAGAAGGAGCGGCGCGGCGAATACCTCGGCAAGACCGTGCAGGTCATTCCGCACATCACCGTCGAGATCAAGATTTTCACCAAGGGCGGCGCCGAAGGTGCCGACGTGGCGATCATCGAGGTGGGCGGCACCGTGGGCGACATCGAGTCGCTGCCCTTTCTCGAAGCCATTCGCCAGATGGGCATCCAGGAAGGCCGCAACAATGCCTGCTACATCCACCTGACCCTCGTGCCATGGATCCCCACCGCAGGGGAGCTGAAGACCAAGCCGACCCAGCATTCGGTCAAGGAATTGCGCGAGATCGGCATCCAGCCCGACATCCTGCTGTGTCGCGCCGACCGGCCGATTCCCGAGGACGAGAAACGCAAGATAGCGTTGTTCACCAATGTCCAGCCCGAGGCGGTGATTTCCGCCGTCGATGCCAACAGCATCTACAAGGTTCCGGGCATGCTGCACGACCAGATGATCGACGAGATCGTCTGCCACAAGCTGGGCATACTCGCGCGCGCCGCCGACCTGTCGGTATGGAAGAAGCTGGTCGATGCGCTGGAGCATCCGCAGCACGAGGTCAACATCGCCTTCGTCGGCAAGTACGTCGACCTCACCGAATCCTACAAGTCGCTGACCGAGTCGCTGGTGCATGCCGGCATCCACACCCGCAGCAAGGTGAACATCCAGTACATCGACTCCGAAGACATTGAAAAGAACGGCCCGGGCGCGCTGGCGACCATGGATGCGGTGCTGGTTCCCGGCGGCTTCGGCCGGCGCGGTACCGAGGGCAAGATCGCTGCAATTCGCTACGCGCGGGAAAACAAGGTGCCGTACCTGGGCATCTGCCTTGGCATGCAGCTCGCCACCATCGAGTTCGCCCGCCATGTTGCCGGCTTCGAGGGCGCCAACAGCACGGAGTTCGATGCCGAAACGCCGCACCCGGTGGTGGCGCTGATCACCGAGTGGCAGGATCGCGAGGGTCGCGTCGAAAAGCGCGACGCCAGTTCGAATCTCGGAGGCACAATGCGCCTCGGCGCCCAGCGCTGCCCGGTCAAGCCCGGCACGCTGGCGTCGAAGATCTACGGCGCCGAGGTGAACGAGCGGCATCGTCACCGCTACGAGGTCAACAACGCCTACGTTCCGAAACTCGAAGCCGCCGGCATGGTGATTTCGGCGCGCACGCCGACCGAGGATCTGCCAGAGATGATGGAGCTGCCGGCGGAAACTCACCCGTGGTTCGTCGGAGTGCAGTTCCACCCCGAATTCACCTCCAACCCGCGCACAGGCCATCCGCTGTTCATCGCCTACGTTCTGGCGGCGCTGGCACGCAAGGGCATCAAGTGAAGCTGTGCGGCCCAACATGGAAAGCCGCACCATGAATCTGTGCGGCTTCGAGGTCGGACTGGATCAGCCGCTGTTCCTGATCGCCGGCCCCTGCGTGATCGAATCGCGCGACATGGCGCTCGATACCGCCGGACAACTGCGCGAGATATGCCGCAAGCTGGGTTTGAACTTCATCTACAAATCGTCCTACGACAAGGCCAATCGAAGCTCCGGCAAGTCGTTTCGCGGCCTGGGCATCGAGCAGGGGCTGGATATCCTGGCCGACGTGAAGAAGAAACTCGGTGTGCCGGTACTGACGGATGTGCACGCTGAACACGAAGTCGCGGCCGTCGCATCCGTCGTCGATGTGTTGCAGACCCCGGCCTTTCTGTGCCGCCAGACGGACTTCATCCAGGCCTGCGCCGCATCGGGCAAGCCGGTGAATATCAAGAAGGGCCAGTTCATGGCGCCGGGCGACATGAAGCAGGTGGTGCTGAAGGCGAAAGAAGCCAACGGTGGCGCTGACAGCATCATGGTCTGCGAGCGCGGCGCGTCATTTGGCTACAACAACCTGGTGTCCGACATGCGCAGCCTGGCGATCATGCGCGAAACCGGCTGCCCGGTGGTGTTCGATGCCACGCATTCGGTGCAACTGCCGGGCGGGCAGGGCGACAGGAGCGGCGGCCAGCGCGAATTCGTGCCGGTGCTGGCGCGCGCCGCGGTCGCGGTCGGCGTCTCCGGATTGTTCATGGAAACCCATCCCGATCCGGCCAAGGCAATGTCGGACGGTCCCAACGCCTGGCCGCTGGGTCAGATGTCGTCGCTGCTCGAACAACTGGTGGAACTCGACGCGCTGGTCAAGCGCAAGGGAATGGCGTCATGAACGCCGCCGGGCCGTCCCAAGGCGTCATAGCCAAAAACATGGAGCCGCGTCAGCGGCGAACCGCGGTCAGCCCCTTCCATGGGGCGGGGGTTGGGCGGAGGGTAGTCCAATGAGCAAGCCGGCCTACATGGTGGTGGATGCGCGCTCCAGTGATCCGGAGCGCATGTTGGAATACCGCAAGCTCGCGCAGGTCGCCGTCGCGGCCTATGGAGGCAGCTATCTGGTGCGCGGTGCCGCCTACGAAACCCTGGAAGGCGGCTGGCAGCCGCAGCGCCTGGTTGTCCTTCAGTTTCCAAGCATGGACGCCGCGCGGAAGTTCTATGATTCTCCCGAATACGCTGCCGCGCGTGCGGCGCGGGCCGGTGTGTCGGATTTCGACATGCTGCTGGTCGAAGGCTATTGAGTTCAACACGAGGAAACAATCATGAGTGCAATCGTTGATGTCGTCGCCCGCGAAATTCTCGACTCTCGCGGAAATCCCACTGTCGAGGCCGACGTCCTGCTCGAATCCGGCGTCATGGGCCGCGCCGCCGTGCCGTCCGGCGCCAGTACCGGTTCGCGCGAAGCGATCGAGTTGCGCGACGGCGATGCCGGCCGTTACCTGGGCAAGGGTGTGGTGCAGGCGGTGGAAAACGTCAATACCGAAATTTCCGAAGCCATCATCGGGCTCGACGGCGAAGAGCAGGCCTTCATCGACATGGCCCTGATCGATCTGGACGGTACCGAGAACAAATCGCGCCTCGGCGCCAACGCCATTCTCGCCGTGTCGATGGCGGTGGCCAAGGCGGCGGCCGAGGAGGCCGGCCTGCCGCTGTATCGCTATTTCGGCGGTTCGGGTCCGATGCAGATGCCGGTGCCGATGATGAACGTCATCAACGGCGGCGCCCACGCCAACAACAACCTCGACATCCAGGAATTCATGATCCTGCCGGTGGGCGCCGGCAGCTTCCGTGAGGCCTTGCGCTGCGGCGCCGAAGTCTTTCATCACCTGAAGAAACTGGTCGACAAGAAGGGCTACCCGACCACCGTCGGTGACGAAGGTGGTTTTGCGCCCAACGTGGCTGGCAATGACGAAGCCATCGAGCTGATCCTCAGGGCGATCGAGACCGCAGGCTACACGCCGGGTCAGGATGTGGTCCTCGGGCTGGACTGCGCGGCTTCCGAGTTCTACAAGGACGGCAAGTACATCCTTGCGTCCGAGAAACTGGAACTCAGCTCTGAAGCCTTCACCGACTACCTGGCGACACTGGCGGATCGTTACCCGATCATCAGCATCGAGGACGGCATGGCCGAGGGCGACTGGCCTGGCTGGAAGCTATTGACCGACCGACTGGGCAAGACGGTGCAGATCGTCGGCGACGACATTTTCGTCACCAATCCGAAGATCCTCAAGCAGGGCATACAGCAGGGCATCGCCAATTCGATCCTGGTCAAGATCAACCAGATCGGCACCCTGACCGAAACCTTTGCCGCGGTGGAAATGGCCAAGCGGGCCGGCTACACGGCGGTGATTTCGCATCGCTCGGGTGAAACCGAGGATTCGACGATTGCCGACATTGCGGTGGGCCTCAACGCCATGCAGATCAAGACCGGCTCGCTCTCGCGCTCGGACCGCATCGCCAAGTACAACCAGTTGCTGCGCATCGAGGAAGACCTTGGCGACACCGTGTCCTACCCCGGCCTCGACGCCTTCTACAACATCAGGAAGTAGGCGCCAGCACACGTCCTGCGATGAACTGGCCGACGCTGGTGCTGGTCGTCCTCGTCGCCCTGCTGCAGTATCCATTGTGGCTGGGCAAGGGCGGCTGGCTCCGCGTCTGGGAGTACGACCGCCAGTTGCAGGCGCAGCGTGAGGTCAATCAGAAGCTGGAACAGCGCAATGCCGGGCTGGATGCCGAAGTGCGCGATCTCAAGTCGGGCTATGAAGCCATCGAGGAGCGTGCCCGCTATGAACTCGGCATGATCAAGGAAGGCGAGATCTTCGTCCAGGTGCCACAGAAAACACCGTTGGCACCCTCGCCAGCGCCATTGCCGCCGGCGGCAAAGCCCGTCGCAGCGACGAAATAGGTCAGGCGGTCTGCTGCAACCCGGTGCGGTAGCGCCGGGCATTTTCCACGTAGCCCTGCGCGGCCAGTTGCAGTCGCGCGACTTCCTCGTCGGTCAGCTGGCGCACAACCTTGCCCGGCGAGCCCATCACCAGCGAGCGTTCCGGGATCACCTTGCCCTCGGGGATCAGTGAATTGGCGCCGATGATGCAATGGCGGCCGATCACGGCGTTATTGAGGATCACCGACTTGATGCCGATCAGCGACTCGTCGCCGATGGTGCAGCCGTGCAGCATGACCAGATGGCCGACGGTGACATGGGCGCCGATGGTGAGCGGTACGCCGTCGTCGACGTGCAGCACCGAGCCGTCCTGGATGTTGCTGTTGGCGCCGATCGTGATCGTATCGTTATCGCCGCGCAGCACGGCATTCCACCAGACGCTGGCGTTGTCGCCGAGGCGCACATCGCCGATGACCGTGGCATTGGGGGCGACCCAGACATCGCGCCCGAGATTGGGCCGGCGGTCGCCGAGGCTGTAGATGGCCATATGCACTCCTCGTCGCTATGAACTCTAGCTCGGGCTCAGTGTTCCCGCTTCTTCCAGACCGGCTTGGCGCCGTCGGGCTTCTTCCAGTCCGGCTTCTTGCGATCGCCTGCGGGCGGTGCACGGCGCGGCGGGCGGGTATCGACGAACTCGCCCGGCTCCATGACGCGGGTCTTGAGCGCGAACTGGCGCACCCGGATGCGGCGCAGGATGTCCATCAGGTCGTCCGACAGATTGGCCGGAAGTTCCACCGAACTGTAGTCTTCGAACAGGTTGATCTGGCCGATGTCCTTGCCGGCGATGCCCGCTTCGTTGGCGATGGCGCCGACGATTTCCTTTGGCAGCACGCCCTGGTTGCGGCCGATCTCGATGCGGTAGCGTTGCATCGTGCCGCCCTCGGCGAAGCTGCGCTGCTTGACCGGGGTGTCGCTGCGGCCTTCCTTCGCAGGGCGCTCGCGGCGCGGCTCGGAGGGTGCGTAGTCCCCGGCCGGCTTGGTCGTGGCGCCGGCGGCCTTCCGTTCCTTGCGCTCCTGCGCGGCTGCCGGCGCGGGAGCCGGAGTCGAGGCAAGCTCGCGCGGCGCGTGGTCGTTGGCACCGGGCATCTGCAGCGGCCGCTCGCGCGTCGCCAGCCAGGCCAGTGCAGCGGCGATCTCGCGGGCGGCAATATCCTGCTCGCCCTCCATGCGGCGTACCACGTCGAAGAAGAAGTCCAGCTTCTCCGTCTTGATGATGTCTACTACCTGCTGCGTAAACTGTGCGACGCGGCGGTTCGCCACTTCGCCTGGCGTCGGCATGGTCAGCGCTGAAATCTTCTGCTTGGTGGCGCGCTCGATCAGCTTGAGCATGTACATTTCGCGCGGCGCCAGGAACAGGATCGCGCGGCCGGTGCGGCCCGCGCGGCCGGTGCGACCGATGCGATGCACGTAGGCCTCGGTGTCGTAGGGCACGTCATAGTTGATGACATGGCTGACCCGCGCCACGTCCAGGCCGCGTGCGGCGACGTCGGTGGCGACCACGATGTCGATGGTGCCGGCCTTGAGACGCTCGATGACCTGCTCGCGCAGGCCCTGGGTCAGGTCGCCGTTGAGCGCCGCGACCGAATAGCCGCGAGCCTCCAGCTTGTCGGCGAGCTCCACGGTAGCGGTCTTGGTGCGCACGAAAATCAGCGCAGCGTCGAAATCGTCCTCGACTTCGAGGATGCGCGTCAGCGCTTCCAGCTTCTGCCCGGTGTGGGTCTGGCAGTAAGACTGGCTGGTGGCAACTACGGTGGAGGTGGCGGAACGAATCTTCACCTCGCGCGGTTCGCGCAGGTGGGCATGCGCCACGCGACGGATCACGTCCGGCATGGTGGCCGAGAACAGCGCGGTCTGGCGCGTCGCGGGGGTGTGTTCGAGGATCCACTTGACGTCGTCGATGAAGCCCATGCGCAGCATCTCGTCGGCTTCGTCCAGCACCAGCATCGACAGATTGTTGAGCACCAGGCTCTTGCGCTCCAGGTGGTCCATGACGCGACCTGGCGTGCCGACGATGACGTGGGCGCCGCGCGAAAGCGCTCTCAGTTGCACCACCATGCTTTGGCCTCCGTAGATCGGCAGGACGTGGAAGCCGGGCATGTGGTGGGCGTATTTCTGCAGTGCTTCGGCGACCTGGATCGCCAGCTCGCGCGTCGGCGTCAGGATCAGGGCCTGCGGCACGGCGCGCTTGAGGTCGATCTTCTGCAGCAGCGGCAGGGCGAAGGCGGCGGTCTTGCCGGTACCGGTCTGGGCTTCGCCGAGCAGATCGTGGCCGGCCAGCAGCACGGGGATGCAGGCGGCCTGGATCGGCGAGGGCGTTTCGTAGCCGACGTCGGCGAGGGCCTGGAGCAATGGCTGGGCAAGCCCGAGGGTGTCGAACCCGGCGGCATTAAGGTCTGGGGAGGTAGTCATGGCGTGCCTGCGCGGGGCAGGGAATTTCGAGGGAAAGGCTGGCCGGAATTGCGGGATGCGGCCGGAGAACCGCGCATTATGCCGGAGTTCGGTGAAAATAGCCAGTAAATATCGGTACTTAGACGCGTAGCAGGGCGATCTTCAGCGGCGGCTGGCCGTCGGAACTGGGGAAGTCGGCCTCCGGCATGATCCATTCGATTTCACGAATCGGCCGTCCGGCCTTGGCAGCGCTGCGCTGCAACTGGTCGAGCCACGTCTCGCGCTTCACGTCGGCGACGTTGTTGGTGCAGATCAGCGTGCCGCCCTCGGCTACGCAGAGCAGGGCCGGCTTGAATACCGAGGCGTAATCATTGACCAGATCCACCACGCCGAAGGCGCTCTTGGCGAAACGCGGCGGATCGAGGAAGACCAGGTCGAAGGTCTGCGCCTCGAGCTTGGGGAAGGGCGGCATGACCTTGCCGCGTACCCGCTCCGGCTGGCCGATGCCGGCGTACTGGCGCATCGCGGCGAAGGCGTCGCACTTGACGAAGCGCGGGCGTACCGGCAGCTCGTTGAGGCGCATGTTTTCCTTGCCGATCGAGAGGCTGGAATCGGCGAAATCGACATTGACGACAAAGCGCGCACCCGCCTTGGCCGCAGCGATGCCGACGCCGCAGGTATAGGCGAACAGGTTGAGCAGCGACTTGCCCGCCACCTCCTGCATCACCCGCCGCCGCGCCGCGCGCAGGTCGAGGAACAGCCAGGGGTCCTGCCCCGCATGCCGACCGGCGATGCGATAGGTGACGCCCATCTCGTGCATCTCGCGCGGCAGCATCGCCGCTTCGAGTTGATCCGGCGGCAGCGGATTGCCGATACGCGAATTGGCCTGGCTGCGATCGTTGTAGACCAGCGTCAGGCCGGGAGGCCGCGCGGCATAGAAGGTCTCCAGCGCCATCAGCGTTTCTGGTGTCAGTGGACTGTGGAAACACTGCACCAGCAGCAGGTCGCCATAGCGGTCGACGGTTAGCCCCGGATGGCCCTCGACGCTACCGTGGAACAGGCGGTAGGCGTCGGTCTGCTCGGCGTGCAGGCGCGGCAGGAGGTCGGCACGCGCATCGAGTGCGGCGGCAAGCAGGGGAATGAGGGCATCGGACATGGCGGCTTCTCGGCAGGGGCGGGGTGACGGCCGTCGGGCGGCGATCACGGAAAGGGCGCCATCTTACGCGGAACCAGGGTCGAGCGCTCCTGCCTGCATCAGGATGGTCGCGTGGTTCGGGATGCGAAGGGCGATGGATGGATCTGGGCGGGGTCGTTCGCTTCCGCAAACAAAAATCCCCGCAAGACCTCGTGGTCTCGCAGGGATCGGTCCTGCTTGGTTTTCGAGTCCGGCTTTGCGACCGGCCCGTTCAGCCTGCTTACTTCTTCTTGGTCGCGGCGGCCATGTTGGCCTGGGCGGTTTCGGTCAGTTGCTTGGTCATCGCGGTCATGTTGCCGAAAGCCGAGTTGGCGGCGTTGATCGCGCTCTGCATGGCAGCCATGATGGTTTCCGATCCGGCGGGGGCAGCCTTGGTGGCCTGCGCGACCATGCTGGAAATCTGCTTCTGGAAATCGGCGAACTGGGCTTCGAGCATCTTTGCCAGTTGCTGCTGCGATTCGCTGGAAATCTCATACAGCGAACGGGAGTAGTCGACAGCCTTCTCGACGGCAGGTTTGAGAGTCGAAGTCTGAAGCGCGACCGCGTCCTTCGGGTTCTTCACCGCGAGAACGGCCTTGGCGGCTGAAGAGGTGTCTTCGAGCGCGTTACGTGCGGCACCCAGGTTCAGTGCGGCGATGCGCTCGGCGGAAGCCAGGGCGGTATTTGCGACGGCCAGAAGGGAATCGACAGCGGCCTTGTTGGAGGCGGCGAATTGTTCGAGATTGATAGGCATGGAAAGCTCCTGAAAGGGGTGGATTGCGGGATGTCGGAAGCCAGTATAACCGATAAATGTTGCACTGCAACATTTATATCTTCCTGTATTTCACTCCTCTGTTTTGACCGGCCTCGCCATCAGGCATCTCCATTCGATTGGAGGCCGTTCCAGCCCAGTGCGTCGACCACGCCGGCGAAGCTTGGCTCAAGCCGAGCGTTGATTGCGAGCGGCCTGCCATCTGCGGGATGGCGCAAGCTCAGTCCGGTGCAGGCCAGCAGCAAGCGTTCGCAGCCGAAGCGCTGCTGGAAGAAGCGGTTGTGGACTCCCTTGCCCCAGGTGGCGTCGCCGATGATGGGGTGGGCGATGTGTTTCATGTGCCGGCGCAACTGGTGCTGGCGGCCTGATTTCGGCATGAGGATCACCAGCGCGTAGCGCGATGAAGGGTAGCGGTCGACGGCGTCGGGAAGTTCGACGGTGGCGAGGCGGCGGTATTCTGTGACGGCGGGCAAGGCTTCGGCCCTGCTCTCCGGGCCGAGCTTGCGGCCATAGTCGTCGAAGCGGCGCGACAGCGCATGGTCGATCACGCCGGATTCCGGCGGCCAGCCGCGGACGATGGCGAGGTAGCGCTTTTTCACCTCGTCGCGCTGGAACTGCCCGCCGACCCCGCGCGCGCTGTCGGCGTCGAACGCGAACAGCAGCACGCCGGACGTGCCCCGGTCGAGCCGGTGCAGCGGATGCACGCGCTGCCCGATCTGGTCGCGCAGCAATTGCACGGCAAACCGCGTTTCGTGGCGGTCGATGTCGCTGCGATGGACCAGCAGGCCGGCAGGCTTGTGGATGGCGACGAGGAACTCGTCGCGGTAGAGGATGTCGAGCATGTCGGTGCCGGCGGCCCTCCGAAGGCAGTGCGGAGCAAAGCGAGCGCGGCGGGCGCGGCTCGCTGCCGTTTTGCCGGCGGGCGGCTCAGGCGCCGAGTCGCAGGTCGCGGGTGTAAGGCTCCGGCGGATAGTGGAAGGCCACGGGTCCGTCCGGCTCGGCATGAATGAACTGGTGCACCGACGGGTCCGAGGAATTCAGCAGGTCCTCCGGCGTGCCGCCGGCAACGACCAGGCCGCCATGGATGAAGTAGGCATAGTCGACCACCTTCAGGGTTTCCGAAACGTCGTAGGTCACCACGATGGACGTGGCGCCGAGGGCGTCGTTGAGGCGGCGGATCAATTGCGCGATGACGTTGAGGGAAATCGGGTCGAGGCCGGCGAAGGGCTCGTCGTACATGGTCAGCATCGGGTCGAGGGCGATTGCCCGCGCCAGCGCGATGCGCCGTGCCATGCCGCCGGAGAGTTCGTTCGGCATCATGGCGCTGGAACCGCGCAGGCCCACCGCATGCAGCTTCATCAGCACCAGCTTGTGGATCAGGTCTTCGGTGAGGTCGGTCAGTTCGCGCATCGGGAAGGCGATGTTGTCGTAAACGGACATGTCGCTGAACAGGCCTCCCGCCTGGAACATCATGCCCATGTCGCGGCGCATTTCGTAGAGGCCCTTGTTGTCCAGTTCGTGAATGATGCGGCCATCGACGCGAACCAGGCCCCGGCTGGGCCGGCGCTGACCGCCGATGAGCTTGAGGATGGTGCTCTTGCCGGCACCGCTGACGCCGAGGATGCCGACGACCTTGCCGCGCGGCACGACAAGGTTGATGCCCTTGAGGACCTCATTGCTCCCGTAGGCAAAGTGCAGGTCTTCGATTTCGATGAGATTGCCGGATGTGCCCTTCACGCTGCTTCCTTTTCCGTCGCTGATTTCAGTACTGTACTCCCTGCGCCTCGCAGAGGAATTTCATCAGCGGTGCGGCGGCGGCGAAGCGCTCTGCGGCGAGCTTGACCAGCCCGGAGCCCGTCACCTCTGCGGATGACAGGTCGGCAAGGCCGATGAAATCCTTGCGCTTGAGGTCTTCGATCGCCGGGTGGTCGGCGGCATAGCCGCGCGGTGGCCGCGTCAGGCTGTCGCCGGCCAGCGTCCAGTGCGCGGCGAACTTCTTGTCGTCGCGCACGGAAAACCAGCGCTTCGGATTTTCCGCGATGCGGTCGCGAACATGCCCCAGCATGCCGGCCTCGGGATGCCAGCAGCCGGCGCCGAAAAAGCATTCGTCAGTCGCGATGTGCATGTAGAAACCCGGTGCATGGACGTCCTTGCCCAACTCGTGGCGGAACTGGATGCCGATGTTGGTCTTGTAGGGGCTTTTGTCGCGGGCGAAGCGCGTGTCGCGGAACACGCGCATCAGCGAGCCGCCCATCTTGCGCGGCTCCGCGCGAAAATGCGGGGCGAATTTTTCCAGTTGCGGTGCCATCGCGGCGATGAATTCAAGCGCCGGTTCGCGCACCAGCGCTTCGTAACGCGGCTTGTTTGCCTCGAACCAGGCGCGGTCGTTGTTGGCGGCCAGTTCGTCCAGGAAGTTGAA
This sequence comes from Rhodocyclales bacterium, assembly GCA_026399475.1. Lineage (GTDB taxonomy): Bacteria > Pseudomonadota > Gammaproteobacteria > Burkholderiales > Rhodocyclaceae > Sulfuritalea. The sequence goes on from JAPLQY010000069.1 coordinate 82,534, forward strand.
AGTGGCTTTGCTGAACATGGCGGTTCCTCGGCGTGTCGCGACTGGTTCAGGCGACCGCTGCGACTTTCTGTCCGAGGCGGCGGTCCAGCCAGTTGTCGATCTTGTCCGCCGCCGCGGTCCATTGCGGCTCCATCATTAGCATGTGCCCGGCGCGGGGGATGATGCAGGTTTCGGCATTCCAGCCGGAGGCCGTGAAGTAAAGCTGGTTGGAGGGAAACAGCGCGTCGAGTTCGCCGCCCATGACCAGTGCCGGGATCTTCGGCCGGCGCGTCGGCGGGCGCCAGGCAAGTGCCATCATTTCGGTCACTGCGGTCATGGATTCGTCCTGTACCAGCGGCTTGAAGGCAGCAAACTGTTCATGCGTCACGTCGGGTGAAAAGTACACTTCGCGCATGACCTTGACGGTGTTCGCGGTGTACTTGCCGCGCACGGCGTAGGCAGCCTCGCGCAGGAAATCCGGCTGCTTGTGCGCCATCTGGGCGCTGCAGCCGGCCAGCCCCGTAGTCGGCACCGGCGCCATCATGATGACTGCCGCTGCCGCTCCCTTCTCAAGGTAACGCTGCACAACCAGCGCGCCCATTGAGTGTCCGATCAGCACCGGCGGGACAGGCATTTCGCCGACCAGTTGCGCGACGTCGGCGGCGTAGTGATCGAGGTCGTATGTGTTCAGATCCTCGCGCCCCTCGCTCCGGCCATGCCCGGAAAGATCGATGGCGTGGCAGTTGTAGCCCAGCTTGCTGAAGTGGGGCAGGAAGTTTACGTCCCAGCAACCGGCATGGACATAACCGCCATGCACGAAAATCAGCGGCGGATGCCCGTTATGTTTTTTAGCCGGACGATGAAGGGTGTGCAGTTTGCGGTGTGCCAAGGGTGGGCCTCTGCGATGCGTGATCGAGCTCAGAACAATATCACGCCGCGCGCATTCCTTCCCTCGGCCAGATCGGCGAAGGCCTGCGGCGCTTCCTCGATGCTGTAGGTGCGCGTGATCAGTTCGTCGAGCTTGAGCCGGCCGCTGCGATACAGGCCGATCAGGCGCGGGAAGTCCTGCTGCGGGCGGGCCGAACCGAAGTAGCTGCCCTTCAGGGTCTTCTCCTCGAAGGTCAGGCTCGATGTGCGGATCGTGGTGGTGTCCTTGGGGCCGGCCACACCCACCACCACCGCCGTGCCGCCCTTGCGCAGGCAGCCGTAGGCCTGTGCCGCGATCTCGCCGAGGCCTACGCATTCGAAGGCATAGTCGGCGCCGCCTTCGGTCAGCTTCTTGAGCGCCTTGACGATGTTCTCTTCGTTCTTCGCGTTGATCGTGTGGGTGGCGCCGAACTGCTTTGCCATTTCGAGCTTGGCATCCGCCGTGTCGACGGCGACGATGATGCGGGCGCCGGCGATGGCGCAGCCCTGGATGGCATTGAGGCCCACCCCGCCGCAGCCGAAGACCACGGTGGCCGAGCCCGCTTCGACCTTGGCCGTATTGACCGCGGCGCCGACGCCGGTCATCACGCCGCAGCCGATCAGCGCCGCCTTGTCGAGCGGCATTGCGGCGTCGATCTTGACCACGTTGTCGACGTGCAGCGTGGCGTATTCGGCCATCACGCCGCAGCCGGAAAAGATATTGAGCGGCTGGCCGGCGGCATCCCTGAACCGCGTCGTGCCGTCGGGCAGCGTGTAGCCGGCCTTGGCGGCCTGGTCGCAGAGCTGCGGGCGCCCGGTCTGGCAATAGCGGCACTTGCCGCACATGCTGACAAAGGAACTGACGACGTGGTCGCCCAGCGAAAAGCTACCGACGCCTTCGCCCACCGCGACGATCTCGCCGGCGCCTTCGTGGCCGAGCACTACCGGCAGCGGGAAGGGGATGGTGCCGTTGGTGGCCGAGAGATCGCTGTGGCAGACGCCGCATGCCGCCAGCTTGATCATCACTTCGCCGCGCTGCGGCGGATCGACGCTGACGGTTTCGACGACTACGGGCTTGCCGTATTCGCGGCTGACGACTGCGCGGGCTTGTTGGGTCATGATGACGTCCTCATGGAGTTGACGAAAATGCGGTGATGCTATTCCTTGTACCAGACCAGTTGCTGCGTCGTGGCCAGCAGCGTGCCGTCTGTGCTCCAGACGTGGCCGTGGTGGTCGAAGTGGCCGTCGCTGAAAGCCTGGGCCTGGGCGACGGCGAGCAGGGGCGAGGCGCCCTGGCGGACCAGGGCCTCTTCGCCGGCATGGAAGTAGATGTTGATCGATACGGTGCCGATCGGCACGAAATCCGGCCGGCGCAGGAAGATGCGCGGCAGGAAACTGTCGCACAGCGCCGTCAGCGAGGCGAAATCGAGTCGGCGCGGCGGATTGTCGGAAACCCAGACCTGGCTCAGGCTGTCTGCATTCACGGCGAAGGGCTTGCCGCGCACGATGCGAAATTCATAGCGCTGGAGAAAACCCGTTGCCTTGCGCGGTGGCGCAACTTCGCACTGCTCTGCGGGCGGCACCTCGGGACGGGTCGCCTCGACACGGCCCCAGGTTTCGCGGCGCAGGGCGCAGATGGCGATCGCCTGGACCAGCACGCGCTCCGATTGCCGCAGGCGGATCGCCCAGTGCTGGCTGCTGCGATTGGCGCGCACCAGTTCAGTCTCGATCAGGTAGTCGCCGGCCTCGATCGGCGCGATGAAATTGAGGGTGAAGGACAGGGGGCCGCCCCGGCGCTCGGGATGATCCAGCATCGCCTGCATCATCGCTGCGGCGGTCACGCCGCCGTAGGGGCTGACCATGTTCCAGTAGTCTTCGCTGGTATGGCCATGCCAGCGATTCGGCGGTTCCGCCGTCAGGGCAATCGCCGTGTCGAAGGGATGCGGGTCCATGGCCTCAGATTTTGCGAACACGGTCGCCCCAGTAGGCATCGCGAATCCTGCGTTTGAGCACTTTGCCATTGTCATCACGCGGCAGGGCCGTGACGATGTCGATGCGGCGCGGAACCTTGTAACCGGCGATGCGTTCGCCCAGGTTGGCGCGGATTGTTTCGGCGTCGAGCGTCGCACCGGCTTCGGCGACCACCTGCGCCGCCAGCGCTTCGCCGTATTCCTCGTCGGGGATTCCGACTACTGCACAGTCGGCCACGCCTGGCAGGGTAATCAGCACGTGTTCGATCTCGGCTGGGTAGATGTTGACGCCGCCCGAGATCACCATATCCGAGGCGCGGTCGCAGATGAACAGAAAGCCTTCGTCATCGAGGTAGCCCATGTCGCCGACACTGACCAGACCGTCGTGCTCGACTGCGCGGCGGGCGGCCTCATTGCCGTGATAGGTGAAATCGGAATAGGCCGGCTGGTGCACGTAAATATTGCCGATTTCGCCGCTGGGCAGGCTGCGGCCGGCGTCGTCGAGGATGCGGATCTCGGCGTTGCCGACGCGCTTGCCGGCGCTGCCTGCCTTGCGCGCCGCATCCTGTGGGGGCATGACGGTGATGTAGCCGGTTTCGCTCGAGGCATAGGCTTCGTAGATCACCGGCCCCAGCCAGGCGATCATGGCTTTCTTGACCTCGGGCGCGCAGGGCGAGCCGGTCGAGGCGACGAACTTGAGCGAGGAAAGGTCGTAGCGGCTGCGTACCTCTGCCGGCAGCCGCAGCAGGCGTACGTACATGACCGGCACCAGGTAGGCGGTATCGATGCGGTGGCGTTCGATCAGGGCCAGCGTGGCTTCGGCGTCGAATTTCTCCTCCAGTACGAACAGCGAGCCCTGCAGCAGCGACTGCTGGGCAAAGGAACTGGGGGCGCTGTGATACAGCGGCGCCGAAAGGAGGCTGCGGACGCCGGGGTAGATGCCCAGAGCATCCTTGGCCACTTGTGCTGCCAGCGACTGCTGTTCCGGTGTCGGGGGCAGGCGACGCACGCCCTTGGGCCGGCCGGTGGTGCCCGAGGTATAGGCCATGTGGCCGCGCGGAGTGCGCGGCGACCCGCCGTAGGACTCCTGCGCGGCGAGCCAGGTTTCGAAGTCGGCTTCGTCGCCTTGCGCTTGACCAACGACGATCACCCTGACCTGCGGCGGAATCGCGCCGGCGATCGCCGCCAGCAGGTCGGGCTGGATGAACAGCACTTTCGCGCCGCAGTCGCCGAGGATGAAGCCGGCCTCGTCGCGCTTGAAGTGCCAGTTGATCTGACAGTACCAGGCACCCGCGATGCGGCAGCCCTGGATGATGTCGACGTAGGCCGGGTCGTTCCTCAGCATTACGGCGACGGCATCGCCGTCAGCGACGCCCAGGCGGGCCAGGCCGCCGGCCAGTCGCGCCGCGCGTTGGTCGATCTCGGTGCCGGAACGTTCGAGCGGGCCGAAGACCAGGGATGCCGTCATGCCGCGCGGGAAAGCCTTGCAAAGCGTTGCAGGTGGCTGTCCGTATCGCCGAACGTCATTTCAATGGCGGTTAGGCGCTTGAACCAGTGGCTCAGCATCAACTCGTCCGTCATGCCCATGCCGCCGTGCAACTGCACCGCGTTCTGCGCGATGAAGCGGCAGGCCTGGCCGATGGTCACCTTGGCGGCCGAGATTGTCCGCTGGCGTGCGGCTGTATTCTTGTTGGTGCAATGCATGGCGGCGAGGTAGCTCATCGAGCGTGCCTGCTCCAGGTGCAGCAGCATGTCGGCCATGCGGTGCTGCAGGGCCTGGAAGCGGCCGATGGGCTGGCCGAACTGCTGGCGCGTCTTGAGGTATTCGGTGGTCGCGGCGACGGTTGCCTCCATGATGCCGACGGCCTCCGAACAGAGCGCGGCGAGGCCGATGTCCAGCGCGGCGTCGATCGCATCGAGGGCGCCGCCGGCGTCTATCCGCATGGCCGGCGCATTGTTCAGCACGACATCGGCCGCGCGCTGGCCGTCGAGCATCGGGTAGTCGCGCAGGCTGACGCCCTCGGCGCCCGAGGTCACGGCAAACAGTGCCGTATCGCCGCGCGCCGTTTGCGCGGAAACGAGCAGCAGGTCGGCGCAGCCGCCGTGGGCCACCACCGCCTTGCGTCCGTTGAGGTTGCCGTTGAATTCCGTCACCGGTTCGCTGCGGGCGTCGCCATGCGCGAGCACGACAATCGTTTCGCCGGTGGCGATGTTCGGCAGCCATTGCTCCTGAAAGTCGGCGCTGGCGATACGGCGAATCAGTGCCGGGGCGACCACCGCGGCGGCGAGCCAGGGTTCCAGCAGCAGGCCGGCGCCGAAGGCGCCCATCACCAGGCCGGTTTCCTGCGGGCCGTAGCCGAGGCCGCCATAATTCTCGTCGATGTTGAGCGCCAGCACGCCGAGATCGGCCAGCGCCTGCCAGACCTCGCGGCTCCAGCCGGGAGCCGCATCGAAGATGGCGCGGCGTTTCTCGAAAGTGTAGTCCTTCGCAATGAAGCGCTGTACCGTGTCCTGCAGCGCTATCTGTTCTTCAGTGAAGTCGAAATTCATGTCACAGTCCCATGATCATCTGCGAGATGATGTTCTTCTGGATTTCGTTGGAGCCGCCGAAGATCGACAGCTTGCGCAGGTTGCAATAGCCGGTGCCGAGATTGGTGGCGTAATCGGGGCCGACATCCGGCTGGCGGAAGGGCAGGGCATAGGGGCCGACGGCCTGCATCATCAGTTCGGAAATGGCCTGCTGGATTTCGGTGCCCTTGATCTTGAGGATCGAGGCTTCCGGTCCAGGCGCCTTCTTTTCGTGTTCCGCCGACAGCACGCGCAGATTGGTGATTTCCAGTGCCATCAGGTCGATCTCGACCTGCGCCACGCGGGCGGCGAACAGCGGCTCGTCGAGCCGGCCTTCGGCTTCGGCGATGCGCTTGAGGCGCGCCAGTTCGCGCTTGGCGATGCCGATGCCGGCGATGTTGGTGCGCTCGTGGCCGAGCAGGAACTTGGCATAGGTCCAGCCCTTGTTCTCTTCGCCGACCAGGTTCTCCACCGGCACCCTGACATCTTCGAGCCAGACTTCATTGACCTCGTGGGCGCCGTCCAGGGTGATGATTGGGCGCACCGTGACCCCGGGCGTTTTCATGTCGATCAGCAGGAAGGATATGCCACGCTGCGCCTTGGCCTCCGGGTCGCTGCGGACCAGGCAGAAGATCCAGTCGGCGTACTGGCCGAGCGTGGTCCAGGTCTTCTGGCCGCTGACAATGTAGTGATCTCCCTCTCTTGCTGCGCGGGTCTTGACCGAGGCCAGGTCGGAGCCGGCGCCGGGTTCGGAATAGCCCTGGCACCACCATTCCTCGGCTGACAGGATCTTCGGCAGGTAGCGCTGTTGCTGGGCCGCATTGCCGAAAGCCATCAGCACCGGCGCGAGCATCTTGAGGCCGAAGGAAATCAGGCGCGGCGCACCGGCCACCGCGCATTCCTCCTCGAAAATGTACTGCTCCGCCGGCGTCCAGCCGGGGCCACCGAATTCCTTCGGCCAGCCGGGGCCGCCCCAGCCGCGCTGGTGCAGGGTGCGCTGCCAGAGCACATGTTCCTCGCGGTTCAGGTGTACGCCGTTCATCACCTTGTCGCGGATGTGGGCCGGCAGTTTTTCTTTGACAAAGCTGCGCACTTCCTCGCGGAAGGCGCTTTCTTCGGGACTGAAATTGAGGTCCATGGGCAAAATTCGTGATCTGGATGAGGCGCCAAAACGCGCCAGAAAGAACCGCAGTGCAGAATCGTGTTCTGTAATATGCGTGCAGTGCGGATTGTTCTAGGACTTCGCCGGAAAGTCAATAAACATCCGATATTGCAGCGCAAAATGGGGTTTCGAGGCCGCCTTTTCGGCCTCTGCCGCGCTTGACGAGCCAAACGGCCTTGTGCCACCATTCGGAACATTCTCCCGGTTTTGGAATTCCGACTTGCACAGCATGTCCGCCTCTCCCGCCCTGCCGTGCAGCACCGATTTCGTCCCGCGCGAGGACTTGCCGCAGCGCATCCATCAGATCGTCGAAGCCTGGGTGGCGCGGCAACCGGGTGCTCCCGCCCTGCGCGAGGGGGACACGGTGATGAACTTCGGCCAGCTCGATGCAGCGGTGAGCGAAGCCGCCCGTCGATTTGCCGCGCAAGGTTTGCGCCCCGGCGACCGCCTGCTGCTGGTGGCCGAGAACAGCATTCCGGTAATCGTATTGGCGCTGGCCTGCAGCCGGCTCGATGCATGGCTGGTACCGGTCAATGCGCGCCTGTCGCAACGCGAGATCGACACATTCATCGAGCACTCGGGCGCGCGCCTGGTCGCACTGACCACCGGGGTTTCGGCCGATGCCGAGGTCCACGCCCGGCGCCTGGGCGCAGCGGAAGTCGACTGGCCCGGTGTCGGCCGCTTCCATCTCGGCGCAGTCAATGTTGCCGCGCAGCCTGAGCCGGTTGCAGAGTCGGGCGCCGAGCAGGTTGCAGAGTCGGGCGCCGAGCAGGTTGCTGCGCTGATCTACACCTCGGGTACCTCGGGCGCGCCCAAGGCCGTCATGCTGACCCACCGCAACCTGCTGTTCATCGCCGAGAATGGTCGCTGCGCGCGGCGCCAGACGCCGGCCGACACGGTGTATGCCGTATTGCCGCTATCGCATATCTACGGTCTGGCGACCATGGCCCTGTCGGCCCTGAACGCCGGCGCGAGCCTGCTGCTGGTGCCGCGTTTCGATCCCGCTGCGGTGGCCGCTTCGCTCGAATCTGGCGGCGTGACCATCCTGCATGGCGTACCGGCGATGTATGCCAAACTACTGGAGTGGGGCCGCCGCCCCGGCCATCGCCTGCACGCTCCGATGCTTCGCATCGCCCAGGCCGGCGGGGCGCCGCTGGACCAGAATTTCAAGGACGATTTCGAGGCGATCTTCGGCCTCGTCCTGCATAACGGTTACGGCATGACTGAAGCATCGCCTTCGATTGCCCAGACGCGGCTCGATGCACCGCGTCGAGACTGCTCCGTCGGCCCGCCGATCCCAGGCATCGAGATCCGCATCGTCAAGGACGACGTCGCCCTCGCGCCGGGTAAAGTTGGCGAACTGCACGTACGCGGCCCGGGCATCATGATGGGTTACTACAAGGCGCCGGAGCTGACACGCGACGCGGTCGACGCCGAAGGCTGGCTCAACACCGGAGATCTGGCGCGGCAGGATCAAGACGGTGCCCTGTTCGTCGTCGGCCGCTCGAAGGAGTTGATCATCCGTTCCGGCTTCAACGTCTATCCGATCGAGGTCGAACAGGCCATCAACAGCCATCCCGATGTCGTGCATTGCGCCGTGGTGGGCCGCAGCGTGCCGGGCAACGAGGAGGTGGTGGCCTACGTTGAACTGGTGCCGGGGTGCCACCTGACGCCGCAGGTGCTGACAAGCTACCTGCACGACCTGCTTTCGCCCTACAAGATACCGTCGTACATCGAACTGCTCGAGCACCTGCCGGCCACGGCGACGGGGAAGATACTGAAAAACCAGCTGCGCCAGATGGCCGCGGCACAACCACAGGAGGCAACATGACACCAATCAGAATCATGGCCGCAACGCTGGCGGCCGCTGCGCTCGGCACCAGCGGAACGGCAAGCGCCGAGGAATTCACGGTCGGCGTGCAGATCCCATTGACCGGCGCCATGGCGCGCTCGGGTGGCGGCATGGCGGAAGGCATCCAGACCGCGGCCGAGTTGTTCAACAAGGGAAACGGCAAGCACAAGATCAAGCTGATCACGGTGGATGACGAATCAAACCCGGCCAAGGCCGTTGCCGCGGTCGAGAAGCTCGCTTCGCAGGGCGTCGTGGCACTGGTCGGCGGCTTCGGCTCGAACATCATCGGCCCGGCTTCGGATGCCGCCAACAAGCAGAACCTGGTGTACATGACCGCCGGCGGCGTCGACAACGACCTCACCAAGCGCGGCTACAAGAGCTTCTTCCGCATCAACAACACCCAGGGTTACGAGCGCGCAGTGACCCAGATGTTCGAGGAGCAGGGGGTCAAGTCGGTATCCATCGTGCATTCGACCAAGGAAGCCACGGCGGACCTGGCCAAGGACATGCAGAAGGCATTGACGCCGAAGGGCATCAAGGTCGTGCTGCATCCCTTCGACCCGGCCATCACCGACTTCAAGCCGATCATCAACAAGATCAAGCTGCAGGACAAGCCCGAAGTCATCCTGATGTCGGCCTACGAAAACGACTATGTAGGCATCATCCGTGCGGCGAAAGTGCTGAAGCCCGAGATCAAGGCCATCGTCGGCGTCTGGTCGCTGGCCACCTCGAAGATGTGGAAGGACTTCCCGGACCTGATGCCCAACATCACCGGCACCTCGCTCTTGCCCTATCCGGTGGACTTCAAGCAGCCCGAGGGCAAGCTGTTCGCCGACACTTACAAGAAAATGTTCAACAAGGACGTCGACTACCTGGCCCAGTTCGGCTTCGTCAAGGCGCAACTGCTGTTCGAAGCCATCGCTCGCGCCGCGGACAGCGGCAGCCTGAAGAAGGGCGGCCTCGCCGACGAGTTGCGCAAGACCAACAGGGAAACCCTGATCGGCCGCGTGCAGTTCGACGCCAACGGCGACAACCTCAACTTCCGCCACCGCATGGGCCAGCATCAGGAAGGCAAGATCGTCATCGTGTCGCCCAAGAGTGAGGCCACCGGCGCCATCGTCTGGCCCGGGCTGCCCTGGTAGGTCCAGTGTCGGATCTGGTTCTTCAGGCGCTGTATTCCGGACTGCTGGTCGGCGGCGTCTATGCGCTGATCGCGCTCGGACTGGCGCTGACTTTCGGCACCATGCGGGTGATCAACCTCGCCCATGGCGAGCTGGTGCTGCTCGCCGCCTACATGGCCTATGTGGTGGAGAGCCGGCTGCAGCTCAACCCGGTGTTCGCCATTCCGCTGGCGGTGCTGGTGGCCTGCGCCTGCTCGGCGCTGGTGTATTTGCTGGTGGATCGGATCCGCAAGAACCGCGAGCTGAATTCGCTGATGCTCACCTTCGCCATCGGCATCGTCATCACCAATGCCGTGCTGCTGATTTTTTCCGGCGACGTGCGCTCCACCAACTCGGCGCTGATGCAGGACGCCGTGCAGTTGGGGCCGCTGTTCAGCATGAAGAGCGAACTGGGCGCTTTCGTCGTCAGCCTGGTGCTGGTCCTGGCGCTCTGGCAGTGGCTGTCGCGCAGCTGGTACGGGCGTGCCGTGCGTGCCGTGTCGTCCAACCGCGATGCGGCCAAGCTGATGGGCATCAACCCGGCCAGGACCGAGCTGATCTCCTTCATCGTCGCCGGCGCGCTGGCCGCCTGCGCCGGCGTCGCACTGTATTCGAGCAGCGTGGTACATCCGCCGCTGGGCCACGCGCTGACGGTCAAGGCCTTCATCATCACCGTGCTGGCCGGCGTCGGCTCGGTGCCCGGGGTGCTGGCGGCGGCCCTGTTGCTCGGTGTCACCGAGGCGATGACGGTGACGCTGTGGAGCTCGGCGCTGCAGGAACTGGTGGGCATGACGCTGTTCCTGGTGGTGCTGCTGGTTCTGCCCAACGGCCTTTTCGGTTCCGCCAAGCGGCGCGGCTGATGAGACGCAAGGCCTGGCTGCTGTTGCCTGTCTGCTACCTCGCGGTGCCGCTCGCCTTCGGCGGCAACAACTATGTCATGGGCCTGGTGGTGTCCTCGCTGATCGTTGCCGGTGTCGCCGTGGCCTGGGCGCTGCTCGGCAACCTGGGCGGCATGGTCAGCTTTGGCCACGCCGCCTTCTTCGGCGTCGGCGCCTACGCTTCGGCGCTGCTGAGCATGAAACTCGGTGTGCCGGTGCTGCTGGCGATCCCGCTTGCCGGCCTGATTGCTGTGCTGTTCTCGGTCGCCATGCTGCCGGCATTGCGCCTGTCGGGGCCTTACTTCGCGCTGGCAATCCTGGCCTATGCGCAGATCTTCCGCATCCTCACCACCGAGATGGAATTCCTCACCCACGGTTCCGGCGGCATTTCGCAGATCCCGGTGTTGCCGACCATCGCCGGCTTCGACCTGTCGTCGCGCACGGGCCAGTTCCTGCTGCTGCTGACCCTGCTCGCGGCCTTCCTCGCTGCCTACGACTTGATCCGCCGCAGCCATTACGGCATAGCCCTGCGCGCCATGCACGACAGCGAGGACGCGACGCGCGTGGTGGGCGTAAACAGTGTGCTCTTGAAGTCCTGGATGCTTTTCGTCTCGGCCTTCATGACAGGCGTGATCGGCGCCGTCAATGCCCACGTCATCAACTTCCTCGAACCCGACTACGCCTTCCATGGTAGCTGGAGCGTGCTGCCCATCGTTGCCGCGATTTTCGGCGGTTATCGCACGGTGACCGGCCCGGCCATCGGCGCCGTGGTGATTTATCTCGTGGATCAACTGGTGTTCAAGGCGCTGGTCAGCACCGGGCACCAGATCATCCTCGGCAGCGTGCTGGCACTGATGATCCTGTTCGCGCCCGACGGCCTGCTGCCGCTGCTGCGCAACGCCCTGCGGCGGATTTAGCGTGAAACAATTCGTTCGGAGCGACTGGTGATGATCGAGCGAAGCGAGCCGAATGGTAGCCCCGCCCTGGGGCGGGGATGGGGGTGGGGAAGCCTTCAATTCGCATTTCGCGTGTTTGATTTTCAGCGGGTGGTGCTCGGTGTCATGAGCGTTCAGGGAGGCAGCCATGCTTGAGCTGGCCAATGTCACGGTCCGCTTCGGTGGCCTCACCGCGGTGCAGGACGTCAGCCTCGCGGTGGGCAGCGACCAAGTGGTCGGCCTGGTCGGCCCCAACGGCGCCGGCAAGACCACGCTGTTCAACGTCATCTCCGGCCTGGTGCGGCCGGCGCCAGGCAGCCGGGTGCTGTTCGACGGCAAGGACATCACGCGCCGCCCGCTGCACCAGCGGGCACGGCTCGGCCTCGGTCGCAGTTTCCAGATCCCGCAGCCGATGCATGAGCTCACGGTACGCGAGAACCTCATCGTCGCCCAGCGCTTCGGCGCCGGCCGCGTCGACCCGCGGAAGATCGACCGCATCCTCGAACTCATGGACCTGACCGGGCAAGCCGAACGCGACGCCGCCAACGGCCTGGCGCTGCAGGAACTCAAGCGCCTCGAAGTGGCCAAGGCGCTCGCCACCGAACCCAAGCTGCTGCTGCTCGACGAAGTTCTCGCCGGCCTGGAAACCCTGGCCAAGCGCATGTTCATGGACAAGCTGCGCGAACTGCACGAAACGCTGGGCCTCGGCATCCTGATCATCGAGCACGACATCGAAACCATTTCCTCGCTGTGCCACCGGGTCGTCGTGCTCGACTTCGGCCAGTTGATCGCCGACGGCACGCCGGGTGAGGTATTCAGCAACCCCGACGTGATCCGCAGCTATACCGGGGCCGATCATGCTTAAAGTAGACCAGTTGCGCGCTGGTTACGGCGCCATCAACGTGTTGTGGGACGTTTCGCTGACCTTCCCGCTCGGCGAACTGACGGCCATCATCGGTCCCAACGGTGCCGGCAAGAGCACGCTGCTCAAGGCGATGATGGGCCTGGTGCCGACCACGCAGGGCAGCGTCAGTCTCGATGGTATTGCGCTCACCGGCCGCGCCACCTGGGACATGGCGAGCCTCGGCCTGGCGCTGATTCCCGAAGGGCGCATGGTGTTCCGCGACATGACCGTGGAAGAAAATCTCGCCATGGGCGCCTTTCCCAAGCCGCACCGCGCCGCATTGGGGCGCAACCTCGAGCGAGTCTTCGGCCTCTTCCCCAGGCTCAAGGAAAGGCGCCGCCAGTTTGCCGGCTCGCTGTCCGGCGGCGAGGCGCAGATGCTGGCGATGGGTCGCGGCCTGATGTCCGAGCCGCGCGTGCTGCTGATCGACGAGCCATCGCTGGGCCTGGCGCCGGTGGTGGTGCGCGAGATTTTCGAGATCCTGGGCGGGCTTAAAGCTCAGGGCGTGACCATCGTCCTGGTCGAGCAGAACACCCACATGGCATTGAAGCTGGCGGACGGCGTGTACCTGATGCGTGCCGGCAAGGTCATTCTTGCCGAGCGTGCCGCGGCGCTTGATCTCGACCGCCTGCACGACCTGTATTTCGCTCGTGAGGGCGGCGCTGAGGGCCTTGCCGGTGTTGCCGAATGAGGAGCCTTGCCACCGATCAGCGCCAGGCCGAGGTGGCGGCGATGTTCGGGCGTCACGGCCCGGCCTATCGCTGGTGGGCGGTGCTCACCGTGATGCTCGGCACGGTCTCGGCGATCATGGAGGCGACGGTGGTCAATGTCGCACTGCCGGAAATCATTCGCGTTTTTCATGTCGGCCACGACCAGGTGCAACTTTTGTCCACCGGCTTTCTTGCCGCCACTACGGCCTCGATGCTGCTTGCGACTTGGGCCATGCAGCGCTTCGGCATCCGCCGCACCTATGTCGGCGCGCTGCTGCTGCTGGTGATGTTCTCGGTGCTGGCCACGCTCAGCGATCGCTTCGAGCTGCTGGCACTGTGCCGCATCGGGCAGGGCAGCATCGCCGGCCTGATCCAGCCGCTGGCCATGCTGGTCATCATCGACGTCTTTCCGCTGCACGAACGCGGCCGGGCGATGGGCGCCTATGGCCTCGGCATCGTGCTGTCGCCGGCCGTGGGCCCGGTGGCGGGCGGCCTGCTGGTCGACCACTTCGGCTGGCGCGCGGTGTTCCTGGTCACCGTGCCGCTGTGCCTCGCTGCCATTGCGCTGGCGCCGCGCTTCGTCATCGCCGGGCGGCCGCTGCCCGGCGCGCACAAGCGGCCCTTCGACCTGATCGGACTGCTGCTGGTAGTGGCTGCGCTGTGCGCCCTGCTCGGCGGCTTGGCGGCGCTGATCCGGCAGCCGGCGTTCGGTGCTGCCGGCGTCGCGCTCGGTCTTGCGCTGGCGGTGGCCTTCGTCGTCTGGGAGCGCAGCACCCTGCATCCGCTGCTGGATTTCAGCATCTTCCGCGAGGCGGGCTTCGGCGCAGCGGTGCTGGTAGCGGCCTCCTATGGCGTCGGCATTTACGGTTCGACCTACCTGGCGCCGGTTTTTGCCCAGATCGGTGCCGGCTTCTCGGCCTACGAGGCCGGACTGATGCTGCTGCCGGGTGGCGCCGTGCTGGCCATCGTGCTGCTGCAGGCCGGGCGGCTGGCGGATCGCTTCCCGCCCAACCGGGTGGCGATGGCGGGGCTGGCCTTCTTTTCCGTATCGGCCATCCTCATGGGATTTTCCTCCGCAGCCACCGGCTTCTGGCTGCTCGCGCTGTGGGTGGCGATCGGCCGTGTCGGCCTGGGCCTGATCATTCCGGGCCTGAACGCCGGTGCCCTGCGCCTGCTGCCCCACGGCACCGAGGCCGCCGGCTCGGCCTCGATCAACTTCTTTCGCCAGCTCGGCGGCGCGCTCGGCGTCACGCTGCTGGCGCTGTTCCTCGAAGGACGCGAGCGCCAGCTGAATGCCGTGCATGGCCTGCAGCCGATGCAGGAAGGCTTCTTCCTGATCGCCTTCGTCTATTGCCTCGCCCTGATCCCCGCCTGGCTGATGACCGGCCGCGCGCAAGGTCCCCGATCCGTATAGGAGAATTCATGCCCCTGCCCAAAGTCCTGCAAGACAACCTCGCGCTGCCGGTGATCGGCGCGCCGATGTTCATCGTCTCCCAGCCGCAACTGGTGCTGGCGCAATGCATGGCCGGCATCGTCGGTTCCTTCCCGGCCTTGAACGCGCGGCCGAAGGAGTTGCTCGACGAGTGGTTGTCCATGATGACGTCCGAGATCGACGCCGCTCGTCGCGCCAACCCGGGCCGCAAGATTGCGCCCTTCGCCGTGAACCAGATCGTGCATCACTCCAATGACCGGCTCGACCATGACATCGCGTTATGCGTCAAGCACCGGGCGCCGATGATCATCACCAGCCTGCGTGCGCCCGGCGACGTGGTCAAGGAAGTGCATGGCTACGGCGGTATCGTGTTCCACGACGTGATCAACGTGCGCCATGCGAAAAAGGCGCTGGAGGCGGGCGTCGACGGCCTGATCCTGGTCGCCGCCGGCGCCGGAGGGCACGCCGGCATGCTCAGCCCCTTCGCGCTGGTGTCCGAAGTGCGGCGCTTCTGGGACGGACCGATCGCGCTGTCCGGCGCGATCACGCGCGGCAACCAGATACTCGCAGCGCAGGCCATGGGTGCCGACCTGGCCTACATGGGCACGCGCTTCATCCCGACACCGGAAGCCAATGCGGTGGACGGCTACAAGCAGATGATTGTGGACAGCACTGCGGCGGACGTCGTCTATACGCCATACTTCACCGGCGTAAATGGCAACTACCTGCGGCCGAGCATTACAGCGCAGGGGCTGGACCCCGACAACCTGCCGCTGCGCGACAAGACCAGCATGAGCTTCGGCTCGGATCGGACCAAGGCCTGGCGCGACATCTGGGGCGTCGGCCAGGGTATCGGTTCGATAGACGAAATTATTCCCGTAAGTGAAGTAGTGGCGCGGCTCGGTCGTGAATACCGGGACGCCCGTGATGCGCTGTGCGCGCTGTATGCACTAGAGGACTGACATGAGCAAACAGAACAAGGTCGCTGCTGTTCCCGCTGCGGTTGCAACCAAGGTCGCCGGCAAGGAGGATCGCCATTTCGTCACCGCCCTGGCACGCGGGCTCTCGGTGCTTTCGTGCTTCAGCTCGGGCGAGAAACTGCTCGGCAACCTCGACATCGCCAAGCGCTGCAAGCTGCCCAAGTCCACCGTCTCGCGCCTGACCTACACGCTGACCAAGCTCGGCTACCTGGTCTTCGTCGAGGAGAACGGAAAATACCGTTTGGGTACTTCGACGCTGGCGCTGGGCAGCGCCATGCTGGCGCGCCTCGACGTGCGCGACCTGTCGCGGCCGCTGATGCAGGAACTCGCCGACTTTTCCAAGGCCATGGTTTCGCTCGGCAGTCGCGATCGCCTGTCGATGATCTATGTCGGCAACGCGCGCAGCTCGGCGGCATTGACGCTCTCGCTGGATGTCGGCTCGCGCATTCCGATCGCCACCACGGCGATGGGCCGCGCCTACCTGGCGCTGATCCCCGAGCGCGAGCGCGAAGACATCATGGAGCGCGTGCGCGAACTCGACGAAGTGGCCTGGCCGGCAATCCGTGCCGGCATCGAGCGGGCGCTGAAGGAATACCGCGAAACCGGCTGCGTCAGTTCCTTCGGCGAGTGGCAGACCGATGTCAATGCCATCGCCGTGCCGCTGCGTCCCGGCGGCGGCCTGCCGCCGATGGCGATCAACTGCGGCGGCCCGGCGTTTACGCTGTCGAAGGAATTCCTGCTGGGCGAAGTGCGGCCGAAGCTGATCGAGCTGGTGAGGCAACTGGAAGCTTCGTTGGGGATGCGGGGGTAGGTTCGCAATCCTGCCGGGACTCGCCCCGGTGGGCGACCTACTTTCTTGTTCGCGCCAGCAAGTAAGCAAAGAAGCGTACCCCTGTACGAGTAAAGCACATTTGTAACAGATCGGTTCAAGGACATAGGTTACGTTTATGCGCTCTGTCAAACCTAAATAAGTCAGTTTCGGATTAATTCCCGGTTAGCTATGCTACGCACTCAAGAGTCCAATTCAATGAGTGAGCGACATGGATCTGATGCTGAGGCCAATAGTACTGTGACCCATTATGACCACTACGTCTCGCAGACCTACCTGACTCTGTTTTGCGGACGAGAGGGCACTCTGGTGCCGTACTACAAAGACGGCCACGTGATTGTCGGCAAGCCGAAATGGCCCAAGTCAATTTGCAGCGAGGTTGACGGAGACATGAACACGTACTTCGATGACGCGAGGGTGCTGGACACCTACTTGCAGCCGATCGAGACGAGGTGGGCAGGGAACGTCAAGGCGCTACGCGAACGACGGTTAGATGCGAGAGGCAAGTACGAACTCGCTTCATACATCGCCTACCTCCGAGCCTGCAACCCGGTGGCGAAGAGACTCGGTCAGGGAATGATTGCCGCCATGATGCAACCTCAGGCAGACAAGGTGTTACGCGAGCATCTCTATGACCCACCGGCCGATTCGCCTCCGCTGGACGATGCTACGCGCGCGAAACTCCAACGCGAGTTCGAGAAAGGCGGTATCAAGACTGTCGTTGATCGGGACTACGCGCACGCTAGAGGAATCGCGTCGCTGACAGGGGTTTCTGATCGCCTGTACTGCTCCCATTGGTTGAAGCTGAGTAACGAGACGGACGTGCCGTTTATAACGAGCGACAACCCACCAGTGATCTATCCCCACGGCGACACCGATCTGACCGCGTCAATCTTCGTTCCTCTGTCGCCCACTGACGCGGTGCTTATCTCACCGAACAACGATCTTCCGAAGCCGTCGAAGGAGGACGTGCAGAGCTACGAGAGCGCAGGCGACAAGTACGCGTCCGTGAAGCGTGAGGCCGCCAAGCGATTCAACGTCCTTGTCGTCAAATCGGCCGAGCGACTTGTGCTGTGCTCGACGGCAGAGCCATGGGTTGAGGATCTGGTCTCAAAGTACCGCACGTGGCGCATGGAGCACGTATGTGACTCATTGCCACACGCAACCGGTGTCGTGCAAATTCATCGGCAGAGACCTGTCGACAAAGTCGCGCCATAGAATCGATAAGCGATAATGGGGCGGGTTCGACATAGTTTGAGCGGCATTGGCCTACCGTCAAAAGTAGGCGTTGGCGACAGGGCGAAACAGACACAGCGGTAGACCTAATCGGTTTGGTAGAGTTATTTCGTTGCATTGTTCGTTGCGGTTTTGTACTCTACGGGCATGACGAAGCTTCGCCACGATGATCTGCTGCATGCCCTTCGGACCCACCCTCGTGTCGGGAGTGCCGCCCTTTGCCGTTTGCTGGACGGCATCAACCGCTCGACGCTGGCTCGGGCCTTGCAGGCACTGGAGGGTCAGGTGGTCAGCCGGGGCGGCTCGCGTCGCGTCCGGTATTCGTTGCGGCGCGCCTTGCGAGGCCGCGAGGCCAGCCTGCCGCTTTACCGGATCGATGCATCGGGCCATGGCCATGAAGCGGGGCGGCTGGACCTGACCTGGCCGGCGGGTAGTGCCCTCGATTTCTCTGGTCCTTTTCCATGGCCGCTGGACGACGACATGGCGGATGGCTGGTTCGAGGGCTTGCCCTACCCGCTGGAGGACATGCGTCCGCAAGGCTTCATCGGGCGCAATTTCGCCCGCCGCCATGCGCTGGACCTGGGTGTCGCGGACAACCCCGATCAATGGTCGGAAGATGACATCCTTCACGTGCTGTCCCTTTGGGGCCACGACCAGCCGGGTGATCTGATCCTTGGCGAGACGGCCTATCGGCGCTTTCTTGATGGTCGGCGGGAGAATGAGCGAGGTTTCCTGACCGATAGCCAGATCGGGACGGCCTATCCGCAGATGGCCGAGGCAGCCTTGGCCCACGGCGTGGCGGGTTCGTCCGCTGGCGGAGAGTTTCCCAAGTTCACCGTCGGCCGGCATTGGGACGACGGTGCGGGCCATGCGATCGTGAAGTTCTCGGGGGCCGATGATTCGCCAGCGGTGCGTCGCTGGTCGGACTTGCTGGTGTGCGAACACCTGGCACTTGAGGCGCTGCGCGAGCTGCTTGGCCTCGCCACGGTGCAAAGCGCGATCCATTGCTTCGGCGGCCGCTGCTTTCTGGAGGTGCGGCGCTTCGATCGGCATGGGCTTTTCGGCCGCTCGCCGGTCTGCACTCTCGGCAGCCTCAATGCCGCCTTGCTCGGACAGCGGGTGAGCACATGGCCCAGGGCGGCGCAGGCGCTGCAACAGGCTGGCTGGCTGGCGGCGGAAGATGTGGTGCGGGTGGCGTTGCTGTGGTGGTTCGGCAGGCTGATCGGGAATACTGACATGCATGAAGGCAACCTGGCTTTTTGCCCACGCTCCGGCACAGGTCTTGTGCTCGCACCCGCCTATGACATGTTGCCCATGCATTACGCTCCCTTGCGTGGCGGCGAAGTACCGCAAAGGGCGTTTGCGCCGGAGTTGCCACTGCCTGCGGAAGCCGACGATTGGCGCAAGGCTGCGGATGCCGCGGCCCGCTATTGGCACCGCTGCGCCGGGGACGAGCGGATCAGTGTCGGATTCCGGCGGGTTTGCGCCGACAATGCGAAGGCGCTGGTACAGGCGTTGTAGGCAAGCCGATTGCGCGGTAGATTTACTTGTAGCCTCTGGGGAGAAATTACATGCGTGCCAAGCTTGAAGTCCTGCTCGTTTTCCTGACGGCATCGCTGGTATCAGGCGCTGGTCAGGCACAAGTCGAAGTCAGGGAGATCAGCGCGCGTCCGGGGGTTACCCTGCGCTTCGTCTATGCCAAAGCAGAAAATCCGGTGGCCAGTGCGGTGCTGTTCCAGGGCGGCGGCGGCAATATCGGAATCTTCCCCAATGGCTCGATGCGCAATGAAAACTTTCTTTCGGGCGGCGCTCGGCGGTTCACCGAAAACGGCATCAGTGTCGTGATTCCGGATGTTCCATCGGATCGCCGCAGCCTCGATAACTTTCGGGATACGCCCGAGCATGCCCAGGACAACGCCGCATTGATTGAATTTCTCAGGCAGCAATCCAGTGTTCCCGTATGGGCGATCGGCACCAGCAATGGCTCGCTGTCGGCGGCGTCGGCGTCGACCCGCCTGAAGGAAAAGGGGCCGGACGGCCTGGTGCTTACCTCGTCTGTCACGCTGGCCCCGTTTGCGGCCTTGCATCTGGTCACTCTGGCGCCGCTGCATGAAGTCAAGGTGCCGGTGCTGCTGGTTCACCACAAGCAGGATGGCTGCAAGTTCACGCCCTACGAGGCAATGCCGGGACTGGTAGCGGCGCTCAAATCGGCGAAAAAAGTCGAGCTGATTTCGGAAGAAGGCGGCGTGGCAACCGGCAATCCCTGTCATACCGGCCACCATCAGTTTTTGGGGACAGAAGCAGCCGTCACCAAGGACATTGCCGACTGGATCAGGCGTTATCAGTCCGGACCTGTCCAGTGATGGCAGTTCATATCACACTATTTTCCTGTCCCTGACCCGAAGGATTTCTCCCATGTCCCATGACAAACAGCACAGCTACGCCACCCGCACCGAATGGACCGGGAACCTGGGCGAGGGCACGACGAACTACCGCGCCTATTCGCGCGACCATGTGATCACCGCGGTGGGCAGGCCGGGTCTCCTGGGTTCGTCCGATCAGGCGTTTCGCGGCGATGCGTCGCGCTGGAACCCGGAGGACTTGCTGATGGCCTCGCTGTCGTCCTGCCACATGCTGTGGTATCTGCACCTGTGTGCACAGGCGAAGATCATTGTGCTGGCTTACCACGACGATGCGGTGGGAACGATGGTGGAGGACGCCGGTGGCGGCGGACGTTTTACGCATGCGGTGCTGCGGCCGGTGGCAACGCTGGCGGCGGGCGGCAATGCGGCGCTGGCGACGGCACTGCACGAAGAGGCGCATCGCCTGTGCTTCATCGCCAACTCGGTGAATTTTCCGGTGGCTATCGAGCCGGCGGTGCTCGTTGCCGGCTGAGCTTTACTCTTCTGCCAGAAACTCCCGTATCGCCGCGCTGACTTGCTGCGGCTGCTCGTGGATCACCCAGTGGCTGCCTTCGGGGATGCGCCTGATGCGCAGGTCGGGTACGAGTTCTTCGAGGCCGTCGAGCAGCACGACGCCCAGCGCGGTGTCGGCTTCGCCCCAGATCACCAGCGTTGGTACGCGCACCGTAAGCGCCACGGGATCGAGCTTGAGTGCGGCGGCGCCGGGGTCGTCGGGGGTCGGCGGATACAGCGGCGAGGCGCGGTAGAGGTTGAGCGCGCAAGTCAGTGCGCCGGGCTGTGACCAGGCTTCGCGATAAAGCGGGATTTCCTCGCCGGTCAGCGCGCAGTGGCCGTCTGCAGTGCGGCTGAACATCTTCAGCAGGCGCTCGTAGTCGTTGGCTTCGAGCACTCGCTCGGCCTTGGCATGGCGCAGCAGCAGCATGTAGTGGCTGGCTTGCTGCTGCACCGGGTCGCTCGCCAATGCGCGGGCGAAAGGCACGGTATGCGGTGCGTTGATGATGACCAGCTTTTTGACGTACTGCGGATAAGCGGCGGCGAAGGTCCAGGCGATGGCGCCACCCCAGTCGTGGGCGACCAGGATGCAGGACTTGTCGGCACGACCAGCCTGCAGATGCTCGATCAGTTGCCGCAGGTCTTCCATCAGCACCTTGGGCCGGTAGGCGGCGACGCCTTCGGGCTTGTCCGAGAGGTTATGGCCGCGCAGGTCGAAGGCCACGGCGCGGTGGTCGCGACCGAATTCCTCGAGCTGGCCGAGCCAGCAGTACCAGAACTCGGGAAAGCCGTGCACGAAGAGCATCAGCGGAGCGTCGGCCGATCCTTCCGCGACGCAGTGCAGGCGGATGTCGTTGACCGGCGCGAAGAAGCGTTCCATGCGCCTCAGTCTTTGAAGACCGGGTCGCGCTTCTGCATGTTGGCGGCGCCGGCTTCGAACAGGTCTTTCGACATCAGCATGGCCGCGTTCCAGGTGGCGATGTAGTTGAGGCCGTCGGCCACCGAATGGTCGCGGGCGTAGGTGATCATTTCCTTGCAGCCGCGGATCGACAGCGGCGACTTGGCGGCGATGTTGTAGGCGATGTCCATGACGCCGGCCTGAAGGGCTTCGGGCGTCTCGAAGCAGCGGTTGATCAGGCGCATCTGCTGTGCTTCGGCGCCGTCCACCTTGCGACCGGTGTAGGCCAGTTCGCGCGCCATGCCTTCGCCGATCAGGCGCGGCAGGCGTTGCAGGGTGCCGACGTCGGCAGTCATGCCGACATCGATTTCCTTGACCGTGAACCAGGCATTGGCCGAGCAGTAGCGCATGTCGCAGGCGGTGATCAGGTCGATGCCGCCGCCGATGCAGGCGCCATGGACGGCCGCCAGCACGGGCTTGCGGCAGCGCTCGATGGAGCTCAGGGTGTCCTGCAGTTTGAGGATCAGGCGGCGCAGCTTTTCGCGGCGGCGGCCGTCGCAGTCGTCCTCGATCTTTGGGCCGAGGCCCATCAGCAGCGAGAGGTCGATGCCCGAGGTGAAATACTTGCCGCGCCCCACGAGCACACCGACGCGGGCTTCGGGCGTGCTGTCGAGCCATTCCATCGCCTGTTCAATTTCGTACCACATCGGCTCGCTCATGGCGTTGGCCTTGTCGGGCCGGTTGAGGGCGATGGTGGCGACGCCGGCATCGAGCGTGACTTCGAGGGTGGTGAATTCCATAAATCCTCCGGGAGTGTGTTTGCGTGCTTGTACCGTTTTGTTGCAGCTATCTTAGTGCGACTTGTCGCTGCCGTAGCGGGCGTGCAGGCCGGCGATTGCCTGGTGAAAGTCGCGGATGGTTTCTTCGATGATCTGGCGCACCGGCAGGATGGCGTCGATGCGGCCGCAGATCTGGCCGGTGAGCGGCACGGCGGCTTCCATGTCGCCACCGAAATACAGTTGCTGCACACCGGCGAACTCCTTGCGAATGTCTTCCGGCAGGGTCAGTTCCAGTTGCGACGTGCGTTCGGTGCGCAGTGCGCGCAGTGCCGCGCCCTTGCCGCCGTGGTTGAGCAGGACGGTGTCGGTTTCCTCGGCGGCGACGATGGCATTCTTCCAGTTGGCATGCACCGGCGATTCGCTCGAACTGAGCATGCGGGTGCCCATCTGGATGCCCTCGGCGCCCAGCGCAAACGCCGCGGCCATGGAAATGCCGTCAGAGAAGCCGCCAGCGGCCACGACCGGGATGCCTACCTTCGAGCAGACCAGCGGCAGCAGGACCATGGAGGCCACGTCGCGCTGGTTCTTGAAGCCACCGCCTTCGCCGCCTTCGACGATCAGCCCGTCGACGCCGGCTTCGACAGCTTTCAGCGCGCCCCTGAGCGTCGGCACGACATGGAACACGGTGAGGCCGGCGGCTTTGAGCTGGGCGCAAAAACGCGTCGGATCGCCGGCCGAGGTGGTGACGAAGCGCACGCCCTGTTCGACCACGAAGTCGACGATCGAGGGATCGCGCACATAGGTCAGGGCGATGTTGACGCCGAAGGGCTGGTCGGTCAGGTCGCGCATCTTGCGGATCTCGTCGCGAATCGCCGTCAGATCGCCCGACGAGGTTTCGATGATGCCCATGCCGCCGGCGTTGGACACCGCCGAGGCCAGTTGGGCACGGGCGATCCAGCCCATCGGGGCCTGGATGATCGGATGTTTGACGCCGAGCAGTCGGGTGACGCGGTTTTCGATGCTCATGTTCGGGTTCCTCACAGTCACAATGTCGCCGCAGGGCGATACGCATCGCGCAGTTCGCGCTTCAATACCTTGCCGATGGCACTGCGCGGCAGGGCCTCGACAATCTCCACGGCAGCAAGACGCTGGGTCTTTCCGAGGCGCTCGTTGGCCCATTCCTTGATCTGCTCGACGTCCCGTAGAAGCGAGCTTGCTCGCGTTGGCGGGTGTTTCGCGAGCAAGCTCGCTCCTGCAACGACGAAGGCCACCGGGGTTTCGCCCCAGTGTTCCGAGGCGACGCCGACCACGGCCGCTTCCGCTACGTCGGGGTGCTGCAGCAGCACGGCTTCCAGATCGCTGGGATAGACGTTGAAGCCGCCGGAAATGATCATGTCCTTCTTGCGGTCCATCAGCGTCAGAAATCCGTCGGCGTCGAAGCGGCCGACATCGCCGGTGCGGATGAAACGCTTGCCGTCGGGCGCGTACCACTCGGCCTCGCGGGTCTTCTCCGGCTGGCGGTGGTAGCCGTTCATCATGGCTGGCGAATGGCCGACGATTTCACCAATTGCGCCGATCTCGCCGCGTGGCACTTCCCGGCCGGACTCGTCGATCAGGCGCATGTCGTGGCCTTCGGCCGGCGCGCCGACGGTGGCGAGTTTGTCCGGATGCTCATGGGCGGCGAGGATGCAGGTGCCGCCGCCTTCGGTCATGCCGTAGTACTCGACCAGGCCGCCGGGCCAGCGCTTGAGGATGTCGGCCTTCAAGGCGGCCGAGAACGGCGCGCTGGTGCACAGCTTCATGCGGAAGCTGGAAAGGTCGTAGCGGTCGAAATCGGGGCGCGCCATCAGGCGCTGGTACTGTACCGGCACCAGCATGGTGTGCGTGGCGCGATACTTTTCGGCGAGCGCCAGATACTTCGCCGCATCGAACTTCGCCATCAGCACCACCGTACCGCCCAGCGTTACGGTGGGAAAGAAGCTGACCAGCGTGGTGTTGGAGTAGAGCGGCGTGGCGATCACGGTCACCGCATCGGGGCCGTAGCCTTGCAGCCGCGCGCGCTGCACATGCGCCCAGCGCATGCCGTGCGGCTGCACGATGCCCTTCGGCATGCCGGTGGTGCCCGAGGAATAGATGATGTTGAAGGGCCACTCGGGCCGGATGTCGACACCTGTCGGCGTGCTTCCGACCGGCGCCAGCCAGCGCGAGAAGGGCTCGCCACCTGAGCTGTCGTCAAGCGCGATGAAGCGCGCCTTGATGTCGGAACGAACCGGGCCGAGCTCTTGCGCAGTGGTGGCGTCGACGAACATCAATCGGGCTTCGGCGTTCGCCGCCATGTCGGCAAGGCTTTGCGCCGTCGAGGAGGGCGCCAGGGGCGCGACCGCGACCCCGGCGCGCAGGGCGCCAAGAAACACCGCGGCATATTCGAGCGAGGCGCCGGCGCAGATCGCCACCGCCTCGGTGGGGCGGACGCCGTTGCGTTGCAGCGTGGCGGCGACGCGATCCATCATGGCGTCCAGGGCGGCGAAGGAGACGGTGCGCTGGTCCTGGATCAGCGCCGGGTGACCGGGACGGGTCCGGGCCTGCTGCCGTATCAGCCCGGAATAGGTAGCAAAAGGCTGGTCGATGAGCTGCTCGGGGCTCATGCTCGGATGTCGTCGGCCTTCGGGACATCCCGCCGCAGGAACATGCCATAGCCTTCCATCTGCATGACTTCCTCGTTGTTCTGGTTCAGCATCTCCCAGCGGTTGCGCACCAGGCCGACATGAGGTTTGCTGTCGAGGGGGCGCGCTTCGAGTACCACGGTGCGCACGTGCAGGGTGTCGCCGGGGCGCACCGGTTTCAGCCAGCGAATGTTTTCCAGCCCCGGCGAACCGAGGCTCGCCGTTTCCAGCAGGTAGGCATCGCACATCATGCGCATGGCCAGCGCGCAGGTATGCCAGCCGCTGGCGCAGAGGCCGCCGAACAGGCTGTTCTTGCCACCTTCCTCGGAGAGGTGGAAGGGCTGCGGGTCGAACTGGCGGGCGAAGTCGATGATGGCTTCGGCGGTCAGGGTGACGCCGCCGAACTCGCGGACCTTGCCGACAGGGAAATCTTCCCAGTAGTACTTGAAGGTCTTGGCCGGGATGTTCATTGTGTTTTCCTCTGATTCAAACCGGACGCAGGGCGCCGCCCTGCAGCAGCGGCACCACGCCGTAACAGCTTTCCTGTGCGGCGAAGGCGACCTCGGCATCGAGCCGGCGTGCCAGCATCATGCGACCTACGCGGGCGCGGCGCAGGGCGTCGAGGCCATCGCAGTGGTCGTGCAGCAGTTCGGCCGCGAGCGCCGCATCGGAAAACTCGGCGCTGGCGACGCGACCATGAAATAGCGAAACCAGGTAACCGGCGCCGTAGAAATCTTCCAGGTTGAAATTGTCGGCCGAACCGGAGCAGACGATCAGGATCGTGCTGTCGGGATGGTGCGCGACGATGCGATCCACCACGGCGCGGCCGTTGAGCAGCGCGGCGGCATAGACGTGGGCGGCGCCTTTCGACTTGGCCAGCGCGACGGTTCCGTTGGTGGTGCAGTAGATCAGGCGGCGGCCTTCGATGCCTTCTTTCAGCAGGGCTTGCGGTGTCGGATGGACGAAGCCGGGCAGGGTGTCGGCATTGAGTTCGCCGGACAGCACATAGGAGCCTTCCGGAAAGGCTTTGGCCGCCTCCTGTGCGGCGCGGCCGTCGAGCGTGGGGATGACTTCGGTTGCGCCGTGGGCCAGCGCGGTGACGATGGACGAGGTGGCGAACAGGATGTCGAGCACCACCACCACCTTGCCTTCGAGGCGTTGGGCGTCGAGTTCTTCCTTTTTCAGCAGGACGTGGATCTTTTGCATATGTCTAGAGCCTGTGAAGAAATCGTAGCGAGCGGGCCGCAGCGGGGTGCGGCCGGAGCGCAGCTACCGGAGCGTATGTCGCTATACGTGAGGATAGCGAGCACCGCCCAATCCCTGATCCGGCACGCGCAGTAGATTTATTCATAGGCTCTCAGCCGTCCGGCTGTTCGCGCGGCGTGACCGGCTTCATCAGGGCAAAGACGCCGCTACCGGTCATGATGGTGCGCGTCCCCGTCACCAGCCGGCAACTGGCATAGGCCAGGCGGCCGCCCATGCGGTCGATGTCGACATGGGCTTCGACCCAGTTACCGGGTTCTGCGCTGGTGATGAAGTTGGTGGTAAGGCTGACCGTGACGATGGGCTGCGGCGGCTCGCGCGAACTGGAGACGACGATGCCCAGCGCCGTGTCGACCATGGTGACGAGGAAGCCACCGTGGGCGATATGACGGATGTTGGTATGCCGGTCCTCGATGCGGATGGCGAGAATCAGCTGGCCGCGCTCGCCCTTTGTTTCGTCGAGGCGGTAGTACCAGGGGCCGAGACTGGTCAGGTAGCCGCCGCCGCGCTTGAGCAGCTTGAAGCCCTCGGGAATGTTGCTGCTCATGGCTTGTGTCCGTGAATTTTCTCTGGATCGGGGCGGCGCTTTTCGAGGAAGGCGCTGAAGATTTCCTTGGCGGCGGGCTCGGCCACCAGGTCGGAGAAGAAAATGACTTCTTCGTCCATGGCTTCCAGCGCGCTGCGGTCGGGTGGTCGCTTCATCAGCGCCTTGGTCACAGCCAGCGAAGACGCCGGCAGGGCGGCGAGTTTCTTCGCCGCGGCCATGGCCGTGTCCATCAACTGACTGGCGGCGACGACGCGATTGACGAAGCCGGCTTCGCGCGCCGTCGCGGCGTCGAAGGGTTCGCCCAGCAACAGCAGTTCGGCCGCGCGCTGGTAGCCGGCGACGCGTGGCAGCAGGAGGCTGGAGCCGGCCTCGGGGCACAGGGCCAGGTTGACGAAGGGCAGCTGGAACAATGCATTTTCTGCTGCATACACCAGGTCGCAGTGCAGCAGCAGTGTCGTGCCGATGCCCACGGCATTGCCGGCGACGGCGGCCACCAGCGGCTTCTCGAAGGCCGACAGCAGGTGCAGGAAGGGAATTGCGGCACTCGGGTCGCCGGCCTTGCGCTGCAGGAAGTCGCCAAGATCGTTGCCGGCCGTAAACAGGTCGCTCTGGCCGCGAATCAGCACCGCCCTGACGTGGCGCTGCTCGCGGGCATGGCACAGGGCTTCGCTCATGGCGCGATACATGTCGCCGGTGATGGCGTTCTTCTTTTCGCGGCGGCTGATCTCGATGCTGACGATGCCGTCCTGATCGGTGACGAGAATGTGGGGATCGCTCATGGGTTCAGAAGGATTCCGGGGGCATGGTCAGGGTCGTGTCGTCGAGGCTGCGCAGCAGTTCGTGCCATTGCCGGGTCTTGGGCAGTTCCCAGCGGTAGAACCAGCGGCAGGCCGCCAGTTTGCCACGATAGAAGGCAGCGTCGATCGCGACGCCCTGCCGCAAGCCGCGCTGCGCCACCAATGCCTGGCGCAGCCAGATCCAGGCGATGACCGTGTGGCCGAATGCTTCGAGGAAGAGCACGGCATTGGCCAGTGCCAGTGTCGGATTGGTCGCCAGTACGGGGCCGAGCGCCTGCAGCGTGGCGGCCACGTCACCCAGCGCGGCGCCGAGCTCTGCGGCGTAGCCGGCGAGGGCTTCGTCTGCCTGCGCTTCGGCGATGGTCTTCCGTATTTCGGCGGCGAACAACTTCATCGCCGCGCCGTTGTTCATCACTGCCTTGCGTCCCAGCAGGTCCAGCGCCTGGATGCCGTGCGTGCCTTCGTGGATCGGGTTGAGGCGGTTGTCGCGGTAAAACTGCTCGACCGGATATTCGCGGGTATAGCCATAGCCGCCATGGATCTGGATGGCGAGGCTGTTGGCTTCGAGGCACCACTGCGAGGGCCAGGATTTGGCGATCGGCGTCAGCAGGTCGAGCAGCAGGCCGGATTCCTGTATCGCCGCCTCGCCAGAGCCGACTTTTGTTTCATCGACCAGCCGCGCGCAATACAGGCACAGCGCGTAGCCGCCTTCGACATAGGCCTTCTGCGCCAGCAACATGCGTTTGACATCGGCATGCTCGATGATCGGCACTTGCGGTTCGGCCGGGTTCTTGTTGGTCGGCGCGCGGCCTTGCGGGCGTTCCTTCGCATACTCCAGCGAGGCCAGGTAGCCGCGGTAGCCCAGCATCACGGCGCCCATGCCGACACCGATGCGGGCTTCGTTCATCATGTGGAACATGCAGGACAGGCCCTTGTGCGGCTCGCCCACCAGTTCCCCGATGCATTGTCCCTGCTCGCCGAAAGCCAGCATGGTCGAGGTAGTGCCACGATAGCCCATCTTGTGGATCAGGCCGGTCAGCGTCACGTCGTTGCGTTGACCGAGCGTGCCGTCGTCATTGACGCGGAACTTGGGCACGATGAACAGCGAGATTCCCTTGACCCCCGGCGGCCCGCCGGGAATCTTGGCCAGCACCAGGTGAATGATGTTCTCGCTCAGATCGTGGTCGCCGGCGGAAATGAAAATCTTGTTGCCGGAGAGCGAGTAGGTGCCGTCGGCATTCGGTGTGGCGCTGGTGGTGATGTCGGACAGGCTCGACCCGGCCTGCGGCTCGGTCAGCGCCATGGTGCCGAAGAAGCGCCCGGCCAGCAGAGGTTCGAGATACTTCCTGTGCTGCGCCTCGGTGCCGAAGCGGTGGATGACGTTGGCGTTGCCGATGGTGAGGAAGGGATAGGCGGCGGTGCCGACATTGGCGCTCTTGAACAGCGAGAAACTGGCCTGGGTCATGACCACAGGCAACTGCATGCCGCCGCGTTCGAAGTCGTGCGCCGCGGCGATGAAGCCTGCGTCGCAGAAGGCTTTCAGCGCTTCCTTGACCTCGGGAATCATGCTTACGCGCCGGCCGTCGAAAGTCGGCTCGTGCTCGTCGGCCTTGTGGTTGTGCGGCGCGAACTTTTCGGTGGCCATCGCCTCGGCCGTATCGAGTACGGCGAGGAAGGTTTCCTTGCTGTGCTCGGCGTAGCGCGGGCGGGAGGTCAGTGACTCGACATCGAGTACCTCGAACAGCTGGAATTCGAGATCCCTGCGATTGATTACCTGGCTGGTCATGCCGCGAGCAGAGTGTCGCTGAAGCGGCCGAGGTGGTAGTCCGCGTCGCCAAACGTCAGGCCGATCATGGTCAGGCGCTTGAAGTAATGGCTGACGTTGAGTTCGTCGACGACACCCATGCCGCCGTGTAGTTGCACCGCCTGCTGGCCGACCAGACGTGCCGACTGCGTGACGTAGGTCTTGGCGGCGGCGACCGAACGGCTGCGCTCCGCGGCATCGGCCGAGTCGACGCGGACCGCGGCCAGCGTGGCCATGGAACGGGCCTGCTCGGTGGCGATCACCATGTCGGCCATGCGGTGCTGCAGCGCCTGGAACTTGCCGATCGGCACGCCGAACTGCTTGCGGGTCTTGAGGTATTCGAGCGTGATTTCATTCAGCGCCGACATGATGCCGACGGCTTCGGCACAGAGCGCGGCGTTGGCGTAGTCGACGGCGCGTTCGATGATGGGCAGTGCACCGCCGGCAGCGCCGATCAGTGCATCGGCGCCGACCGTGACGTTAGCGAATTTGATGTCGGCAGCCCGTGCGCCGTCCTGCGTCGGATAGCTGCGCAGCGTGACGCCGGGAGCCTTGGCATCGACCAGGAACAGGGAGATTCCCTGGCCGCTATTTGCTGAAACGATCAGCTGGTCGGCGGACGGCGCCCCCAGTACCACGGTCTTGGTTCCGCTGATCTGCCAGTAGGCACCGTTGGCCGTAGCGGTAGTGGCGACATGATCGAGCTGGTAACGGACGCCGGCCTCGAAGTGGGCCAGTGCCAGCATCAGCTCGCCGCCGGCAATCGCGGGTAGCAGAGCTTCCTTTTGGGTGTTGCTGCCCGCATCGCGGATCAGTCCGCCGCAGAGTACGACGGCGGAAACATAGGGCTCCAGTGCGAGGCCGCGGCCGAGCATTTCCATCACCAGCATGATGTCGACGGCGTTGCCGTTCAGCCCTCCAAAATCCTCATGGAAAGGCAGGGCGAGGATGCCGAAATCGGCAAAGGTCTTCCATGCGTCGCGATCGAAACCGTCGGCGGATTTTGCCAGTGCGCGGCGATGTTCGAAGGGGTAGTCCTTCGCAATGAAACGGCGCAGGGTGTCCTGCAGCGCGAGTTGTTCTTCGGTGTAGTTGAAGTCCATGGTTACAGTCCCAGGATCATCTGCGAGATGATGTTTTTCTGGATTTCGTTGGAGCCGCCGTAGATGGTGGTCTTTCGGTAGTTGAAATAATGGCCGGAGAGCGCGGGGGCATGGTCGCCATAGGCCTCCATCAGCGCGTCGCCCGGCCAGTCGGCACTCAGCCCGTCTTCCACGTAGGGCAGGGCGTAATGGCCAAGCGCCTGCATTTGCAGTTCAGTCAGCATCTGCTGGATTTCGGAACCCTTGATCTTGAGGATGGAGGCTTCCGGTCCCGGCGCACGCTTTTTCTCGCCTTCGGCGGAAATTACTCGCAGGTTGGTGATCTCAAGCGCCATGAGTTCGAGTTCGACTTGCGCGATGCGGTCGCGGAAGCGCTGGTCCTCGATCAGCAGGCGGCCATTGGCGGTTTCCTTGCGCGCGATTTCCTTCAGCTTGTGCAGTTCGCGCTTCGAGCGGCCGACGCCGGCTATACCGGTGCGCTCGTGGCCGAGCAGGAACTTGGCGTAGGTCCAGCCCTTGTTTTCTTCGCCGATCAGGTTCTGCACCGGTACTCTGACGTCCTCGAACCAGACCTCGTTGATCTCGTGTTCGCCGTCCATCATGATGATCGGGCGCACCGTAATGCCCGGCGTCTTCATGTCGATCAGCAGAAAGGAAATGCCTTCCTGCCGGCGGCCGGAGGTAGAGGTGCGCACCAGGCAGAAAATCCAGTCGGCGTATTGCCCGAGGGTGTTCCAGGTCTTCTGTCCATTGACCACGTAATGCTCGCCTTCCCTGACAGCGCGGGTCGTGAGCGAAGCCAGGTCGGAGCCCGAACCGGGCTCGGAATAACCCTGGCACCACCAGTCGGTGCCGTCGATGATGCGCGGCAGATAGCGTTGCTGCTGCGCCGAGTTGCCAAAAGCCATGATCACGGGCGCCACCATCTTGAGGCCGAAGGGCAGTTGCATGGGTGCCCCCGCTTCGGCGCATTCGTCCTCGAAAATGTGCTGTTGCACGGCATTCCAGCCTGTGCCGCCAAAGGCGGTGGGCCAGGCCACGGCGCCCCATCCCTGCCCGTTCAGTATCTGTTGCCAGCGAACGAAATCGCTCTTCTCCATGCGCTTGCCGCCGAGGACCTTGCGACTGATTTCGGCGGGCAGCCTGGCGCGCAGAAAGCCGCGCACTTCTTCGCGGAATGCCTGCTCTTCGGCAGTGAAATTGAGATCCATGGATGTTCGGTCCTTTGGTGGGTGCGTGATCGCAGTCTGGGGGGGGGCTTAAAGAACTGCATAGCAGAACAACGTTCTGCAAAGAGTTTACGCGAGTTCATCCTGGGTGACAAGCTCGGGAAGGCTGATGGCTTGATTCTTTTTCTGCCATCTCCCATAATTCGCCCCCTGCCCAACCGGGTTTTCTTTCCGGACGGCGTGCAGTTTCGGTGGTGGCCGTAGCTCAGTTGGTAGAGTCCTGGATTGTGATTCCAGTTGTCGTGGGTTCGAGCCCCATCGGTCACCCCACCCATTCAAGCATCTAGCCCGGTTATGGCTAGGTGCTTTTTCTTTTGCGGGACACCGACGGAACATTTCCCACCCGCAATTGATGTCCCGGTTCTACCGGTCAATTGTTGCAGGCGGAGGATGGGGAAAGTCCTTCCTTGTCGAACGACAGTACCGCCTTGCCTTCCGGGTAAGTGATGATCCAGATGCTGTCGAAATCATTGTCGTGCCAACGTGGCGGACTATCGATACCCAGGCTTTTGACAAGCGCTGGCAAGTAGCTGTGATTCCAGACCATAAGAACCGTACCGGTTTTCTTCAGAACACTTTCGGAAATATTTTTGTAATCATGCCCAGCGTATTCCTTGTTGATCGACAGATCGTGCTTGGTAGCGACTGGAAGGGCGGTCTGGAACATTCTGCCATGTACTGGCGGGTTGCCTGAACCCAGCGCAGGGACATAGATATAGTCCGGTTTATTGAATTTTCGGTAAAGAACTTCAGGAAGTTCCCGAGCCCGATTCTCTCCTGTACAGGATAAGCCTTCGCCTTTTTTTGGTTTCTCGCCATGCCGAATGATGACCACCTTCAAGTTGTGATCCGGTTCGTCTGCGGCGAAGCAGGGCAATGAAACGAAGAATACCGCGAGGCTGGCAAGAACGTCCAAGTGCATTGGCATTTTCATCAGGTTTCTCCGGGGGGATTGTGATTCAAGGTCTGTGGTGGAAATTTCAGAGTTGATATGTCCCCGCCGGGCATGTCGGGGACTGTATGCAGGGATGGACATCGTTGCCCTGACGGATTGGTGCGGCTCGGGTTCGCAGACTCTCAGGCACCGCTGCGCTTGATCAGCGGGTCCTGGCAGTAAAAGTCGCGCAACTGCTCATAGACCTCCGGGTACTCTCCCCTGAGCATTTCCGGCGTCTGAAAAAAGGCCTCGCTGGCGACGGCGAAGAACTCGGTGGGCAGCTCCGCAGCGTAGGGGTCGAGCAGCGTATCTTCGCCGCTATCGACCCGCTGCTGGAAATGCTCGAAGGCACGGCTCATGACTTCGATCCAGCGCTGCTTCGACATGTCGCCATGCAGCGGCGGCAGGCCATCGGCCTCGCCGCTTTTCATGTCCAGCTTGTGGGCGAATTCGTGGATCACCACGTTGATGCCATCGGCGTCCTGCGGATGCTCGAACCAGGAGATCAGCACCGGCCCGCCATACCAGGCTTCACCCATGACCTCGTCGTCGAATTCATGCACAACGCCATCCTCGTCCATCATCCGGCGCGGAATGAGGAAGTCCCCCGGATAGACCACGATGCCGACCCAGCCGGCATACCAGTCGAGACCCAGATGCAAAACCGGCAGGCAGGCCTGCAGCGCAATGGCTACCTGGATGCGTGGTGTCAGTTGCAGGCCCTGCGCACCGCTCCATTCCTTTGCGGCGATGAACTCGCGGGCCAGCTGGCGCAGACGTGCGCGCTCGTCCGGGGTCAGGTGGCCAAGAAAGGGCAGGGCGGCTTCGGCTTCATGCCACAGTGCATCGGGAATTTCGAGGCGTTCGCCCCGACGCTGACGCCACCATGCGCGAAGCTTGCGGATCATCTTGCGCGCCGTGTGTTGAGCCAGATGCCGGCAAAAATCAGGCCGATACCGACGGCGTGGTACGGGGCGGGTTTTTCGTCGAGAAAGATCATCGACAGCACGATGCCGAAGGCGGGAACCAGGTGCATGAACAGCCCGGCACGAGCCGCACCGACTTCGGCGACGCCGCGATTCCACAGGATGTAGCCGAGGAAGGCGGGGCCCACGCCGGTATAGACGATGCCGGCAATCGCCCCCGGCGTCGGCGTGATATGGCGGCCCTGGGCCATTTCCCAGAGGTAGAAGGGGAACAGGAAAAGCAGCCCGGTGACGCTGATGGCGGTCAGGAAGGACAGCGGATGGACCGCCGGCCGGTGCGACAGCAGCAGGGTGTAGGCCGACCAGGCCAGCACCGAAGCGAGGATCCAGAGGTCGCCCACGTTCAGCGCAAGTTCGCGCAGGTGTTGCAGGTCGCCGCGGGCGACGATGCCGAGGACACCGATGAAGGAGACCAGGATGCCCGCCGCCTCGCGTGCATGCAGGCGCTTGCCCAGCAGCAGCCAGGAAATCAGCACGATCATGATCGGCACGAAGGAATTCAGCAGCGTGCCGTTGATGGCGGTGGTGTATTGCAGGCCGAGGTAGGCCAGCGCGTTGTAGCCGCCGGTGCCCAGCGCGCCATAGAGCAGCAGCCACGGCCAGACGGCGTGCAGTTGCGGCCAGTCGCGGCGCACATGCGGCAAGGACAGCGGCAGCAGGCAGAGCAGGGCCACCACCCAGCGCCAGAACGACAGCGCGATCGGCGGCAGCTCGCCGCGGAAGGCGCGGCCGATGATCCAGTTGCCGGCCCAGAGCAGGTTGGCCAGGGTCAGCAGCAGATAGGGGGAGACATGCGGCAGCTTTTTCATGGACCGGGGAATTATGTCCCAGTGCGCCTGCGCCTGGGACGGTATCCACGCGGAAATCGCCGCATGGGATAATTGAACCATGGTCTCCGTAGTGCATTCCCTCCGGCAGTCGAACGGCGAAGCCGACGCGCTGTCACAGCTGTGCCTCGGTTTGCCCGAGGCCGCGGCGGCTCGTGCGGCTGCGGCGCTGGCTCTGGCGCGCGAGGCCTATGCCGAGAAAGTACTCGGTACCGGGGAATCCATCCTGCAGCACGCCATGGGCATGGCCCTGATCGTGGCCTCGCTCGATCTCGATGTCGATGCGCGCATCGCGGCCTTGCTGTTTGCCGCCAGCGATCATGTGCCGGACTGCAGCGAACGCCTGAAAGTCAGTTTTGGCGATACCGTGGCCGGTCTGGTGGCCGGCCTGCACCGGCTGGGCAGCCTGCGTCCGCTGACGCGTGCCGCGGCGGGCGTGGGCGAGGTGCGGACCGATGTGAAGACCCAGGCCGAGATCCTGCGCAAGATGTTGCTGGCGATGGTCGATGACATTCGCGTGGTTCTGTTGCGCCTGGCCAGCCGCGTGCAGACACTGCGCTTCCTCAACGACCAGCCGGGCGCCCTGCGCGAGGAAATGGCCAGGGAAAGCCAGTTGATCTACGCGCCGCTGGCCAACCGGCTGGGCATCTGGCATGTGAAGTGGGAACTCGAAGACCTTTCCTTTCGCTATCTGGAACCGGATACCTACAAGCGCATCGCGACGATGCTGGACGAAAAGCGCTCGGAGCGCGAGGGTTTCATCGTTGCTGCGGTGGCTCGCCTCGAGGCCGAGATGGCCGCCGTCGGCGTCCGCGCCGAAATATATGGCAGGCCGAAACATATCTTCAGCATCTGGAACAAGATGCGCGGCAAGGACATCGACTTTGCCGAAGTGTATGACGTCCGTGCGGTGCGCATCATCGTCGATGAAATCAGGGATTGCTATACGGCGCTGGGTGTTGTCCATCACCTGTGGCAGCCGATTCACGGCGAATTCGACGACTACATATCGCATCCCAAGGGCAACTTCTATCGCTCGCTGCACACCGCCGTGGAGGCCGAGGACGGCCGTGCGCTGGAGGTGCAGATTCGCACCCGCGAGATGCATGAGCATGCCGAGCTGGGCGTCGCTGCCCACTGGCGCTACAAGGAGTCGGGCAGTTCGGTCAATGCCGGTGGTGCTTACGAAGACAAGATTTCCTGGCTGCGGCAACTGCTGTCATGGCGCGATGAAATAGCGGATTCGGCGGAATGGGTGCAGCAGTTCAAGCGAGCCGCGCTGGACGACACCATCTATGTGCTGACGCCGCAGGACAAGGTGATCGACCTGACGCGCGGTGCCACGCCGCTGGATTTCGCCTATCGCCTGCATACCGATCTCGGCCACCGTTGCCGCGGGGCGAAGATCGACGGCCACATGGTGCCGCTCAACACGCCGCTCGCCAACGGGCAGCGCGTCGAGATCGTCACCGCCAAGAGCGGCGGCCCGTCGCGCGACTGGCTGAATCCGGCGCAGGGCTATCTCGCCACGTCGCGCGCGCGGTCGAAGGCCAAGCAATGGTTCGCGGCGCAGGATGAAGCAGAGATGCTGGCACAGGGGCGCAGCCTGGTTACCAGGGAGTTGCAACGCCAAGGTCAGAGCCAGGCGAATCTCGATGAACTCGCGGTCAAGCTCGGGCTGAAAAGCGCCGAGGCGCTGTTCCTTGCCGCGGCGCGCGGCGAGGTCGGCATGCGGGCGATCGACGTGGCCTTGCGCGGCGGCGCGGAAGCCCTGCCGCCCGAGCCGGAAATCCACACGCGCAAGAGTCGCGCCGGCGACAGCCGGATTCTGGTGGTCGGCGTGGACAAGTTGCTGACGCAAGTAGGGACGTGCTGCAAGCCGATGCCGCCGGACGCCATCATCGGCTTTGTCACGCGCGGCAAGGGAATATCGATCCACCGGATTGAATGCAGCAACTTCCGCAACATGGCGGCGCGCAATCCGGAGAGGGTCATCAGTACCGAATGGGGCGCCCAGTCAGGCGCCGTCTATCCGGTCGACCTGCTGGTCGACGCGGGGGACCGGCAAGGGCTGCTGCGCGACATATCCGATGTGCTGTCGCGCGAAAAGATCAATGTTACGGCGGTCAAGACGCAGTCCAGGGGCGGCATTGCACACATGGGCTTTGTCGTCGAGTTGATGGATAAGGGAGCCCTGAAGAAGGTACTATCCCTGCTGCATGAGGTGCCGGGCGTAATTCGCGCCGAGCGCCGCTGAGAAATCCGTAGCGCGCGGGCAGGGTGCCTGTGATCTGGATGACAACCTGAACCGAATCATGACCGACTTCACAAAAACGCATCGATGGGTAGTGGCCAACGGCTACCGGGTACGAGTGGCGGCGTTTGCCCTGATCTGCGTGCCGATTGGTCTGCACATGCTGCCGAGGGGGCATGGCCCGATCGTCTGGACCTTGTTCGTCCTGCAATTCCTGATCTATCCGCACCTGATGTACTGGTTCACACGAAAAGCCGGGGATCGGGAGCAGAGCGAACTCAACAGCATGATCGTTGACGCCGTGGTGTCCGGTGCCTGGGTCGCCGGCCTCGGCTTCCCGCTGTGGATAAGCATTGCGCTGTTTCTCGCCAACTTGCTGAACCATACGATAACCCGTGGCGTGCCAGGTATTCTGACCTGCCCGCTGGCATTTGCAAGCGGCGCCCTTGCCTCCACCACTGTGATCGCATTCCATGTTTCCGCGGATACCAGCGGTCTGGTGACCCTGTCTGCGATCATTGGCCTGGCGGTCTATCTGTCGTTGATAGGCATCGAGTTCTTCGCCTATATCAATCAACTGCATAACGTCCAGGATACGCTGGACAGTCAGAAAAAAACCCTCGAAGGGGCCAACGCGATCCTGCACGAACAGATCGGGAAGATTCACGACTTGCAGGAAAAACTGCGCGAACAAGCCAACCGCGATTCTCTTACGGGGCTCTTCAATCGCCGCTACCTCGAGGGCACGCTTGAACGCGAACTGGCGCGCTGCCGAAGGGAAGGAGCGCCATTGACCATGGTGCTGCTCGATGTCGATCACTTCAAGAAGGTGAACGATACCTATGGGCATCCGGCGGGTGATGAAGTGCTGCGGGCGCTTAGCCACCTGTTGTCGGAGAACGCGCGTATAGAGGACATTGTTTGCCGCTACGGCGGTGAGGAGTTTTTGCTGGTGTTGCCAAAAATGCCACTGGATATCGCGATCGATCGCGCTGCGCAGTTGCTCAAGGCCTTTCGCGAGACGACCGTAACGGTCGGAGAAATGCGTATCCAGACCACGATCTCGATTGGAATCGCTGCGGCCCCGGAACATGCCGAGTCGGCTGAAGGCTTGATTCAATGCGCGGACCGCGCTCTCTATCAGGCCAAAGCGAACGGTCGGGACCGGGCGGTGGCTTTCGCGACCTGAGGCCCGGCAGCACTGCCGGCTAGACAGGCGAGGCGCTGACTCGCGCAGCGATGTGGCCGAGGCGCAGGGGCGGCAGCGCGGCGTAGAGGCGTTCCGGATATGCCGAGGCGTGCAGGTGCAGCCGGCCGGAGCCGAGCGCAAGTCCTCCCGCCAGGCGTTGCGCCTGTCGCGCCACCGCATCGGCGACATCGACCAGTTCCGCGCGCGTGCCTATGACTTGCTTCAGCAGCGGCGCGAGAAAGCTGTAGTGAGTGCAGCCCAGAACGATCTGGTCGACCCCCATGGCCAGCAGCGGTTCGACGCGGGCGCGGACGTCGGCGGCCAGCGCCGGATCGTCAAGTTGCAGCATTTCGACATGCGTGGCCCAGCCGGGGCAGGGCTCGACGAAGACCTCCGCATGGCCGGCGTGGTCGCGGATCAAGTGTTTCAGGCGCTGGCTGTTGGCGGTGGCCTCTGTCGCCAGCACCGCGATGCGGCCGCTTCTGCTCGCTTGCGCCGCCGGCTTGATGCCCGGTTCGACGCCGACCACCGGGATGCCGGGATGGGCAGCACGCAGGGCCTGCACCGCCGTTGCGGTGGCGGTATTGCAGGCCACCACCAGCAGGCCGCAACCGCGACTCGCGAGGTGTTCGCCGATGGCCAGCACGCGGCCCTGGATCTGTTCTTCGCTCTTGTTGCCGTAAGGGACATGGGCAGTGTCGGCGAAGTAGCTGAAGTCGGCCCGCGGCAACGCCTCGACCAGCGCGGCCAGAACGGAAAGCCCGCCAAGACCGGAATCGAAGACTCCGATCATGGCCTTGTTGCGCGAGCAACTGCAGGGACGTTGGGCAGCGTAGCGATCATCGGGTCGGTGACTGGGATGGTTCAGCGGAAAGGGCGTGATGCAGTTTACCGCGTGATCGGCTGCTCGATGCCGGTATCGGGAGCTGGCCGGCGGGGTTACAATGCGTCTATTACCTAAGTAATGCTCAAGGGATCGTGTGATCCGTCCGGGTGCGATGTTCTTGCGGCAATCGTCTCGCCGGCACTCTCAGTGATGAAACAACAGAACATGCCTCTGCCACCCTCCGGCGACGATTCCATTAACCAGGTTTTCTGGGAGCCATCCCCGGTTTTTTTCAGGCTTGCCATCGTCACACTGCTGGCCGGTGCGATCGCCTTCATGATCGTGATCCGCGTTGTCGCGCCGGATCAGACTGCGCGCTATGTCGGGCCGGCACTGGCGCTGCTGGTCGGGGCGACGGGCTGGTTTCTTCTGGAACGGGGAAAGACATCTGCCGCCGTCAAGGTGCTGTCGATCGGCTCATGGGTCGTGATCACGGGGATTTGCGTGTTCAACGGTGGCGTGCGTACCCCGATAGCCGTCGCCTACCCGGCAATCATTTTCCTGATCGGCTGGCTGATCAGCCCGAAGGCGGCCCGAGTGATGGGTCATCTGACCGTGGCGACCATTGTCGGCTTCGTGGTAGCCGAATCAGTGGCGGTTCTGCCAACCCAGCCACCGACTCCGCCCATCATGTACGGAGTCGTTCAAGTCCTTATTGTCATCATTTCGACATCGCTGATCGTCTTTCTGGTGAACTCCTATCAGGCCCGCCTCGAAGATCGGCGCAATATCGGCCGGGATCTCACCCGCCGCACCATCGACCTGGAGGCGAGCAAGGCAGAACTGGACCAGGCGCAAGCGGTCGCCAAAGTCGGCAGCTGGGTGTATGACATCGGCAGCGCCACGATGCGCTTGTCTGTCGAGGCCTGTCGCATCGTTGGTCGGGGCGACGGCACGAGCGGCAGTTATGAAGCCTATCTGGAGCGTGTCCATTCCGACGACCACAGCGCAGTCGATCGCGTCTGGCGCGAGGCGCTCAAGGGCGCGGCTTTTGACCATGAACACCGCATCATGGTTGCTGGCGAGGTCCGTTGGGTGCGCCAGAAGGGCGAACTCGAGTTGGCCCCGAATGGGGCGCCGCACAGGCTGGTGGGCATCACGCAGGACATCACCGAACGCAAGCAACTCGACGCGGAACTGGAACATCACCGTCGGCACCTCGAAGAAATGGTGGAGCAGCGCACGGCAGAACTGGTGGCCACCGAAGCCCGGGCCAGCCGCATCCTCGAATCGTCCGCCGACGGGCTTTTTGGTGTCGACGTCGACGGCCTCGTGACCTTCATCAATCCGGCGTGTTGCAAAATGCTTGGTTACCGCCCCGAACAGGTCATCGGCCGTTCCGCGCACGAGCTCTTTCATCATAGCCGGCCCGACGGCAGCCACTTTCCCGCCGAAGAGTGCCGCGGACGCCAGGCGTGGCAGGCGGGCCAGGAAGCGCGCTTCGACGACGTGATCTACTGGCATGCCGACGGGCGTCCGGTGCCGGTGGCGCTCGCCACCCGCCCCATTGTCGAGAAGGGCGAGATCATCGGCGCCGTCGTCAGCATTGTCGACATGAGCGTCCAGCACGCGGCCGCTCAGGCGCGCGAGCAGGCGCTGATCGCTGCCGAGAACCTGGCCCGGCTGCGCAGCGAGTTTCTGGCCAACATGAGCCACGAGATCCGCACCCCGATGAATGGCGTGCTGGGTTTTGCGCACATCGGACTGCGCAACCACCAGGACAGCGGGAAGGCCCGCAACGCCTTCGAAAAGATCCTCGCTTCCGGCGATCGGCTGGTCGCGGTCGTCAATGAAATCCTCGACTTCTCCAAGATCGAAGCCGGGCAGATGCAGATCGATGCCGTTGAAATGGACCTGATCGAGACCCTCGACCAGTCGCTGGCCCTCGTCGCCGACCGTGCCCGCGCCAAGGGACTCGAACTGCGACTCGACAAGGCCCCCGAATTGCCCGCGACATGCGTCAGCGACCCCTTGCGCATCGGCCAGGTACTGCTCAACCTGCTCACCAACGCCGTCAAGTTCACCGAAGCCGGCCGCATCGTCCTGTCCGCCACGCGCCAGGGCGACCAGCTGGTGTTCCAAGTCACCGACAGCGGCATCGGCATGGATCAAGAACAACTGCGCTACGTCTTCAACCCCTTCCAGCAAGCCGATGGCTCGATCACCCGGCAATTCGGCGGCACCGGACTGGGCCTGGCGATCAGCAAGCGCATCGTCGAACTCATGCAGGGCGACATCAAGGTCGAGAGCACGCCCGGCGGTGGCAGCCGTTTCGAGTTTCGGGTGCCCTATGCCCCGGCCCTCGCAGCGGCAGGCAGAGCTGCCCATGCCGCCGGAGTCGCCTTGCCCGACAAGCCCCTGGCCGGCGTCTCGATCCTGGTGGCCGAGGACGACGAGACCAACCAGCTGGTGCTGGAAGTGAACCTGCTCGAAGACGGCGCGCGCCTGGTGATGGTCGGCAACGGC
Source organism: Rhodocyclales bacterium (assembly GCA_026399475.1). Taxonomy (GTDB): domain Bacteria; phylum Pseudomonadota; class Gammaproteobacteria; order Burkholderiales; family Rhodocyclaceae; genus Sulfuritalea. The sequence continues at coordinate 123,578 of JAPLQY010000069.1, forward strand.
CTCGAGGCGGTCGAACGCGTGATCAGTGACGGCGCCGACGCCTACGACATCGTGCTGATGGACATCCAGATGCCGGTGATGGGCGGTTACGAAGCGACGCGACGGATACGGGAGCTCGCACCCGGCCTGCCGATTATCGGCCAGACCGCCAACGCCTTTGCGGAAGACAGGGACAAGTGCCTCGCGGTCGGCATGGCCGCCCATATCGCCAAACCCATCGATCCGCAGGTCCTGGTGAAGCTCGTGCTGCAGCTGGTCGAGGTCCGGCGCCGGGGATGATCGGGGAAGCGCTGGAGGTCGGCCTCGGCAGGATACCGGGTGCGGCGATGGAGACATCAGCGCAGGGGAAGAGTCGTGGCTCGCTACCCGCTTCAATGTCAGGCGCGTTACACTGAAGCGAGTCGTCGAGACACCCTTAACCGACTTATTCATTTCAAGCTCAGCGCCGGACTTCATCAGCAATGACAAAACAGAACGAGCCTGCTTCAAGTCCCGGCGACCAGATCGACAAGCCGCTTTCCTGGGAGCCTTCGCCGGCTTTCCTCAAGTTCGCCAGCGTGATCCTGTCGGTCGGTTCCGCCGCGGCCATGACGGCCACCCTTGTCCTTGCACCGGATCAGCCCCAGCGTGCTGCCGGCCAGGGCCTGATATTTCTGGTGGCAGTGGCAGGGTGGTATCTGCTTTCGGTCGGCAGGATGGGCGCTTCGGTCAAGATGCTGGTCTTCGGCTCCTGGACGGCGGTGACGGCAATAGCAATATTCACGGGCGGCGTGCGCGGGCCGATAGTCATTTCCTACCCGGCGATCATTGTCCTGATCGGCTGGCTGATCGGCGCACGAACGGCGCTGGCCATGGCCGTTCTGACGGGTGTGACGACCGCCGTGTTGGCTCTGGGTGAATCATGGGGTTTTCTGCCGGCGCCCCTGCCCACTTCGCCAGTGATGCATGCCGCTCTGCAAATCATCGTCCTGGCTCTGGCAGGAGCTCTTATTACCTTTCTTGCACGTTCCTATCAGGACCGGCTGACTGAACTGCACAGGGTCGGCAGCGATCTCGCCCGTCGCACGATCGACCTCGAGGCGAGCAAGGCAGAGCTGAACCGGGCACAAGCTGTCGCCCGAGTCGGCAGCTGGGTCTACGATCTGACCACCGACACGATGCACTTGTCCGCCGAGGCCTGCCGCATCTTTGGTCTGCCCGCAGGCGCGACGGGAAATCACGATGCCTACCTGGCGCGCACCCATGCGCAGGATCGAAGCGCCGTCGACCGTGCCTGGCAGGCGGCACTCAAGGGTCAGGCCTTTGACCACGAACACCGCATCATGGTGGCGAAAGCGGTTCGCTGGGTCCGTCAGAAGGCGGAGTTCGAATTTGCGCCGGATGGCACCCCGCTGCGTGCCGTCGGCATTACCCAGGACATCACCGAGCGCAAGCGCAACGAGAACATTGCCGAGGAATATCGCGCCGTCGTCCAGGCCTCGCTCGATGGCTTCTGGGTCACCGATTCATCGACACGGATACTCGATGCCAATGAGTCCATCTGCCGCATGCTCGGATATTCCCGCGAGGAACTTCTGCGTCTGAGCATCCTCGATATCGAGGCGGACGAGGCTCCCGAGGAAATCGCCGCGCATACCCGTCAAATAGTTGAAAACGGGCATGTTCAATTTGAGGCTCGGCACAGGCGCAAGGACGGCCGCATCATCAACGTGGAGGTCAGCGTCATGTACATGGCCGATCTGGATGAGCGCTTATTCGCCTTCGTAAGGGATATCACCGAGCGCAAGCAGGCGGACGCCGCACGTGAAGAGGCGCTGAGTCGCCTCCGAAAAATTTCTAGCCGGATCCCCGGAGTCGTCTATCAATATCGCATGCGTCCCGATGGCAGTTCCTGCTTTCCTTTTGCGAGTGAAGCCATCCGTGACATATACCGGGTCAGCGCCGAGGAAGTCCGTGAGGATGCGTCCAGGGTGCTTGCCAATATCCACCCTGACGACTACGATCGCGTCCTCGCTTCGGTCCTGAAATCGGGGCAGGACTTGACTCCGTGGCGCGAGGAGTATCGGGTGAAGTTCGACGACGGTACGGTGCGCTGGCTGTTCGGCAGCGCACTGGCCGACCGGGAGTCGGACGGTTCCACCCTTTGGCACGGCTTCATCACCGACGTCACCGAGCGCAAACAGGCCGAAGCCGAACTCGATCAGCATCGCTATCACCTTGAGGAGCAGGTACTGGCTCGAACTTTCGAGCTGGCAGGAGCCAAGGAAGCCGCCGAAGCCGCCAACGTCGCCAAGAGCAGCTTCCTGGCCAACATGAGCCATGAGATCCGCACTCCGATGAACGGCATCCTCGGCATGGCGAACATCCTGCGTCGCGAAGGTGTGACGCCAAAGCAGGCCGAGCGCCTGGACACCATAGACCGGTCAGCCGAGCATCTGCTGGGCATCATCAACAACATCCTCGACATCTCCAAGATCGAAGCCGGGAAGTTCGTGCTGGAGGAGGCCCCGGTCGCCGTCGACAGCCTGCTCGCCAATGTCATCTCAAGCTTGTCCGAACGCGCCCGGGCCAAGGGCCTGAGTCTGCGGGTCGAGACCGAATCCCTGCCATCCCGACTGGTGGGCGACCTCACGCGCTTGCAACAGGCTTTGCTCAACTACGCCACCAACGCCCTCAAATTCACCGAAAAAGGTACGGTAACACTGCGCGCCCGCAAGCTGGAGGAGGCCGCCGACTCGGTGGTGGTGCGCTTCGAGGTTCAGGATACCGGCATCGGCATCGCGCCTGAAGCGATTTCCCGGCTCTTCAGCGCCTTCGAACAGGCCGACAATTCAATGACGCGCAAGTACGGCGGCACCGGTCTCGGGTTGGCGATTACCAGGCGCCTGGCCGAACTGATGGGGGGCGATGCCGGGGTCTACAGCGCCCCTGGGGTAGGCAGCACTTTCTGGTTTACTGCGAGGCTGAAGAAGCAGGACGGACAGGAGGAAGCGGTGCAACAGGCGGCGAATGTCGGTGCCGAGACGCTTATCCGGCAGCGCTATTCCGGCCAGCGGATTCTGGTGGTCGATGATGAACCGGTGAACCGGGAAGTGGCGAGGATGCTGCTGGAAGACATCGGTCTGGTGATCGACACGGCCGAGGACGGCGCAGAGGCTGTATCCATGGCCGGCAAGACGGCCTACGCGATCATTTTCATGGACATGCAGATGCCGCACGTCAATGGGCTGGAAGCAACCCGGCAGATACGCGAAATACAAGGCTATCGGGACACGCCGATCATTGCCATGACCGCCAACGCCTTTGCCGAGGACAAGGCCCGCTGCTTCGAGGCGGGGATGAACGACTTCCTGATCAAGCCTTTTGATCCCGAGACGCTGTTTGTGACCTTGCTGCGTGCGCTGACTCGGCGCACTGCCTAGCGGAGATTCTGCCGCAAGCCGCGAACCGCCGTAGCGGGGCCAGGAGGGATCAGGCCACCCTGACCGGAATCTTGCCGATCTTTGCCTGCCATTCCTTCGGTCCGGTGATGTGCACCGAGGTGCCCGTCGAGTCGACGGCGACGGTGACCGGCATGTCCTTCACGTCGAATTCGTAGATGGCTTCCATGCCGAGGTCGGCAAAACCCACCACCCTGGCCGACTGGATGGCCTTGGCGACCAGATAGGCAGCGCCGCCGACGGCCATCAGGTAAGCCGACTGATTGTCCTTGATCGCCTCGATCGCCACGGGGCCGCGTTCTGACTTGCCGATCATCGAGATCAGGCCGGTCTGCTCCAGCATCATGCGCGTGAACTTGTCCATCCGCGTCGCCGTGGTAGGGCCGGCGGGACCGACCACTTCGTCCCTGACCGGATCGACCGGGCCGACGTAGTAGATAACCCGGTTGGTGAAATCAACCGGGAGCTGTTCACCTTTCGCCAGCATGTCGGCGATGCGCTTGTGGGCGGCGTCGCGGCCGGTCAGCATCTTGCCGTTGAGCAGCAGCTTCTGGCCGGGCTTCCAGGCGGCGACCTGCGCCTTGCTCAGGCTGTTGAGATCGACGCGGGTGGCCGTGGCGGCGTCGGCCTGCCAGGTGACCTTGGGCCAGTCTTCGAGGCTGGGCGGCTGCAGCCTGGCCGGGCCGGAACCGTCGAGGTGGAAATGGATGTGGCGCGTCGCGGCGCAGTTGGGGATCAGCGCGACGGGCAGGTTGGCGGCGTGCGTCGGGTAGTCGAGCACCTTGACGTCGAGTACCGTGGTCAGTCCGCCGAGACCCTGCGCGCCTATGCCCAGCGCATTGACCTTTTCGTAGAGTTCGAGGCGCAGCTCCTCGGCGCGTACGAGCTTTTCGCCGCGTGCTGCTTTCGCCTTGAGGTCCTGGATGTTAACCGGCGCCATGATGGCTTCCTTGGCCAGCAGCATCGCCTTTTCCGGGGTGCCGCCGATGCCGACGCCGAGGATGCCGGGCGGGCACCAGCCGGCACCCATGGTCGGCACTGTCTTGAGTATCCACTCGACCAGGTCGTCCGAGGGATTCAGCATGGCGAACTTGGCCTTGGCTTCCGAGCCGCCGCCCTTGGCCGCGCAGATTACCTCGAGATGGTCGCCGGCGACGATTTCGTAATGCACCACGGCCGGCGTGTTGTCCCTGGTATTTTTACGCGTACCGGCCGGGTCGGCCAGCACCGAGGCCCGCAGCGGGTTATCGACGTTGCCGTAGGCGCGGCGCACGCCTTCGTTGACCATGTCCTGCACCGATAGCGTGGCGTCCCACTGCACCTGCATTCCGACCTTGAGGAAGACCAGCGCAATGCCGGTGTCCTGACAGATCGGACGATGGCCTTCGGACGACATGCGGCTGTTGGTCAGTATCTGGGCAATCGCGTCCTTGGCGGCGTGCGACTCTTCGCGCTCATAGGCGGCGCCGAGGGCCTGGATGTAGTCGAGCGGATGGTAGTAGCTGATGAACTGGAAGGCGTCGGCGATGGACTGGATGAAATCGTCCTGGCGGATGGTGGTCATGGCGGCTCCGTTGATGCTCAGTTGGTGGTTTAGTGTTTTCCCGTAGCCAGGGTCTGCATCATGATCTTGTCGGTGTAGGCGATGGCGATGGCCGAGAACAGGAAGGCGACGTGGATGGCTATCTGCGCGACGATCACGCGGTCTTCGACATGCGGGGCATTGATGAAGGTGCGCAGCAGGTGGATCGAGGAAATGCTGATGAGGGCGACCGCCAGTTTGACCTTGAGCACGCCGGCATTGACGTGGGAGAGCCATTCCGGCTGGTCGGGATGCCCTTCCAGATCGAGCCGCGAAACGAAAGTTTCGTAGCCGCCGATGATGACCATGATCAGCAGGTTGGCGATCATCACCACGTCGATCAGCCCCAGCACGATGAGCATGACCTCGGACTCGGTCAGCGATCCGGCCTTGCTCACCAGATGGGCCAGTTCGTGCATGAACTGGTAAACATAGACGCCCTGCGCGACGATCAGTCCCAGATACAGCGGGGCCTGCAGCCAGCGGCTCCAGAAGATGAAATATTCCAGCGGCTTGATGATTCGGTTCATGGCGTGCAGGCAACGATGGTGCGGGAAAACGATATTAACCCAGGAGCCCGGGGGTAGCGCCTTGCGCCAGCGTAAGTCGCGTGTAAGGCTCTTTCGCTTTAATCCGGAACCACTTAAAATCGGCCTGTTTGGCAAGTACAGCGGTCATTGCTGGCGGTTTCTTCAGATTGGTGGAAGCCGGTCGGCCTGATCGTACAGGTGCTGATTGGCCAATGCAGCGGAAGATTATAGTCATCCGGATTTCATCCGGTTACATGCGAGAGGAGAGGTGTCAATGTCCAGCATCGAATCAGTTGTCACGGAAAGTCGTGTATTCCCCCCGTCGGACGCCGTGGTCAAGAAGGCCACCATTTCAGGGATGGCGGCCTACGAGGCGCTGTGCAAGGAAGCCGAAAAGGATTACGCCGGCTACTGGGCGCGCCTGGCCCGGGAACACGTGAGCTGGAAGCAGCCCTTCACCAAGTCGCTCGATGAATCGAACGCCCCTTTCTACCAGTGGTTTGCCGATGGCAAACTGAACGTGTCCTACAACTGTCTCGATCGCAACATCGAAGCGGGCCTCGGCGACAAGGTCGCGATCATTTTCGAAGCTGACGGCGGTCAGGTCAGCAAGGTTACCTACAGGGAACTGCTGACGCGCGTCGCCAAGTTCGCCAATGCGCTGAAGGCGCAAGGCATCAAGAAGGGCGATCGCGTGCTGATCTACATGCCGATGTCGGTCGAAGGCGTGGTTGCGATGCAGGCCTGCGCCCGCATCGGCGCCATTCACTCGGTGGTGTTCGGCGGCTTCTCCGCCAAGAGCGTGCAGGAGCGCATCCAGGATGCCGGCGCCGTTGCCGTCATCACGTCCGACGAGCAGTGCCGCGGCGGCAAGAACATTCCGCTGAAGCCGGCGGTCGACGATGGTATCGCCATGGGCGGCTGCGAGTCGATCAAGACCGTCATCGTATTCAAGCGCACCGGCGGCACCTGCAACATGGTTGCCGGCCGCGATATCTGGTGGGACGACGTCACCGCCGGCCAGTCAGACGTGTGCGAACCCGAGTGGGTCGATGCCGAGCATCCGCTATTCCTGCTTTACACCTCCGGTTCCACCGGCAAGCCCAAGGGCGTGCAGCACAGTTCGGGCGGCTATCTGCTGCATGCCATCCTGACCATGAAGTGGACCTTCGACATCAAGCCTGACGATGTCTTCTGGTGCACCGCCGACATCGGCTGGGTCACGGGTCACACCTACATCACCTACGGCCCGCTGGCCTGCGGCGCCACCGAGATCGTCTTCGAAGGCGTGCCGACCTACCCGGATGCCGGGCGTTTCTGGAAGACCATCCAGGCGCACAAGGTCACCGTGTTCTACACCGCACCGACCGCTATTCGCTCGCTGATCAAGTCCGGTGAAAACACGCCGACGACGCACCCGAAGAACTACGATCTGACCAGCCTGCGCATCCTTGGTTCGGTCGGCGAGCCGATCAATCCGGAAGCCTGGATGTGGTACTACAACAATATCGGCGGCGGTCGCTGCCCGATCGTTGATACCTTCTGGCAGACCGAAACCGGCGGCCACATGATCACTCCGCTGCCGGGCGTAACCCCGTTGGTACCGGGTTCCTGCACCCTGCCGTTCCCCGGCATTGCCGCCGCGATCGTCGATGAGACCGGCAATGATGTCGAATGGGGCAAGGGCGGCTTCCTCGTGGTCAAGAAGCCCTGGCCGGCGATGATTCGCACCATCTATGGCGATCCGGAGCGCTACAAGAAGTCCTACTTCCCGGTCGATTTCGGCGGCAATCTGTACCTGGCGGGCGATGGCGCGATGCGCGACGCCAAGACCGGTTATTTCACCATCATGGGCCGCATCGACGACGTGCTGAACGTTTCCGGGCACCGCATGGGCACCATGGAAATCGAGTCGGCGCTGGTATCCAACCCGCTGGTGGCGGAAGCCGCCGTGGTGGGTCGTCCCGACGACCTGACCGGCGAGGCCATCTGCGCCTTCGTCGTGCTCAAGCAGTCGCGTCCCTCGGCGGAAGAGGCCAAGAAGATCGCCAACGAACTGCGCAACTGGGTCGGCAAGGAAATCGGCCCGATCGCCAAGCCGAAAGACATCCGCTTCGGCGAGAACCTGCCCAAGACGCGTTCCGGCAAGATCATGCGGCGCCTGCTGCGCAGCCTGGCCAAGAATGAGGAAATCACCCAGGACGTGTCGACCCTGGAGAACCCCGGCATTCTCGATCAGCTGAAACAGAACGCATAACGCCTTGCCATGATCGAAGAAGAGCGCCCCTCGCGAGACGGGCGCTCTTTTGCTTTTATGTCCCCGCGTAATGCGGGGACGGTATCCCCTGGTGGGATCTTGCGGAGGTGATCAAATGATTCGCTCCCGACTCATCGCCCAGCGGCTGGCGTTTCTGTTCCTGCTGGGCTGCTTCTTTTTCAATTACCCCCTGCTCTCGGTGTTCAACCGCAGCGGCGACTTTTTCGGCCTGCCGCCCCTGTATGCCTGGCTCATGGGGTCGTGGCTGGCGCTTATCGCCCTGATGGCCCAGGTGGTCGAGAAAAAGGGCGACTGACATGCTGCAAGGCTGGGTGATCGTTCTCGCCTCGTTTCTTTATCTGGGCATCCTGTTTGCCATTGCCTGGTATGCGGACCGGCGCGCCGATACGGGACGCTCCCTGATCGCCAATCCGCTGGTCTACGCGCTCTCGCTGGGGGTGTATTGCACGACGTGGACCTTCTACGGCAGTGTCGGCCGCGCGGCGGCCAGCGGCATCGGCTTCCTGCCGATCTATCTGGGTCCGACCCTGTTGTTTGCGCTGGCCGGTTTCATCCTGCACAAGATGATCCGTGTCGCCAAGACCAACCGCATTACCTCGATTGCGGACTTCGTCGCTTCGCGCTACGGCAAGAGCCAGTTGCTCGGCGGGCTGGTGACGGTGATCGCCGTGGTGGGCGTGATCCCCTATATCGCCCTGCAGCTCAAAGCCGTATCCAACAGCTTCGCGATCCTTGCCAGCTACCCGGATATCATCATGCCGGCCAAGGCCGGCGCCGTGCCGCTGCTGCAGGACAGCGCGCTGTATGTGGCGATGATCCTGGCTGCCTTCACCATCCTGTTCGGCACCCGCCATCTGGACGCCACCGAGCGCCATGAAGGCATGGTGGCCGCCATTGCGGTCGAGTCGGTGGTCAAGCTCGCCGCCTTCCTGGCGGTGGGCATCTTCGTCGTCTGGGGCATGCATGATGGTGTCGGCGACATATTTGCGCAGGCTTCCACCGTACCCGAAGTCGCGCGCCGTCTTGCCAGCGCAGACTCTCCGGCTGCCTACGGCACCTGGGGTACCCTGATATTCCTTTCCATGTTCGCCTCGCTGCTGCTGCCGCGCCAGTTCCAGATTGCGGTGGTGGAAAACGTCGATGAAAGCCATTTGCGACGCGCGGTGTGGATGTTCCCGCTCTACCTGTTCCTGATCAATCTGTTCGTGCTGCCGGTGGCACTGGCCGGCATGCTGCACTTCCCGGGCGGCGCGGTCGACGCCGATACCTTCGTCCTGACCCTGCCGATGGCACACCAGCAGGAGGCGCTGGCGCTGTTTGTGTATATCGGCGGTTTGTCGGCCGCCACCGGCATGGTCATCGTCGAGACCATCGCCCTGTCGACGATGGTCTGCAACGATCTGGTCATGCCGCTGCTGTTGCGCCTGTCGATGCTCGGCCTGGCGACACGCGCCGATCTCTCGGGCCTGCTGCTGGAAATCCGGCGCTGGGCCATCGCTATCATTCTCGGCCTTGGCTACCTGTATTTTCGCGTCGCCGGCGAAGCCTATGCGCTGGTGTCGATCGGGCTCATCTCCTTCGCCGCGGTGGCGCAGTTCGCCCCGGTGGTGATCGGCGGCCTGTTCTGGAAGGGAGGTACCCGGGACGGTGCCCTGGCCGGCCTGGCGGCGGGTTTCGTTCTCTGGACCTATACCTTGCTGCTGCCCTCTTTCGCCAAGTCGGGGTGGCTGCCGGACGGCTTCATCGCGCATGGCCTGTTCGGTATCGAACTCCTGCGTCCGCAGCATCTGTTCGGTCTGACCGGGCTCGACGAGATCACGCATTGCCTGGTTTGGAGCCTGCTGGCCAATCTGGGCGCCTATATCGGCGTTTCCCTGCAGCGCGTGCCGAATGTGCGCGAGGCGCGGCAGGCGACATTGTTTGTCGGCGGTGCCGAGGCAGCCGGCATTCCCGGCTGGCGCGGCAGTGCCGGCGTGGCCGACCTGCTGCCGCTGGCCAGTCGTTTTCTCGGCCTGGAGCGCGCCCAGGAGGCCTTTGCCCGTCATGCGCGTCAGCGCGGCCTGCAGGGCATCGACGAGCTTCCCGCCGATGCGCGGCTGGTGAGCTTCGCCGAAACCCTGCTGGCGGGTGCCATCGGCTCGGCGTCGGCGCGGGCGATGGTGGCGTCCGTGGTCACCGAGGAGCCGCTCGGCATCGACGAAGTGATGAACATCCTCGACGAAGCTTCGCAGGTGCGTGCCTACACGCGCGAACTGGAGCAAAAATCCCTGGAGCTGACCCGCGCCACCGCAGAGCTGCGCGAGGCAAATGCACGCTTGCAGGAACTGGATCGCATGAAGGACGATTTCATTTCTACCGTAACCCACGAGTTGCGCACCCCGCTCACCTCGATCCGCGCTTTCTCCGAAATGCTGCATGAGGACCCGAAGATCGACCTGGCGCAGCGCTCGCGTTTTCTCGGCATCATCGTCAGCGAGACGGTTCGGCTGTCGCGCCTGATTAACCAGATCCTGGACCTGGCCAAGCTCGAATCCGGCCGTGCCGAATGGACGGTGGCTGCGGTCGATGTGGCTGAAGTGATCCGCGAAGCGGCGGAATCGCTGACCGCCCTTTTCGTCGAGAAGCGCGTCAATCTCGAATTCGACGGATGCGAGGGCGGCCTCATCGTCCTCGCCGACCGCGACCGCCTGATGCAGGTGATGGTCAATCTGCTGTCGAATGCGCTCAAGTTTGTGCCGGCAGAAAGTGGTCGGGTGACGGTCGACGCGGGCGGTGCCGCGAACGAGGTGCGCGTCAGCGTCACCGACAACGGTCCCGGCATCCAGGCGGAGGACCAGGACGTGATTTTCGACAAGTTCCGGCAGGGTGCGGGCACCACCGACGTTCTCATCGACAAGCCGCAGGGAACGGGTCTCGGTCTGCCGATCAGCCGCCAGATCATCGAGTACTTCAACGGCAGGCTCTGGGTGGAAAGTACTCCTGGCGCCGGTGCGCGTTTTGTGTTCACACTACCCCGGCAGGCGGGCGATAATGATGCAAACAGATTGCCCGGAGGAGCCTGATGAGCCATCGCATATTGATTGTTGATGACGAGCCGAACATCGTCATTTCGCTTGAGTACCTGATGAAGAAGGAAGGCTTTCAGGTTGCCGTGGCGACCGACGGTGAAGCGGCGCTGCAGCAGGCGTCCACATTTGTTCCCGACCTGATCCTGCTCGACGTGATGATGCCCAGGAAATCCGGCTTCGAGGTGTGCCAGGCCTTGCGCGCCGATCCGGCGCGGGCCGGGGTCAAGATAATCATGCTCACCGCCAAGGGCCGCGAAACGGAGGTCGCCAAGGGCCTTGCGCTGGGTGCCGATGCCTATGTCACCAAGCCGTTCTCGACCAAGGATCTCGTGCTCCAGATAAAATCCCTTTTGGCATGAAGGCAAAAATTCGTTTCATCCTGGCCGCCTGCGTGCTGGGGTTGCTGATGACCGGGCCCTTTGCGATTACCGCCCTCCTGCTGTTTGCGGACGCCAAGGACGCCGAACGCGCCGCATTTGCCGAATTCCTCATACCGCGTCTGCCACTCGGCGGCCTGATGACCTTTTTTGGCCTGATCGCCGGCCTGATCCTGTTGCGCAGCCTGTTCCAGCAGTATGTGCATGGATTGCTGCGCATGGCCGAGACCCTGCGTCTGATGCTGGGCGCCAACCGGAACTTCCGCGTTGCGCCCGAAGGCCCTCCCGAAGTACGCGAACTGGCGCGTGCCGCCAACGATCTGGCGCAGCAGCGTGACGAGTTGCTGAATGACGTGGAAGAGCAGATCAGGCAGGCCAAAGCTACGGTGGAAGAGGAAAAGAACCGGCTTGCCGCCCTGATGTCGGAATTGGCCCTGGGCGTCGTGGTATGCAATCTCGATGGCCGCATCCTGCTCTACAACAGTCGTGCGCGCTTGCAGTTCAAGGCGCTGGCGCAGGGACCGACTTCGATGAGCGGCGGCGCGCTGATCGGTCTTGGACGATCTATTTTTTCCATACTGGAGCGCGGCCAGATCACCCATTCGCTGGAAAACATCCAGCAGCGGCTGAGAAAGGGCAGCGCGGAGCCGACGGCCAATTTCATCACCTCGACGCGCGGCGGGCAGTTGCTTAGGGCGCAGATGGCACCCGTGCTGCGCACGGGTGCCACTGGCCCAGCAACTGCCACTGTGGACAGCCACCCCCCCGATCCACGGGCCGCTTTGCACAGCGGCCCGGCTACGGCGGCGCAAAGCAGTGCTTTGCGAAACCCCACCTCCGCCCCCCCTCCCGGGGAGGGGGGTGACAATGTCAGTTCGCAGGCTGCGCCTGCTCGGAATGGTTCGACGGCAACGATGCCCGGTGCCGAGCTTGAGGTCACCGGCTACGTCCTGACCATCGAGAACATCACCCGCAATTTCGAGCGCGAAGCCGAACGCGATCAGGCGTTGCAGTCGCTGACCGACGGCAACCGCGCGGCGCTGGCCAACATCCGCGCCGCGGTGGAGACGCTGATCGATACGCCGGACATGGAGCAGGACTACCGCGAGCGCTTCACGCGCGTGATCGCAGACGAAGCCTCGACAATGAGTACGCGACTCGAAACCACCATGAGCCGCTTTGCCGATTCGCTGAAAACGCGTTGGCCGCTGGAAGATGTGCTGGGGATCGACATCCTGGCCGCTGCGGCGCGGCGCATCGAAGACCGGCTGCAGTTGCCGATCAAGAACGAAGACCAGGACGCGACGCTGTGGATGCGCGTCGACAGCTTCGCCCTGATTCAGGCCATCACCTTCCTCGCCTCGCGCCTGCAGGACCACTATGCGATTCGTGAATTGCGCCTGCGCCTTGTCGCCGAAGGCAAGATGGTGTTCGTCGATCTGATCTGGTCGGGTACGCCGGTCTCTTCGGAGACGCTGTACACGTGGGAACTGGAGCCGATGAATGTGGGTGCCGAGACCAGCCCGCTGACGCTGCGCGACGTGATCGACCGTCATGGCGCCGAAATCTGGTACCAGCGCGACAAGGCTGCGCATAACGCCTTCTTTCGCATCGTTCTGCCGGCGGCGGTGGTGCCCGACGTGCAGGCGATCGATCGGACCCAGCATCTGCACAGCGACAGTCGCCCCGAGTATTACGATTTCGACCTGTTCGCCGCGCGGGACGCCGAGGGCTCCGGCATCGATCCCGATCGCCGGCTGACCGATCTGGTGTATTCGGTGTTCGACACCGAAACCACCGGGCTGCAGCCTTCCAACGGCGATGAAATCATCCAGATGGGCGCAGTACGCATAGTGAATAATCGCCTCCTGCGCCAGGAAATATTCGATCAGCTGGTCGATCCCGTGATCCCGCTGAAACCGGAAGGCATCCCGATTCACGGCATCACCGAGGCGATGGTGAATGGTCAGCCGAGGCTGGATGTGGTGCTTCCGGCATTTCATGAGTTCTGTGCCGAGACAGTCCTGGTGGCGCACAACGCGGCGTTCGACATGCGTTTTTTCCAGTTGAAGGAAGAAAGTCTGGGCGTGCGTTTCACCCAGCCCGTGCTCGACACGCTGCTGCTCTCGGCGGTGATTCATCCCAACCAGGAATCGCACCGGCTGGAGAGCATTGCGGAGCGCCTCGGCATCAATGTCATCGGTCGTCACACTGCTCTGGGCGACGCCTATGTCACCGGTGAAGTGTTCCTCAAGATGATTCCCCTGCTGGCTGACATGGGCATCGTCACCCTGCGCCAGGCGCTCGAGGCGGCGCAGCAGACCTACTTCGCTCGCGTCAAATATTGAGAGACCATGAATAAATCTACTGCGCGCGTCGGATCGGGGCTTGGGCGGTGCTCGCTATCCTCACGTATAACGACATACGTTCCGGTAGCTGCGCTCCGGCCGCACCCCGCTGCGGCCCGCTCGCGACGATTTCTTCACAGTCTCTGAGCGTCAAATGACCGACACCGAAATCCTGCCGCAGGCCGGAGCCATTGCCGGAGCTTCTGCCAGCATAGCCGGCGCACCGGATATCGCGGCCCTGGTGGCCTGTGCCGCCGACGTGCGCCTGCTGGCGGTCGCGCTGCACCGCGAGGAAGCCGGTCCGGCGCTGGTGACGCGCGTCCTGTCCCGGCTCAACGATGCCATTGCGGCGCGAGTGCTGGCATTGCTGCAGCGGCGCTTTCGCCTGCCACCCGCGCGCTGGTGCTGGCTGAGCCTTGGTTCCGAAGGGCGCATGGAACAGACCCTGACCACCGATCAGGACAACGGGCTGGTGTTCTCGGCCAGCGATGACGGAGAGGCGCGCCAGCTGCGCGAGCTGTTTCTTCCTTTCGCCCAGGCGACGAATAAGGCGCTGGCCGAATGCGGCTTTCCCCTGTGCGACGGTGAGGTGATGGCGGGCAACCCGCGCTGGTGCCTGTCGCTGTCCGAGTGGCTGGAGAATTTTGCGGGCTGGGTGCGCACGCCGGAGCCCGAGGCGCTGCTCAACGCCGCGATCTTTTTCGATTTCGGGCCCCTGGCCGGTGATCTCGGACTGGCGGCGGAGTTGCGCCGGGCCTTGTCGGAACTCACTCGCGGCAACGAGATCTTTTTGCGCATGATGACGGTCAATGCGCTGGCGGCATCGCCCCCGCTGGGGCGCTTGCGCGATTTTGTCACCGAGGCCGAATCCGGCGGCGCGATTGACCTGAAGAAGTTCGGCTCGCGCATTTTTGTCGATGCGGCACGCATCCTGGCACTGGGTGACGGCCTGGCCGAAACAGGCACCGCGCCGCGTTTGCGGCGGGTTGCAGCCGAGGGCGCCATGACACCCTCCGACGCCGAAGCGGTGGTGCACGCCTTCCATGCCCTGCAAGGCATTCGCCTCGACGTGCAGACATGCGGCGGTGGCGATGGCCAGGTGCCCGGCAATCTCATCGATCCCGATCGCCTCAACGAATTCGATCGCCGCATATTGCTCGAAGCCCTGCGTCAGGCGCGCGCGCTCCAGCAAAGACTGAAAACCCGCTTCCATATCGAAACTTGAATTCAAATGGCAACTATTCATCATGACATATGAATCGCGCGAGGACCTGCTGGCTTTTCTGCGCAAGCATCCACCCTTCAAGGACATGGGGGCGTTTGCCCTGACCGCGCTGGCGGCAAGCCTGACGCCCGTCGCGGTGGCCGGCGGGGAGTTCATTCTGACGCCGACCGACATGCCGCCGGACCTGTTCATCATAGATTCCGGCAAGGTCCAGGCGCGACTCGCGGGGGACATCAATCTCACCGACAAGCCCTTGTATGACCTCGAGCCGGGGCAGAGCTTTCCGCTGGCGGCGGTCGCGGCAAAGCGTCCGGCGATCAACATCTATACCGCGGTGGGGGATGTTCATGTCTGGCGCCTCGCCAGTGCCGACTTTTTCAAGCTGCTGCTGAGCAGTTGCGAGTTCAACCGCTTCGTACTCGATCACCTGGCCGGTCTGCTCGATGAATCGCGGCGCCAGATCGAGTTCCAGTTCGGTCAGAGCAGCGCCGAACAACAGTCGCTCAATGCCCAGCTTTCCGGCATGCCGCCGCGGACGGTGGTGCGCGTAAGGCCGCAGACGTCGATTCGCGAAACCATGGAGACCATGGTGCGCGCCAAAGTTGGCTCGGTAGTGGTGGCGGACGCAATGGACAGGCCGGTCGGCATCTTTACCCAGTCCGATGCGATGCGCCGCGTGATGTTTCCGAATTACCAGACGACCGCGGCCATCGAAGAAGTCATGACGACGTCGCCGGCGACCATCCCCGTGCACGCGACGATGTATGAGGCCATGCTGACGATGGCAACGCACGGCATTCGCCACCTGGTGATAGTCGATGCCGAAGAGCGCGTGACCGGGGTGGTGTCCGAGCGCGACCTGTTCGCCATACAGCGCGTCGGGCTGCGCAATGTGCGCAAGGTGATCGAGGCGGCGGCCGATATCGACACCCTGGGGCGGGCGGCCGGTGACGTGCGCCGCTTGTGTCTCAACATGCTGGGTCAGGGCGTCAGCGCCGAAAAGCTGACACAGTTCATTTCCGGCCTGAACGACAGCCTGACGCGCCGCGTGATCGAGATCACGCTGGCGCGGCACGACCTGTTCGGCCTCGACTGGGCCTGGCTGGCGTTTGGTTCGGAGGGACGCGACGAGCAGACCTTCAGCACGGACCAGGACAATGGAATCATTTTCGTCTGCCCGGATTTCGCCGATCGCGACGCGCTCCAGCTGCGCTTTCTGGACTTTGCGCGCGAGGTCAATGAAGGCCTGGCGCGTTGCGGCTTCCCGCTGTGCAAAGGCAACATCATGGCCAGCAACCCGCAGTGGTGCCTGACGCAGGGCGAGTGGCAGGAACGCTTCAGCCACTGGGTGCGGCTGCCCGAGCCCGAGGCGCTGCTGAACGCCACCATCTTCTTCGATTTCCGCCCGCTCTATGGCAACGAGGCCCTGGCCAAGGCCCTGCGCAAGTGGCTGCTCGATCTCACCGGCAACGCCAAGATTTTCCTTCGCTTCATGGCGGAGAATGCAGTGAAAGTCACGCCGCCACTGGGCATGATCCGCGATTTCGTATACGACAGCAATCCGGAATTTCCCCACACGCTGGACCTCAAGGCCTTTGGTGCGCGCCTCTTTGTCGATGCCGCGCGCATCATCGCGCTGGCGAACGGCATTCCCCACAGCAGCACCACCGAGCGCCTGCGCGCGGCGGCGGAGCAAAAGAAACTGGGCGGTGACGACGTCAATGCGGTGATCGAAGGTTTCTTCGTCATCCAGGCCCTGCGCCTGCGCAATCAGCGGGCCGACACCCGACCGGGAGCTGAAAATCGCATCGACCCGGACAAGCTGAACGAACTTGATCGCCAGGTACTGAAGGAAGCCTTCAAGCAGGCGAAGCGCTTGCAGTCGAGGCTGCAGCTCGAATACCGGCTGTGAGAGGCCGTGAAGTGAAAAGTGAAACGTGAAACGCATATCCGGATCGACCGAAACCGCCGTACCGCTGCGCACTCCGCTGTTCCGCGGTGAGCGGCGTCTGCGCATTGCCCTGGTCGGGCTGCCGGGCGGCGGCAAGACGACCCTGTTCGACGCGGTGTCGAGCACCGCGCCGCATCGCGGCGAATTGACCGGCACGCATCGCGTCTATCGCGAGTGCACGGTTCAGATCGGCTTCGATGAAGCCAGTGTGGTCGACCTGCCGAGCATCCATTCCCTGCATCATCTGGAGGGCGACGACCTTTCCGCACTGAAATATCTGCTGTGGGGCGACGAACGCCCGCCGGTTTCGGTCCATGAACAGTCCGGTCCTCCCGTGCCATTCGCACCGCCTGACCTGATCATCCAGGTGGTCGATGCCACCAGCCTGCAAAGTCACCTCGAGCTGACGCTGGAGCTGAGCCAGCTCGGTCGGCCCATTGTGCTGGCGCTGAATCACATGGACGAGGCGGCGGAAAAAGGGCTGTACATCAACATCAAGTCCATGGAAAAACTCCTGGGAATGCCGGTCGTGCCGACGGTGGCGCTGATGGGGCAGGGCATTGCGCAACTGTTCAGCGCCGCCGTGAATGCGGCGCGCGAGGCGACCTGTCCCTTGCCGCAGCCGCCCAGCCGGCACATCGCCGAGAGCCTGCAGGCGCTGACGGCGGCGATGAACCGTCCCGAGATCCATGCGGCGTTTCGCGTGCCTCACCCCTTGCTGCTGATGCAGTTTGCCGCCGATGACCGCTTTGTCGAAGACGAACTGGGTCAGCATTTCCCGCAGCTGCTGCCGCAGTTGCGGGCCCTGCGTAATGCCGCCGGACTGGGCCTGCCGCGGCCGCTGGCCGAGGAAATGCATGCCGACCGCCACCATCGCGCCGCCACCTTGGTCGAGGCCGCCATGCGCATGGGATCGGCGGCCCACGGGTATGGCGGGCGCGGCTGGCGCTACTGGCTCGACGAGTTGTTCCTGCATCCGCAATGGGGCCTGATCGGCAGCCTCGCGGTGTTCGCCGCAGTGCTGTTCGTCGTGTTCGAGATCAGCGGCTGGATCGACTCGATGACCACCGCCCGCCTCACCGAGGCGCTGGCCGACTGGCAACCGCAGTCCACGGCAGGTGTCGTCGCGCGTGCCGTGGCGGATGGCCTGATCGGTCTGGTCGGCATCGTGGTGCCCTACATGATTCCGCTGGTCATGCTGCTGGTGACGCTGGAGGAAGCCGGCCTGATGCACCGCATCGCCTTCGTCGTCGATCGCGGCTTTCACCAGATCGGCCTGCATGGCGGCGTTGCCGTGCCATTCCTGCTCGGGCTGGGTTGCAACGTGCCGGCCATTTCCGGCGCGGCAAAAGCCACCAGCGGCCGCGAGCGCGTGATTGCCTCGGTGCTGATCACTTTCGTGCCCTGCTCGGCGCGTTCCGCCATCATTCTCGCCATCGCCGGCAAGTATCTCGGCGCCGCGGGCGTGTTCAGCATATTCGCGCTGACGTTGATCGTGATTGCAGTGATGGGGCGCCTGCTGTCGCGCCGGAATCGCGACCTCGGCCCCGGCCAGGTGCAGGAAATTCCCGCCTACGCGCTGCCGACCTGGCGCATCCTGCTGGCCGAGACCTGGGCGCGCACCAGCGACATTCTTACCATCGTGACGCCTTTGCTGGTGGGCGGCAGCGTGGTGCTGGCGCTGCTCAATCACGTCGGTGCCGACAGCCTGATCAATACCCTGCTGATGCCGGTGACTGTGTTGTGGCTGGGCCTGCCGCTGGCGCTTGGCGTGCCGCTCCTGTTCGGCGTGCTGCGCAAGGAACTGTCGCTGCTGATGATCTTCCAGGCGCTGGGTACCCAGGAAATCGGCAACCTGCTCGATTCCGTGCAGATCTTGACTCTGCTGCTGTTCCTCACTTTCTACATCCCCTGCGTTTCCACCTTCGCTGTCATGCTCAAGACCATAGGACGCAGGGATGCTCTGTTCTCCGTGTCGCTGTCGGTTGGCGTGGCATTGCTGGTGAGTGGTATCGTGCGCCTTGCTTTGGGCGGAGTGCAGCTGCTTGCGAACTGATATCGGGCAAAGCCGGCCAAATTAGACAACTGACAATTCTCCAAGATTTGAAACACGAGGCGCCACACATGCAAGCATTCGATTTCGACAGTGCGATTACCATGCACCGGTCGTGGAAAATGAAGTTTCACCTGGCTATCGACAATATTCGCAGCAGGGACTTCGATACGCAGCCGATAGGCGATGCCGCACAATGCAGCCTGGGCCAGTGGCTGGCGGCAAATGCCAGCGAGCTGGAGGAATCGGATTCGGTCAAGCAGCTGCTGGCCATTCACCAGGAATTTCACCGCCAGTCGGCTGCAATTGCAGACGATATCCGGAACGGCAGGATCGTTCGCCTGACCGACAAGGCCATCGTCGATTTTGGCGTTCTCTCCGAAAAAATCGAAGTCCTGCTGGTTCGGATCAAGGCAGAGCTCCGGCAGGCCGGGTGAAACGGATTTTCAGGCACTGCTTCGCTGGCCGTACAATTAGTCGACGATCGTCGAGCCAGCCAATCGAGACATTGTGAAAAATACAAGCATCTATACCAGGACGGAAAAGGGCAGTCAGGAGGCAGCAACCGCATCCGATGAGCTTACCGACGAGCTGCGCAATGTCCTGAATGCAGTCGATGGAAAGTCCTCGGTTGAAGTTCTGCGCAGCAAGCTCGACCGTTTGTCGGCGGCGGACCTGGACGCGGCGCTCGACTCTCTCGGCAAAAAAGATTTCATCCACGAATTGGCGGGCTCGGCGCCTGCCTTCGGGTCAGCTTCACAGCAGCTTGCGGCGGACGCGCTGCGGGCCAAGATAAGGGCCAGGCGCGAGGTAGCGGAACGTTCAGCACGGGAGGGTGAGGCACCGGAGCTGCAGAACGAAGCTCAGGCGCGGCACGACGCCGAGGAAGACGCCAGGCGCGAGGCAGCGCAGCGCAGCCAGGAGGAAGCCGAAGCGCAGGCGCGGCGGATGGCAGAAGAGCAGGCACGACGGGATTCCGAGGAGGCAGCCAGGCGTCAGGCCGCAGAGCGCGCCCGGCACGAAGCGGAAGAACAGGCACGGCGGGATGCCGAGGAAGCAGTCAGGCGTCAGGCCGCAGAGCGCGCCCGGCACGAAGCGGAAGAACAGGCACGGCGGGATGCCGAGGAGGCAGCCAGGCGTCAGGCCGCAGAGCATGCCCGCCAGGAGGCCGAAACGCAGATGCGGCAGCGGTCGGAAGAGCAGGCCTGGCACGAGGCTGAAGAGAAAATCCGGCGTGAGGAGACAGAAGCGAGAAGGCGGGCGAATGCGGCTTCGGCGGGGAGCAAGGCCGCTTCAGGAAAGCCTCGCAAGTGGGGCAAAATCCTTGCCATGGGACTCGTTGCCCTGGTCGCGATAGCACTGGTAGCGATTCACCTGATCTCGTTCGACGGGCAGATTCCGCAGTTCGAGAAATCGCTGGCGCGGCAGTTTCGGCAGCCGGTAAAAATCCAGGCGCTGCGCCTTTCGCTGGTGCCGCAACCCCAATTGCGGCTCGAGGGCGTTTCAATCGGCAGCGCAGGGCAGATCAGAGTAGAGCAGATCAAGGCGGCAGGCGAGCTGGGCAATCTGTTCAATGACAAGAAAGTGTTCAAGTCGGTTGAGCTGAACTCGCCGGTCATATCGGAAGAGGGCCTGGGCTGGATCCTGTTCGGCAAGCCGCAGGCGAGCGACACGGTGTTTGGCCAGGTCAGCGCCCTGAACGCCAATCTTGAATCGAAGAATGTCAGCCTGCCCGCGTTCGACGCGAAACTGCTGTTCGACGCTGAAGGCGCCTGGAAAACCATTGCGATTGAATCGCAGGACAAGAACATCAACCTGGAACTGGCGCCGAAAGGCAAGTCGGTACAGATCGATGTGAAGGCAAGGTCGTTCAGGATTCCTTTCGGTTCCGCGATCGTGCTTGAAGACATGGTTGCCACGGGCACGGCGGACGAATCCGGGCTTGCCGTGACGGATTTCAAGGGATTCTTCTACGGCGGAATTCTCAGCGGCAACGCCAGGCTGAAGTGGGGCTCGGGCTGGAGTCTCGCAGGCGAGTTGAACGCGAAGCAGGTCGATACATCACGGGTGGTTCCCGGACTGCTGAATGGCGCGAGGCTGGTAGCGAAGGCATCCTATGCCATGCAGGCGCCGGAAGCCGCGAAGCTCTTCAGCGCACCCCGCCTGGAAGGCAATTTCATCATCCCGAGGGGAACCCTGCTGGGGGTAGACCTGGGGCGTATTCTGCAAGGCGGCGGGACGCGGGGCGATACGATGTTTTCAGAGCTCTCTGGCACTTTTGTCCATGATCGCGGCGCGACCCAGCTTCGGCAGGTGCGCCTGACCGAGGGCGTCATGTCCGCCAACGGCATGGTCGATGTCGATGCCGACAAGAATGTACGCGGCCGTTTTGTCCTGGATCTCAAACTTTCCGCCGAGCAGCGGCGTGGCAGCCTCCTGGTATCCGGGACCCTCGGAAAAATCGAATGGCGCGGGCAGTAGCCGTTGCCTGTCCGGCCATGCCTGAGGCCTTGAACAAACCTAGCCGGACAAGCGGCCCGGATCACGACAAAGGAATTTCATGAATCCACAGAACGGCTACGACATTGAAGATATTGCGCCTGGCATGAGCGCAGAAATTTCCAAGACCATTACTGATGCCGATATCGTCATGTTCGCCGGCGTGTCGATGGACACCAATGCGGTTCATATGGACGAAGAGTTTGGACGGACCACGATGTTTGGCGGCCGCATCGCCCACGGCATGTTGACGGCCAGCCTGCTGTCCTCCGTCCTCGGCAATCGGCTGCCCGGGCCCGGAGTGATCTACATGAGCCAGTCGCTGCGCTTTCGCGCGCCGGTGCGCCCCGGCGATACCGTACATGCCAAGGTGATCGTCAAGGAAGTGATCGCGGAAAAGTGTCGCGTAGTGCTCGACACCGTGTGCACCGTGGGCGACAAGGTGGTCATCGATGGCGAAGCGATGGTGATGGCCACCTCGCGCCGCAAGCGCGAGGCGGCAGGCAAATAGCGGTCGGCCCGGGCCCGCCTGCGCCTGCCAGTCCCGTCCTTGAAGTCGACACCCGATACCCTGCAAGCGGCCGTCGATGCCGCCATGGCGGGACGCCATTCCGTGCGCGCCTTCCTGCCCAGAGAAGTTCCCCGCGTTCTGGTTACCGAAATACTCGCCATCGCCGGTCGCGCACCTTCGGGCACCAATCTCCAGCCCTGGCGCGTGCACGTGCTGACCGGCACCACGCGGCAGCGTCTGGTCGACGCCGTGTGCGCTGCCTACGATTCGCGCGAGCCTGGCCACCGGGCCGAATATGACTACTATCCGGACAAATTCTTCGAGCCCTACCTTGCGCGTCGGCGCAAGATCGGCTGGGGTCTCTACGGCTTGCTCGGCATCGGCAAGGGCGATGCCGCGCGCATGAACGCGCAGATGCGGCGCAATTTTGAATTCTTCGGGGCGCCCACCGGGCTGATTTTCAGCATCGACCGGCGCATGGGGCAGGGGAGCTGGCTCGACTACGGCATGTTCCTGCAAAGCGTGATGCTTGCCGCCCGTGCCCGTGGCCTCGATACCTGTCCCCAGGTGTCCTGGCTCGACTACCACCGCATCATCGGCGAGACGCTTGGCTTCGGGCCGCAGGAGCAATTGGTCTGCGGCATGGCGCTGGGTTACGCTGATCCGCAGGCCGTTGAAAACAGCTTGTGCACCGAGCGCGCTGACCTCGACGAGTTCGTCGTGTTTCATGAGTGACGGTGGCGAGCTTCAGCGGCAGCGCATCGACAAGTGGCTGTGGGCTGCGCGCTTCTTCAAGACGCGCAGCCTGGCCGCTGCCGCGGTCGATGGCGGGCGGGTCAAATGGAACGACCAGCACGTCAAGCCGGCGCGCGAGCTGAAGCCCGGCGACGAACTTGATATCGTCGCCGGCGAACTGCGCTGGACAGTCGTCGTGCAAGGCGTGAACGCACAGCGCCGTCCCGCGCCGGAAGCCCGCCTGCTCTATGAGGAGACCGCGGACAGCACCGCCCGCCGCCTGCAGCAGTTGGAAATCCGCCGGTTGGCGCCGATGCCCGGCGCGGACCTGAAGGGCCGGCCGACGAAGAAGGCGGGCAGGTTGATTCGGGGTTTCAACGAGTGAGGCACTGGCAAGGTCCATGATGAATTTGGATCAACCGAAAGGAAAATCCTCTGTAGGAGCCAGCGTGCTGGCGAGGCGGCGGTCGTTATCGCGACCAAGGTCGATCCTGCTGAGGCGCAGCTTACGAGATCAATAAGGCGAGGCACGACATGGAAATTGGTATTGCACTGGTGGTGGGACTGGCGATCGGTGGTGGTTTGGTCGCCGTCGTTTTTGCGGCGCGCCTGAAGGAGGCGCAGGCGCGATTGGCCCAGCAGGAGGCTGAACTGGCGGCGCTGCGGGCCCGGGAGTCGGCGCTGGCGATACGCTGCGCTTCCCTGCAAACCGAACTGGAAAAGGACCAGGCTTTGTTCGCCGAACGCCAGGCTACGCTCGAAGCCGCGCGCGACAGTTTCGCCGATGCCTTCAAGGTGATTTCGGCCGATGCGCTGGCGAAGAACAACCAGTCCTTCCTCGAACTCGCCCGCGCCACGCTGGAGGCGCAGCAGGCGGCGGCGCTGGCCTCGGCGAAGACCGACCTCGACAAACGCCAGCTGGCCATCGGAGAGTTGGTGGCGCCGGTCAGGACCTCGCTGGAGAAATTCGAGCTGCAGATTCAGGGCATCGAAAAGTCGCGCATCGACGCCTACGCCACGCTGACCGAGCAGGTGCGCGCCATGGCTGAGGCGCAGGGCGCCCTGCGCCTGGAGACCGGGAATCTCGTGAAGGCCCTGCGCGCGCCGCAAACACGCGGGCGCTGGGGCGAACTGCAACTCAAACGCGTGGTCGAGATGGCCGGCATGCTCGACCACTGCGACTTCTTCGAGCAGGAAAGCACCAACACCGAAGACGGCCGGCTGCGCCCCGACATGGTCATCAAACTGCCCGGCGGCAAGAACATCGTGGTGGATGCCAAGGCGCCGCTGGCCGCCTACCTCGAGGCGCTGGAAGCGACCGACGAGGATGAGAAGAAGCGCAAGCTCGCGGACCACGCGCGACAGGTGCGCGACCATTTGAAGAAGCTCGGCCAGAAAGCCTACTGGGAGCAGTTCCAGCCCTCGCCGGATTTCGTCGTGCTGTTCCTGCCCGGCGAAATGTTCTACTCGGCCGCGCTGGAAGCCGATCCCTCGCTGATCGAAGCCGGGGTCGATGCGCGCGTGATCCTCGCCACGCCGACCACGCTGATCGCCCTGCTGCGCGCCGTCGCCTACGGCTGGACGCAGCAGGCGCTGACCGAAAACGCCGAGCGCATCAGCCAGCTCGGGCGCGAGCTTTACGATCGCATCGCCACGGTGACCGAGCACTGGGGCCGCGTCGGCAAGAACCTCGGCGAGGCCGTCGGCGCCTACAACAAGTCGGTCGCCTCGATGGAAACGCGCGTCCTCGTCTCCGCCCGCAAGTTCCGCGACCTGAAGGTGGCTGCCGAGGACAGGGAAATCGCCGACCTCAACCCGGTCGAGGCGCTGCCGCGCGAGCCGCAGGCGCCGGAATTGCTGGGCGGGGATAAGACCCCATTTCAGTAGAAATCATGCGCGGGGTACGATTCCTGCTGAAATGGGCTCTAGAGGCTCATCCCATGAGCCTTGCGGCGGGCAGACTGTCCTCCATTCTCAAGGAGGCAGTCACATGTACATCGATCAGGTATTCGCCCAGCAACCCGTTCATCCCGCCGATCTCGTCGTGTTCATCGTCACCACGGCCCTGTGCGCCATCGGCGCGCTGATGCTGCCGCTGGCGGGGTGAATCGTTCCTATAATCCGGCAATGTCAAATTCATCGACTGGCGAAGCGTGGCCGAAAAAGGCTGATCCCCAATGACCAAGATCACGCCCAAACCGGAAGATCTGGCCTCGCTGATCTTCTTTATCCGAGGGGAGAAGGTGTTACTCGATACCGATCTCGCCGTGCTGTATGGTGTGGAAGTCCGTGCGTTGAACCAGGCGGTTGCTCGGAATCGCAAGCGTTTTCCTGACGACTTCATGTTTCAGGTCGCGGAAGATGAGTACGAGCACATCCGTTCACGATTTGTGACCACATCAGATGCCAAAGATAGCCACTCGTCACAATCTGTGACGAGTGGCAAAAAAGGTGAATCTTTGAGATCACAAACTGTGATCTCAAAGGGAAGAGGGGGACGGCGTTACCTCCCCTACGCCTTCACCGAGCAGGGCATCGCGATGCTCTCCAGTGTTCTGCGTTCGCCACGCGCGGTTGAAGTGAATATCGCCATCATGCGTACCTTCGTCCAGCTTCGGCGGCTCATGGACTCGAATCGCGACCTCGCCCGCAAGATCGAGGCGATGGAAATGAGATACGACGAGCAATTTTCTGCGGTCTTCGATGCCATCAAACAACTGATTGCGGACGATCAGACGCGCAAGGCGAAACCCAAGCGCTCCATCGGATTCCTCTGATCTGCTTCGAAATTCCTGAACGAGCTACGGACGTGTGGGGTCGCTGATGATTCGTTCCGATCTGCCCTTCGTCTCGCTGGCCGAACTGCCCGGCGGCCCGGAGCCGCTGGTGCTGTGCGCCACGGCGCGGCTGGCGACCGGGCTGCGCCGGGCGCATGGCGAGTTGCAGGCGGCGCGCGGCGTCGTGACCTGGCAGGCGCTGCAAAGTTCGACGCCTGCCATGTGGCTCGAACATCTGATCTCATCGGCACTGCTGCGCGGCGAAATTCCGCCGGCCAGCGTGGCAGGAACTTTTCTCTCGCAGTCGCAGGAGCGCAGCTTGTGGGAACAGGCCATTGCCCGCGACACGGGCGCGGCGGCGGAGCTGTTCGACCGCGAAGGCATGGCGCTGGCGGCGATGGACGCCACAAGCCTGCAACGGGCGTGGCGCATCGAGGTGCCGGAGCCATTGCATACCGAGGAATACCGCGCCTTCCTGCGCTGGCGGGAAGCCGTGGCCGAGGCCTGCCAGACCGGTAGCTGGCGCACGGCAGACGAGGTCATGGCGTGGCGCATCGAATGCATCGAGCGCGGCATCGGCGGCCTGCCGGCGCGCCTCGGCATTGCCGGCTTCATCGCGCCCGATCCGCTGGTCTCGCACCTGCTGGTGGTGCTGGAAGCGCGTGGCGTCGAGCTGTTCCGGCTTGATTTCGGGCGCGGCGAGACTACGCCCGCGGTCGGCGCCGAGCTGCCCGATGCCGAGGCCGAATGCGTCGCGGCGGCGAGTTGGGCGCGCGATTGGATCGCGCGCGACGCGTCGGCGCGCGTGCGCATCGCAGTCGCCGATCTGGCGGCGCGCCGGCGGCTGCTGGAATCCGCACTCGAAGATGCCCTGCATCCCGATGCCGTGGGCGCCGGCTGGGCAGCGCTGGAACGCGACTACGCGTTCGCGGCCGGCTCGCCGCTGGCGGCCGAGCCGCTGATCGACGTCGCCTTGCGCCTGTTGCAGCTTCACGTCCATTCGCAGCGCGTGGCGCAGGCCGAGTTCGGCGCCTTGCTCTGCGGCCCCGGCTGGTCGGCCGATGTCGACGAAGTCGAGGCGCGCGCGCGGATCGAAGCCGCGCTGCGCGAGTTGCTGCCACCCGAGACCAGTCTTGAACGACTGGTGCGTGCAGCACTGCGCCAGACCGATGGTCTGCAGGCGCCGGGCCTTGCCACGCATCTCGGCGCGCTGCTGGAGGCCGTGCACAGCGCGCCGCGCCGCCAGTTTCCCTCGGCGTGGGGCAAGGCTTTTGCCGGTCTGCTCGAAGCGCTCGGCTGGCCCGGCCAGCGCAGCCTGTTGGCGACGGAGGGTGCGGCCTGCGACGAATTGCGCGAGGCCCTGGGTGGCCTGCCCGCGCTCGACGACATCCTCGGCCGCGTCGATGGCGGCGAGGCGCTGCGCCAGTTGCAGCGCCAGTGCCGCGACCAGGCTTTTGCCGCTGTGCCGCAAGGCGCCGCACGGGTCGAGGTCTGCAGCCTGGCCGATGCCCTGGCCGGTCCGGTGGTGGACGGGCTCTGGGTCATGGGCCTCAATGAAGGCGCCTGGCCGCCTGCGCCGCGGCCGAATCCGCTGCTGCCCGCCGAATTGCAGCGGCGCGCCGGAATCCCGGCGGCGCGTGCCGACAGTCTGGCTGTCGAGGCGCAAAGCCTGCAGGCCTTGTGGTGCGACAGCGCAGGCGAGGTAGTGTTCTCTTGGGCGCAGCGCGAAGGCGAGCGACCGCTGCGCGCCAGCCCGCTGCTGGCGGAGATTCCGCGCCGCGAGTGGCCGCCGCTACCGGTGATGCCGTTCTCGCCGGAGCCGCTCGAACGCCTGGATGACGGACTTATGGAGCGCGTCGATGACGCGCGGGCGCCGCCGGTCGGCCCCGCCGAGCGCATCCGCGGCGGCACGGCGCTGTTGGCGGCGCAGGCGGTGTGTCCGGCATGGGCGTTTTATCAATATCGACTTGGCGCCGCCGCGCTGCAGGCGCCGGTTTTCGGGCTCGATGCGCGGGCGCGCGGCTCGCTGCTGCATGCCGCGCTGGAGCAGTTCTGGCGCGGGCGCAGCCTGGCGGATCTGACGCAGATGGACGAAGCTTCTCGTGGTGCCGAAATCCGGCGCGTGGTGGCGCATGCGTTGGCCGAGTTCGACCGCGATGCGGTCGAGCCGCTGCCGCCGCGCCTGCGACAACTGGAAGGCGAGCGGCTGCAGGCACTGCTCGCGGTGTGGCTCGAGGTCGAGGCGCAGCGCGCGCCTTTCCGCGTGGTTGGCTGCGAGGAAAGATGCCCGCTCGACATCGAAGGCCTGCCGGTGCGCGTGGTGATCGACCGCATCGACGAACTCGAGGACGGGCGGCTGGTGGTGATCGATTACAAGAGCGGGCGCAAGGTGTCGGCCGACAGCTGGGCCGAGGCGCGCCTCAGCGAACCGCAACTGCCGATCTACGCGGCGCTGGCCTTCCCCGACCGCGCCGTGGCGGCTGTGGTGCTGGCTCGTGTCACGCGTGACGAGCCGGGCTTTCTCGGCGTGGCGGAAAGCGACGGCCTGCTGCCCGACGTGAAGGCTCTCGAGGCCCAGCGCAAGCGTTATGCGGAAGGCGAATTCCCCGATTGGGAGACGCTGCGCCACCTCTGGGCCGAGCGCATCACCGAGCTCGCGCGCGAAGTGCGCGACGGCATCGCGGCCGTGGTGTTCGCCGATGAGAACGACATCCAGTATTGCGATGTGTTGCCTTTGCTCCGCGTTGCGGAGCGCAAGGCCCAATTCGACGAGACGGGCGAGCCATGAGCGACCTGCTGCGCGAAGACGAGGCCAACCGCCGCCGTGCGCTGGAGATAGCCTCCTTCATCGTCGAGGCTCCCGCCGGCGCGGGCAAGACCGAACTGCTGACGCAGCGCTACCTGCGCCTGCTGGCGACGGTGGACGAGCCCGAAGAAATCATTGCCATCACTTTTACCAACAAGGCGGCCGGCGAGATGCGCCAGCGCATTGCGGACAGCCTCGCGCTGGCAAGGCAGCAAGGCATGCCTGAGGCCGCGCACAAGCGCATCACCTGCGAGTTGGCACGTGCCGCGCTGGCCCGGTCAAACGAACTTGGCTGGCAGATCGAAACCCAGCCGGGGCGGCTGCGCCTGACCACCATCGATGCGTTGTGCGCCAGCCTGGCGCGGCAGATGCCGCTGTTGTCGCGCTTCGGAGCGCAGCCTGCCGTGGCCGAGGAAGCCAAGCGGCATTACGACGAGGCGGCGCGGCGCGCGCTCGATCACCTCGAAGGCAAGGGCGAGGAAGACCGCGAGCATGCCGAGGCGGTGGCGACGGCGCTGGCTCATCTCGACAACGACGTCGCGCGACTGGCGCGCCTGCTGGCCGAGATGCTGGCGCGGCGCGAGCAGTGGCGCGAGATAAGCGGCCTCGAGCATCCCGAGTCGGCGATCGGTGAGGCCCTCGAGGAAATGGTCGGCGAGGAACTGGCGCTGGTCGCCGGGGTACTCGATGGCGACTGGCAGATGCAGTGGATGCCGCTGGCGCGCTTCGCCGCCGCGAATCTCGGGTTGGATTCGGCACCATCTGCGATATGGCCGTGCGATGATGATTCCGATTTGGCAGGAGCCAGCTTGCTGGCGATTCACCCGGATCGCGAGCAAGCTCGCTCCTACGGTGTCGAGCTGGGGCCCGGGATCGCCGATCTGCTGCGCTGGCGTGCGCTGGCCGATTTCCTGCTGACCAAGGAAGGCACCGCGCGCAAGACCGTTAATGTAAGAAACGGTTTCCCCGCGGGCAAGGAATTCAAGGCACAGAAGGAAGCCATGCTGGAACGGCTGGCCGCGCTCGATGCCGTGGCCGTCGCGGCCCTGCAGCGCCTGCGCGAACTGCCGGCGCCCGATCACGACAACGATGCCGTGGTGCGCGCGCTGGCCCGCCTGATGAAGCTCGCCGCTGCCGAACTGTGGCTGGTGTTCCGCGAGGCCGGCGAGGTCGATTTCGGCGAGCTCGCGGCGCGTGCGATCGCCGCGCTGGGCGACGAGCTCGATCCTTCGGAGCTGGGCCTGCGCCTTGATTACCGCATCCGCCATCTGCTGGTCGACGAATTCCAGGACACCAGTCCGGCGCAGATCGAATTGCTCGAGCGCCTGACCGCTGGCTGGAGTGGTGGTCAAGGCGCGGACGACGGCCGCACGCTGTTCGCGGTGGGCGACCCGATGCAGTCGATCTACCGTTTCCGCAAGGCCGACGTTGGGCTCTTCCTGCGCGTCGCGGAAAGCGGCATCGGCGCGCTGCGGCTGACGCCCCTGCGCCTGTCTCGCAACAACCGTTCCTGTCCGGCAGTGGTGGACTGGATCAACGCCAGCTTCCCGACGGTGTTACCGGTCATGGACGATCCGCTGCGCGGCGAGATTCGCTATCGCGAGTTCGTCGCCACGCGCGAGTCACTGCCGCAGGCCGGCGTCATGGTTCATCCGGTGCTGTCCGCCAAAGGCGATAGCGATGCCGGTGCTCGCGGCGAGGCGCAGCGCATCATCGAGTTGATCGAAGCCGAATGGCGCGAGGACCCGGCGCGCAGCATTGCCGTGCTGGTGCGCGCCCGGAATCATCTCGCCGCGCTGGTCGCCGCGATCCGCCGCCATGGCGCCGCCTGGCGTTTCTCGGCCGTGGAAATCGAGCCGCTGGCGGGGCGTCAGGCCGTGCAGGACCTGATCTCGCTGACCCGTGCCCTGCATCACCGGGCCGACCGCGTGCATTGGCTGGCCGTCCTGCGCGCACCCTGGTGCGGCTTGTGCCTGGCCGACCTGCATGCGCTGGCGGGCGACGATCATCAGTCCACCATCTGGTCGCTGATGCAGGATGCCGAACGCATCGAGCGCCTGTCGGCCGATGGCCGGCGGCGGCTGGCCCATGTGCGCGCGGTGTTGGCCGAGGCATTGGCCGGACAGGGCCGGCAGCGGCGCCGGCGCTGGGTCGAGGACGCCTGGAAAAAGCTCGGCGGGCCTGCCTGCCTGGGCGGTGCGAGCGAGGCCAATGGCTTGAGTGACGTGCAGGCCTACTTCAATCGTCTCGACACGCTGGATGCGGCGGGGCGCTTTGTGCTCGACACGCTCGAAGGCGACATGGGCCGCCTGTATGCGGCAGCGGACCCTCAGGCCGACGGTCGGCTGCAGCTGATGACGATACACAAGGCCAAGGGGCTGGAGTTCGACACCGTGATCCTGCCCGGCCTGCATCGCGAACCGGCGGGGCGCGATACGCCACTCCTGGCCTGGGACAGCTTTCCGCTGGCTTCGGGCGAGCGCCTGATCGCCGCGCCGGTGAATCCGCGGCGCGGCAGAACGGCGGGTGATCCGACGGTGTATGACTTCCTGCAGTGCATGGAACGAGAGCGCAGCCGCAATGAGGAAGCCCGCGTACTCTACGTTGCCGCCACGCGCGCGGTACGCCGCCTGCATCTGGTCGGGGTCGCGGTTTGCGACGAAGCCGGTGCGCTGGTCGCGCCGCGGGCGGCCTCGCCGCTGGCCCGGTTGTGGCCGGCCGTCGAGGCGGTGTTTCATCAGGAGGCCGCGAAAGCAGGTCGCGGTCGGGAATCGTCGGTGATGGCAGACGCGGCGGACTTCGTACCGCAACTGCTGCGGTTGCGGGACCCTGCCCTGCGGCCGGAGTGGTGTGCGCCTGCGCTGCCGGCGCCGGTGGCGGGCAGCCGCGAGCAAACGACGGACCCGCTGGCCGCTGCCGTGGGCACGCTGACCCACGCCGTCCTCGAACTGATCGCGACCGAACCCGAGGCCTGGTCGGCGTCGCGCGTCTCCGAGCGCCAGCCCGGTTTCGAGCGCTGGCTGGCCAGCCGCGGCTGGTCGCCGGTTGATGCGCGGGCCGGGGCCGCGCGTGTCGCCCGGATGCTGGCGACGACTCTGGCCAGTGCAGACGGACAATGGGTACTGCGCCGTCGCGCAGGCGCGGCCGCCGAACTGGCGCTGACCAGAATCATGCCCGCCACCGGCGCGGAAAGTGGCTCCGGTGCGCTCTGCGTAACCGGGCTTCCGCTGCGCGGGCAGGTAACCCGCGTCGTGGATCGCAGCTTTGTCGAAGACGGCGTACGCTGGATCATCGACTACAAGACCGCCGAGCTTGGCGCCGGAACCGGGATCGCGGGACTGACGGCCCACGCCGAACGCTTTCGCCCGCAGCTGGAGTCCTACGCGGCCTTGTTCTCCGACGAAGCTTTGCCACAGCGCCTGGCGGTGCTTTATGTTGCGCATGGCATCCTGGCAAGTCTGGAATACAATCAAGCTTTCGACTGACGCCGGCCCTGACTCTGTCTGCCTGGGATTCCCCTTCGGGGGCAGGCAAAGCGGAATCGCCGGCGCGCAAAGCGCATAACAGGAGAGAGTCATGTCCGACAAGAAATACCGCCTCGTTACACGCAGCGATTTCGACGGCCTGGTTTGCGCCGTTCTGCTCAACGAACTCAACCTGATAGACGAGATCAAGTTCGTGCATCCGAAGGACATGCAGGATGGCAAGATCGAGATTTCGGAACGCGACATAACCACCAATCTGCCCTTTGTCCCGGGCGTGCATCTGGCGTTCGACCATCATCTGTCCGAGACCTTCCGCAACCCCGGCGAGCGCCCCAATCACATCATGTATCCCGACGCGCCTTCTGCCGCGCGCGTGGTTTTCGAGCACTACGGCGGCAAGAACCGTTTTCCGGCGCCCTTCACCGAGATGATGATCGCGGTCGACAAGAGCGATTCGGCGAATTTCACGCGCCAGGAAATCCTCGACCCGCAGGACTGGGTGCTGCTCAACTACCTGATGGATTCGCGCACCGGCCTCGGTCGCTTCCGCGAGTTCCGCGTCAGCAACTACCAACTGATGATGGACCTGATCGCCTACTGCCGGCATCACGGCATCGACGACATCCTGGCCTTGCCCGATGTCAAGGAACGCGTCGATCTCTACTTCGAACACGCGGAAAAGGCCAAGGAACAGATCAAACGCTGCACCACGATGTACAAGAATCTTGCGGTTCTTGACCTGCGCAACGAGGAAACGATTTTTGCCGTCAATCGATTCATGATTTACGCGCTTTTCCCCGATGCCAATATCTCCATCCATATCCTGTGGGGCGTGCAGAAGCAGAACACGGTATTTGCTGTCGGCAAGTCGATTGTCAATCGCACGTCGAACACCAACATCGGCGAACTGATGCTGTTCTACGGCGGCGGCGGGCACGAGAACGCCGGCACCTGCCAGATCGCCAACGAACGGGCCGATGTGGTCCTGCAGGAGTTGATCACCAACATCAACGCCGACGGCTGAGATTCCTGCGGCACCGGCGTTCGGAGCTGGTTACGACAGGACTCCCGCAGCGGGCAATTGATACGTGCCGGATCTCGCCCCTGCTGGCGACCTGCTTTCCTGTTCGCGCAAGCAAGTAGGGAAAGAAGTGCTCGCCTTCGCCCCGGATCTTAATATTGCGGTCTGCAAGACATTAAGCCTCCGCTACCTGTCAAGGAAATCAAGAATGCGATCCAACTTCAATTTCGCTCCTTATCTGCTGATTGGCATAGGCACATACTTTCTCCTGTCAAAGCTCGGATGGATACCCAGCCTGTTCCCGCTCATCTGGGAGTGGTGGCCTGTAGTTCTTATCATCATCGGCGTTTCCATGCTGGTGAAGCGTTACTACCGCGACAAGAGCTAGGTTCCACCGAAATCAAACAGGGCAGTGTTGGATTATTTTCAAGATGCGCGTCTTGCCGAAGAATAAATCGACACTGACCCTGAGGTTTCCCCACGAATCATGAAGCAGCGGTAGCGGGACGGCAAGCGGCATTGGCCTGTTCACGCAATCGCTGTAGATAAGCCAAGGGGTTGCCGATTTTGCGCATCAAGGCGGAGTTGGTGATCACGCGTGTCGCCACAGTCAGCACCGAGAGTTCTGCACGGTTGTGATGCTTGGCCTGTTTGCGGCTGACGAGTTGGAGTTGCCAC
>JAPLQY010000033.1 GCA_026399475.1 Rhodocyclales bacterium
AGTATTCGTGATCTTTGGATGAAGGCTCACGGCTACGCATGAGGAAAATCGTGTGCGCCCTGTTGATGAACCGCCCGGTGCGGACCCGCATGCCGGGTGGTGTGGGGAGGGCCGGTTAGAAGCCGGCCCTTACCCGATTGGCCGTCACAGCGGAGGTGGCATGCATGTTGAGTGCTTGGAGGCCAGGGCCAAGATGCTGCGCTGAAGCGGTTGCTGCCCAGAAAGAATGGCGGCTTGCATGCAGCCGACGACTGCCAAGCCGTTTGCGTTGCGCAGAATGTTTGCCAATAGCTCCATGGGATAGCCATCGGCGTGCCGACGAATGGGATGGATGCCTGCATGAGCATACGAGTTGAGTGCCTTCCATGAGTTCTCTTTGAAGCGAGATAGCGCGTCGTGCGCTGGTGGCGGCGCTTTCTTCGCGAGGTCTTGAATCATTTCGGCGATCTGTGGCATGTTCTTCGCGGCCTGTTCAGACTCCAATGACAGGGTGGTGGTCAGTTTGGAAAGGTGCTCATCGGACGCGGCGTACAGCAGCCAGATGGAACGAGCAAGCGCTTCGAACTGGGCGCGGTGAACAACAATGGCTGATGGCAAAAGACCTGAACGTAGCAACGCCCTCGCCGACGCCCAATGCTCAAGCGAAAGGGAGCATGCGACATCGCTGATTCGGAGGCGTGGCGAATCTTCGAAGAGCGGTGCGTCAATCATGGCCATCAGCTTCTCGGCCAAGGCGTCGGACTCATCAAAGATGGTGGACGGAGTCACGGTGCGATTATGACGGCCAAACGTTAAGTCGGCACCCTAAAAACAGGCGTCAAAGACGCCGTTTAGGGGTATAAAAAAGAAATTTTGTTGGTAATCTATTGAGTTACCATGCAAAAATATTGTGCGGCACCCTAATGGTTCCGACAAATACACCATGTCAAATCCTCCCAAGTTGCTTGATCAGGTGCGTGAAAAGCTGCGGGTGAAGCATTACGCAATTCGCACTGAACAGACTTATGTAGATTGGATTAGACGCTTTATTCTGTTTCATGACAAGCGGCACCCGAAAGATTTGGGCGCGCCGGAAGTGGAGGCCTTCCTGACGCATCTGGCTGTGGCGGGCAAGGTTGCTGCCTCGACGCAGAACCAGGCCAAGTCGGCCCTGCTGTTTCTGTATCGCGAGGTGCTGGACATCGAGCTGCCCTGGCTGGACAGGGTGACCCAGGCCAAGGCGCCGAAGCGTTTGCCGGTGGTGCTGACGGTGGCTGAAACGCGGGCGGTGCTGGCGCAGCTGACAGGCACCCACGCGCTCATCGCTGGTCTATTGTATGGCGCGGGCATGCGCCTGATGGAGGCGGTGCGGCTGCGGGTGAAGGACATCGATTTTGCGCGGCACGAAATCCTGGTGCGCGAAGGCAAGGGCGGCAAGGACAGAGTGACGATGCTGCCCGAGACTTTGGTCGCTGCGCTGAAGCTGCATCTGGCCAAGGTGAAGGCCTTGCATGACGAAGACCTGGCGCTGGGGTATGGCGACGTCTATCTGCCGTTCGCGCTGGACCGCAAATACACGGCTGCCGGGCGGGAGTGGGGCTGGCAGTATGTCTTCCCGTCGCGGAACCTGTCGGTCGATCCGCGCTCCGGCAAGACACGCCGCCACCATGTCGACGAAAAAGGCGTGCAGCGCGCGATGAAGCAGGCAGTGCGTGATGCCGGCATCGTCAAGCCGGCGACGCCGCATACCCTGCGCCATTCCTTTGCGACGCATCTGCTGCAATCGGGTTACGACATTCGCACCGTGCAGGAACTGCTCGGCCATGCGGACGTGGCCACCACCATGATCTATACCCATGTCCTGAATCGCGGTGGGCGTGGCGTGGTCAGTCCGATGGACCAGCATTGATGCCGCCCTGGCTTGCCGCGCTGTTCACCCGGCGCATGCTGATCTGCGTGTTCACGGGGTTTTCCTCGGGGCTGCCGCTGTACCTGCTGTTGAATCTGGTGCCGGCCTGGCTGCGCTCGGAAGGCGTCGACCTGAAGACCATCGGCCTGTTCGCCCTGATCCAGTTTCCCTACACGTGGAAGTTTCTCTGGTCGCCGCTGCTCGACCGTTACGCGCCGCCCATTGGTGTCAAAGGCCGGCGCCGCGGCTGGATGCTGGTCACCCAGGTCGGGCTGCTGGCGGCCATTGCTTCGCTCGGCCTGTTCGCGCCGGGCAGAGAGATCGTGCCCATCCTCTGGCTGACCGTCGCTGTCGCCCTGCTCTCGGCGACGCAGGACATTGCGCTCGATGCCTACCGCCGCGAGATCCTGTCGGAGGCAGAGCTGGGCCTGGGCAACTCGGTGCATGTCAATGCCTACCGCATCGCCGGGCTGGTGCCGGGCTCGCTCTCCTTGATCCTGGCCGATCGCCTGCCCTGGCTTCAGGTATTTGTCATCACGGCGCTGTTCATGCTGCCGGGCATGGGGCTGGCGTTGTTCGCACGCGAGCCGGCGGTGGCGGGCGGCTCGCCGAAGACCCTGCGGGCCGCGGTAGTCGAGCCTTTCCACGAGTTCATCAACCGTGCCGGCCTGAAGGAGGCACTGACCATCCTGGCCTTCATCTTTCTCTACAAGCTGGGCGACTCGATGTGCACCGCGCTGGCCACGCCTTTCTATCTCGACATGGGTTTTGCCAAGTCGCAGATCGGCATTGTGGCGAAGAATGCCGGCTTGTGGCCGGCGGTGATCGGCGGCCTGGTCGGCGGCCTGTGGATGGTCAGGCTGGGCATCAACCGCGCGCTGTGGCTGTTCGGCGTGGTGCAACTGGTGTCCATCTTCGGCTTCGCCTGGCTGGCCTGGCTGGGCCCGCATCAGGCGGTGGGTGCGGCGCAACTGGCGCAGCTGGCTTTGGTGATCGGCTTCGAGGCGCTGGGCGTCGGGCTGGGCACGGCGGCCTTCGTCGCCTTCATTGCGCGCGCCACCCATCCGCTGTACACGGCGACGCAGTTCGCCCTGTTCACCAGCCTGGCCGCCGTGCCGCGCACCTTCATCAACGCCACCACGGGCTACCTGATCGAGCAGATGGGCTGGCTCGGCTTCTTCCTGCTCTGCGCCGTGCTGGCCGTGCCGGGTATGCTGCTGCTGGTCAAGGTGGCGCCCTGGAACTCAAGGCCGGTGGCATCAATGGCAGCGTAGGCGGGAGGGTCAATGCCGATCCAGCCAGGCGGCGTGGCGCCAAAACAACAGGCTGGCATAAATTTGAGGCTTCACTCAACTTTTCGTCAGCGTGGGCGTTATATGCTCTGAAGCGTACGGTTCCCGTACAGGAGTACGAAATGTTAATGGTGATGGACATGAGCACAGGCAAACTCATCGAGGATGAATTCGGAGCGTTCGAGGACGAAGTCCTCAACGCCGAGTGGACCCCTGCCAGCCCCGAGCTTCAACTCGGCTTGCAGGAAGTTCAGCATCGCGCGTCGACTTCGCATGAAGTCGACGCCGACGCATTCCTTGCCGCGATGTACCGCAGCCAGCAGTGAGCGCCGGCACGATCAGCTGACGCCTGTTGGTATCATCGTGCGCTCCGATATTTCAGGAAGCGCACGATGAGTTCCTTTTCCACGCCCTCCGCAGCCCCGGCCGCAGTAGCTCCTCCGGCCCTTCCGCGCCGCCCCGACTACCCGCATTTCCTTGCCATTCCCACCCGCTGGATGGACAACGACGTCTACGGCCACGTCAATAACGTCGTCTATTACAGCTACTTCGACACCGTCATCAACGAGCATCTGATTCGCGAGGGCGGGCTGGACATCCACGATGGCAGCGTCGTCGGCTATTGCGTCGAATCGCAATGCCGCTACCTGTCGCCGCTGGCCTTCCCCGAAACCATCGATGCCGGCCTGCGCGTGGCACATCTGGGCAAGTCGTCGGTGCGTTACGAGATCGCGCTGTTTCGCCAGGGTGAGGAGGCGCCTGCCGCCGTCGGACACTTCGTCCATGTCTTCGTCGCCCGCGAAGAGAACAAGCCGACGGCGATCCCGGTCAGGATTCGCGCCTGCCTCGAACGTCTGCGGCGCTGAGCGTTCAGGCCTTACGCCGCAAGCAGCCGCACCCGGCTCGGCCGCAACGCCTGAACGGTGACCTTGTCCTCGCGCCGCGCAACGAAGCTCTGGCCGGGGCCGATGATGTAGTCCTCGATGTCGCCATCGCGTGTGAGCCAGAGTTCGCCGGCGAGGCAGATCAGCTTCGTGTTCGCATCGGGCAGGGCGAGCAACTTGTTCTTCGCCAGCGCCCGTTCGATGCAGGGGATGTGCATTCCTGCGTGGAATTCTGTAGCATCGGTGACCGGGGCCTGTGCGGGCATTGAAGCGAACAGTGCGCGACGCTTCTCCTGCGACTGGCAGATGAGCGAAGAAGCAAGATGGGCAGAGGCATTCATGATGGTTTCCCCGGGCGGTTGCGATGACCGGATTATTGGTTTTGCCGCATCGTCCGACCAGCGATATCGAGGCGTGACAACCATGAGCAAAAGGAATGCATAAGAACGACTTGCCGCCGCTCGACGCCCTGCGTGCCTTCGATGCCGCCGCACGCCATCTGAGCTTTACCCGCGCCGCCGGGGAACTTTTCGTCACGCAGTCGGCGGTCAGCAAACAGGTCATTGCCCTCGAGTCGGCGCTCGCAACACCCCTCTTCGAGCGCAAGACGCGCGCACTGGGGCTTACCGCCGCGGGCGAGCGCCTGCATCGCGCCACCGAGATTGCCTTTGCCGAACTGCGCGCGGCGGTGGCCGAGTTGCGTGGTGGCGAAGAGCCGACCATCACCTTGTCCACCACCCAGGCCTTTGCCAGCTTCTGGCTTATTCCGCGCCTGGCGGATTTCCGGCGCAGCCATCCCGGCATCGACATCCGCATTTCAGCCGACACGCGGCTGGTCGATCTCGAGCGCGGGCGCTTCGATGCGGCGGTGCGCTACCTGCCCGATCGCAATGCGCCGGCGAGCGCCTTGCGCCTGTTCGGCGACACGGTGTTGCCGGTGGTGAGCCCCGCCTTGCTG
This sequence comes from Rhodocyclales bacterium, assembly GCA_026399475.1. Classification (GTDB taxonomy): domain Bacteria; phylum Pseudomonadota; class Gammaproteobacteria; order Burkholderiales; family Rhodocyclaceae; genus Sulfuritalea. Next base: position 5,023 of record JAPLQY010000033.1, read on the forward strand.
AAGAAATCCGCCAGGCCGCTGGCCAGGCCGGCTGATCTGGTGCATCACATCCTGCTGGTGTACGAAGACGAGGCACAGCGCCGGCCGTGGCTGTCGTGGCCGGTATGGCTCGAGATGGCAGGCGTCGCGGATCTGCGCCCGGCCGGCAGCATCGGCTTCAACCAGTACGAACCGGCGATACGCGCCGCTGTTGATGGGCAGGGTGTCGCGCTCGCCACGCAGGCGCTGGTTGCGGACCTGCTCAAGCAAGGCAAACTGGTGGCGCCGCTGCCGCAGCGTTTTTCCAATCCGCGTTCCTACTACCTGATGCTGGCCGACAGGGCGGCCGCCAATCCGGCGGTCGAGCCGTTTCGTCAATGGCTGGCGAGTCAGGTAAAGTGACGCGCCACCGTTCCGAAATCCATGCCTGTTGCCGGAGAATCGCTTGATGAAGTTGAACCCGTTGGCTGTTTTGTTTCTGTTTGGGTCGGCGCTCCCCGCCGCCATGGCCGCCAGCGTGCCCTGTCCCGATCTGACGACTGCGGTGCAGGTCGCCGCCTGCCCCGTCGAGGAAGAACTGAAATACACCTTCACCGGCTACTGCAGCGACGACGCCAAGGCGTACAAGGGCGACACCGACGTCTGTACCGACTACCGGCGCTACCGCGCCTTGAAGAACGTGGCGCTGTGGGAATCGGGCGACGGAGTTTTCAATGCCTATGTCTCCTGCGACCTGCCGCCAGAAACGGTCAGGAGCGCCAGGGTCTCGGCTGTCAGGGTCGGCAAGCAGGGCAAAATGACCCAGCTTGTTTGCAGCTATGGCTCAGGCGTCAGCTTTACCTGGCGGACGCGGGCGGAATGCAAGCTCGAGGACAGCGGCGACTGCTCCGCCAATCCTTCTGCCTGCAAGGCAAGCTGTAATTGATCAGGAGCGCATGCCCATGACCAATACCGCAATTCCCCCCGATCGGGACCCGACCGCGAACCCGCCCAAGGATGAGCCGACGGTATGCCTGCGCTGCGGGGAGCCCGGCCCTGTAGGCGACGATGGCTTTTGCGACAAGTGCGAGAAGGCGCTGGAACAGGCCTGCCTTTGAGCGGCTGCAGCGCCTGTCTGCTGCCGGCTATTTGGGATCGCTGCTTGCTGTCTTGCACCCGGCGAAAGAAACTGTCGCGCCATCCTTGAGGGTTGCGTCGCTGCCGTTGATCTCCAGCAACGCGATGCCGTTGCCATAACGCAACCCGCTTTCCGCATCGCGCTTCTCGAGCCGAAGCTCGCGCTCCGGCAGGATCAGCCAGACCGCAGCGCCGCCCTCCAGGGTGCGCACATAAAAGCGCTTGCCGGCGGCGCACTGGTACTCGGTCGCATTGGCCGGCGTTCGCGGGCGTTCCTGCACCGCGTCGCCGCCGAAGGGCAAATACTTCTTGACGTTCATTTCGCCGCAGCCAGCCAGCAGCAGAGGAATGCAGGCCAGCCCGGCTCCTGTCATGCGCATCAGTTTTCTTTGCATCGTGTTCTCCGTTACGCTGTTTGTGGTTCGATCATAGTCTGCCGCGGGGCCGTCCCAAGGCAGACCGTTCATTTGCCTGCGAGCGAAGCGAGCCAAAGTCACCCTCTTCGTGGAAGAGGGGTCGGGGGAAAAGTCGTTCATAAAGCATGCACCCGGTCGCCGCGGCAAAAGCCGAGCAGCGGCTGCGGCACGCCGCGTACCAGCGCGATGACCTTGAACAGCTCGCCCATCTCGTTGGGCGAGATAAGGATATTCACGGCGCCGCGCGCGCGCAGCTCGCTGGCGCCGACTCCCTGCTCAAGCAAATCGCCCACCCCGCAGTTGATCAGGAAGTTGGCCTGACTGGTGTAGCCCAGTACGTCCAGGCCGGCCTCGAAGCCGGCTTCGGCGACCGCAGTGAAGTCGACATGCGAGGTGATGTCTGATAGCCCGGGCAGCCACAAGGGGTCTTCATGCATCCGATGCCGGTAGTGGCAGCGCAGCGTGCCGCCGTCGCGCAGCGGATGGTAAAGCTCGTGGCGCGGCAGGCCGTAGTCGATCAGCAGCATCGCGCCCTTCTCCAGCCGCCGCGCCAGTTCGGCAACCCAGGATCGGGCGGCAAGGCTGATCTCGCCGCGATACGGAGCGATGATCGGGAGTGCGTTTGCCGCAGCCAGCAGTGCAGTCGATGCAGGGCGTTCGGCCGCCACCAGCCGGCCGTCCTCCAGCCCGACACCCCTTTCGAGCACGCCGGGCGCGAGCCCGGCATCGTCCCAGCGCAGGGCATGGGTTGGCATGGCGTCGAGCACTTCGTTGCCCAGCAGGCAGCCGGAGAAGCGCTCCGGCAATTCGTCGAGCCACTCCACGCGGCCGGCAAACTGCGGTGCATGCTCGGCCAGTGTCGCCTTCTGGCGCGCGCGCAATTCGCCGGAAAGTTCGAGTATCCGGTAGCGTTCGGGTGGGCAACCCAGCGCGTCAAGGGCCAACAGCAAGTCCGCTGCCAGCTTCCCGCTGCCGGCGCCGGCTTCGATCACCAGTGGGCTGGAGGCCGCCAGGACTTGCGCCACTTGCCGCGCCAGTGCCTGGCCGTACAGCGGTGTCAGTTCCGGCGCGGTGAGAAAGTCGCCGCCGGCATTGTGGGCGCCGAACTTGCGCGAGCCGCCGGAGTAATAGCCGAGGCCCGGCGCGTACAGCGCCAGCTCCATGTAGCGGGCGAAGGACATCCAGCCGCCGGTGGCGGCGATCTCGGCGGCGATGATGCGCGTCAGCGCGTCGCTGGCCGCGTGCGCATCGGCCGAGGGTTCCGGCAATTCCGTTTGCATCAGGCTCAGGCAGTCAAGGTGCCGGCAACGAGCTCCGCCATTGCCCGGGCATCTGCCGACCCTTGCTGGCGCAGCCCGGCCACTACCCCGACGCGATTGGCCGGCGGCTGATTCTGGCTGATCTTCCACTTGCCCTTGAGTTCGGTGATGATGATCTCGATGCCGACGATCGCGCCCAGCATCTTGTCGATGTAGTCGGGTGGCGCGTCGGCGATCTGCCAGGGTTCCGCAAAGTCGGCCTCATGGCGGGCGACCAGGGTTTCGAGCTGCCGGCGCAGCCAGTCCGGATCGTCGATCGCGCGCAGCCGGCCGCGGGCGTGGACGACCGCGTAATTCCAGGTCGGCACGGCTTTGCCATGCAGGCGCTTGGTTTCGTACCACGAGGGCGTGACATAGGCCTGCGGCCCCTGGAAGATCACCAGAACATCCTTGTCCGCGAATTCCTGCCACAGCGGGTTGGCACGCGCGACGTGACCCTGCAACGCGCCGAACGGACCGGTTTCAGCTGCGAGGTGCAGCGGCAGATGATTCGCCGCCAAGCCATCCTTGCCGTGTCCAACCAGGGTGGCAAAGGGGTGCTCGCGCATCAGTTCGCGCAGCACTTCGCTGCGGGTCTCTTCGAACTGGGCGGGCAGATACATCCGGCAGCCTCAGATCAGCGCGCCGGCTTTTTCGCCGCGTTCATACACGATGTGGGCACGCCCTACCAGCAGCGTGTCGAGCGTGCCGATCTGCGTCACGTCCTTGTTGGTGTAAGGCAGCTTGTGCAGCACGTAGCGCAGCGCATTGAGCCGCGCGCGCTTCTTGCAGTCGGACTTGATCACCGTCCACGGCGCGTCGGCGGTGTCGGTGTGGAAGAACATCGCCTCCTTGGCCTTGGTGTAGTCGTCCCATTTGTCGAGTGAAGCGAGGTCGATCGGCGAGAGCTTCCATTGCTTGAGCGGGTGGGTTTCGCGTTCCTTGAAACGGCGGCGCTGTTCCGGCCGCGACACCGAGTACCAGAACTTGATCAGGTGCACGCCGCTACGCACCAGGGTGCGCTCGAACTCCGGCGTCTGCCGCATGAATTCTTCATACTCGGAATCGGTGCAAAAGCCCATCACGCGCTCGACGCCTGCGCGGTTGTACCAGGAGCGGTCGAACAGCGCGATCTCGCCGGCGGTCGGCAGGTGCTGCACATAGCGTTGAAAGTACCACTGGCCGCGCTCGGTTTCGGAGGGCTTTTCCAGCGCCACGACATGTGCGCCGCGCGGATTCAGGTGTTCCATGAAGCGCTTGATGGTGCCGCCCTTGCCTGCCGCGTCGCGGCCCTCGAACAGGATCACTACCTTCTGCCCGGTTTCCTTGACCCAGGCTTGCAGCTTGAGCAGTTCGACTTGCAGGTGGTATTTCTGCTTTTCGTAATTCCTGCGTGACATCAGGTGGCGATAGGGGTAACCGCCTTCGCGCCAGTCGGGCGCCAGTTCGTCGTCCGGGTGTTCGCTGGCGGTGACTTCGCGCTGCAGCAAAGCTTCCTGGAGCGCCTGAATATCGTCGGGCGAGGCGCCCTCGACCACGGCCTTGAGTGCTTGCGCGAGCTTGGCGCCCTCGCCGGGTTTGGCATGGGAAACGATGTCGCGGACCGCCTCCACTTTTGAATCACGGGCAGCATCCGACCTGTCCTTGACCACAAATGAGGATATGCCTTTTGCCGTGCGCGAAGGCGCCACGTCGCCTGACGTCGGACGCCGCTGCAGACGCGGAGTCGAAGGCGCCGCGGTTGGCTTGGCGGCGGGCTTGGCCGGGGGCGGTTTGGGTGACGCGGCTTTTGTTGCCATTCCAGTTCTCCTGATCGTGTCAGTATTTCGTAGGAGCGAGCTTGCTCGCGATAAGCTCCGGCCCAATCGCGACCGTTGGATTCGCAAGCAAGCTCGCTCCTAAGGTGTCTCAAGCAGTTCGTGGATTTCCAGCCAGCGCGATTGTGCTGCCTCGATATTCTGCGCCAACATGCTTTGGCGCAGGGTGAGTTCGTCGAGCAACCGGGTTTCCGGGCTGGCGTATAGCGACTGATCGGCGAGCCGGGTTTCCAGCAGCTTGAGTTCGCTTTGCCATTCGGCAAGCTGTTGTTCGAGCTTTTCGCTTTCCTTCTTCAGCGGGCGCCGGTCAGCCTGCTGCGCCGGGGATTTCTCCCCCGTGCTCGCAGGCTGATTCGGGCTGCCGGCGGCACTTTCCCTGCGCCGCTGGTTCTTCTCGCGCTCCGCCGATTTCTCGGCGGCGCGCGACTGGTTGAGCCAGTCGGCATAGTCGTCGAGGTCGCCGTCGAAGGGCGTCACACGGCCGGAGGCCACCAGCCAGAGCTCATCGCAGGTGGCGCGCAGCAGGTGGCGATCGTGCGAGACCAGCACCATGCCGGCTTCGGTTTCCTGCAGGGCGATGGTCAGCGCCTCGCGCATTTCGAGGTCGAGGTGGTTGGTCGGCTCGTCCATCAGCAGCAGGTTGGGCGCGGTGCGGATCATCAGCGCCAGCGCCAGGCGCGTTTTCTCGCCGCCGGAAAAGCGGCCGCAGGGGGCATCGACCATGTTGCCGCGGAAATCGAAGCCGCCGAGATAGCTGCGCAGGTCCTGTTCGCGGGTGCGCGGCTCCTGGCGGATCATGTGTTTCAGCGGCGATTCGTCCGGACGCAGTTGTTCCATCTGGTGCTGTGCGAAGTAGCCGAGCTTGAGGTTGCGGCCTTCTTCCCTCACGCCAGCCAGCGGCTGCAATTCACCGGCGAGCAGTTTCATCAGCGTCGACTTGCCGGCGCCGTTGCGGCCGAGCAGGCCGATGCGGCTGTCGGGGCGCAGGGTGAAGCGCAGTTTTTCGAAGATCGGCGTCGTAGCGTCATAGCCGACTTTCGCATCGTCTACCAGCAGCAGCGGATCGGAAAAGCCCGTCGGTTCCGGGAAGCTGAAACTGAAGGGCGTGTCGATGTGCGCCGCCATGATGTCGCCCATCTTCGCCAGCATCTTGATCCGGCTCTGCGCCTGGCGTGCCTTGGAGGCCTTGGCGCGGAAGCGGTCGATGTAGCTTTGCAGGTGCGCCGCCTCGCGCTTCTGCTTGGCCGCCAGCGCCAGGTCGTTGGCCAGCCGCTCGGCGCGCGCGCGCTCGCAGGCCGAGTAGTTGCCGGTGAACAACTGCATCTTGCCGGCCTCGATGGCGAGGATATGGGTGGTGATGACGTCGAGGAAATCGCGGTCGTGCGAAATCAGGATCAGCGTGCCGGGGTAGCTCTTCAACCACTCTTCGAGCCAGATGATGGCGTCGAGGTCGAGGTGGTTGGTCGGCTCGTCGAGCAGCAGGAGATCCGAGCGGCACATCAGGGCTCGCGCCAGGTTCAGGCGCACGCGCCAGCCGCCGGAAAACTCGGCTACCGGGCGCCTGAAATCCTCGTCGGAGAAACCCAGGCCGTGCATCAGCGCGGCGGCGCGCGCCGCCGCAGCGTAGCCGTCGATCTCGGACAGGCGCGAATGCAGCAGGCCGATCTGCTCGCCGGCATGGTGGTCGTCGTGATGGGCTTCCGCCGCGATCAGGTCGCGTTCGATCTGGCGCAGTTCGACATCGCCGTCGAGCACGAAATCGAGCGCGGCATCGGGCAAGGCCGGCGTGTCCTGGGCGACGTGGGCCAGCACCCAGTTGGGAGGGCGTTCCAGATCACCGCGGTCGGCGTGCAATTCGCCGCGCAGCAGACCGAGAAAGGATGATTTGCCGCAACCGTTGGCGCCGGTGAGGCCGATTTTCCAGCCCGGATGCAGTTGAAGCGAGGCGCCGGTAACCAGTGCCTCGCCATTGCGGGAAAATCCCAGATCACGCAGAAGAATCATAGGAGACGGATGGGTGAGGCGTTCTCGTGGTGATAGCCCTTGCGGCCTGCGTAGCACTGGGCAATGAGTGTCATGTCGGCGTCTTCGTTGCCCGTCAGCGTGATGCTGGACAGCAGGCCCACCACGCGCTTCGAGTAATCGACGACGGCCATGATGACCGGCACTTCGGCGGCCAGCGCAATCCGGTAGAAGCCGGATTTCCATCCGTCCTGCAAGCCGCGTGTGCCCTCGGTGGCAATGATCAGGTGGAAGCTTTCTCGCTGGCGGAATTCATCGGCCACCCGTTCGACGAAGCCGGTGCGTTCGCGCCGATTCACCGCGACGCCGCCCAGCGCCCGCATGATCGGCCCCAGGATGCCGCGAAACATCGTGTCCTTGCCCACCCATTGCGCGCCGAAGGGCAGTGCCGCGAGCGCCAGCAGCGTCACCGGAAAATCCCAGTTCGAGGTGTGCGGATAGGCTATCACCACGGCCTTGGCCGGACGCTGCGGCAGATCGATCAGCTTCCAGCCGAGGAGTTTCAGGATGAAACGGGCGGGGCCGCGCAGCAGGTTCATCCCAAACCCTGACTGGCCAGATATTCCTCGTAGCTGCCGCGATAGTCGATGAGGGTCCGGTCCGGGCGGATGTCGATGATGCGCGTCGCCAGCGACGAAACGAACTCGCGATCGTGCGAGACAAAAATCAGTGTGCCGGGGTATTTTTCCAGCGCCGTGTTGAGCGACTCGATGGACTCCATGTCGAGGTGGTTGGTCGGCTCGTCCATCAGCAACACATTGTTCCGCAGCAGCATCAGTTTGCCGAACAGCATGCGGCCCTGCTCGCCGCCGGAAATCACGTTGACCGGTTTCTTAGCCTCGTCGCCGGAGAACAGCAGCCGGCCGAGTGTGCCGCGGATCAGGGTCTCGACGTCGCCGCCTTCGTAGCCGCCCTCGCGGACCCACTGCACGATCCACTCGGTAAGCGGCGTGGTGGAGGCGAAGTCGGCGGCATGGTCCTGGGCGAAGACGCCGGGGCGCGCCTTCTCGGCCCACTTCACGTGACCGCCGAGTGGGGCCAGTCCGCCCAGCTTCTCGCCTGCCAGCAGGCGCAGCAAGGTGGTCTTGCCGACGCCGTTTTCGCCAATGATGGCGACCTTGTCGCCGGCCTCGATGCTCATCGACAGCGACTTGATGATCGGCACCTTCGGCTCGTAGCTGAAACCGAGGTTCGCGATCTCGCAGGCCAGGCGGTGCAGCTTTTCCTTCTCGTCGTAGTCGAAGCGTATCCACGGATACTGGCGCGACGAGGGCTTGATGTCTTCCGGGCGGATCTTCTCGATCAGCTTGAGGCGGCTGGTGGCCTGGCGCGCCTTCGACTTGTTGGCCGAGAAGCGGCGCACGAAACCCTGCAGGTCGGCGACGCGTTCCTTGGCCTTGGTGTTGGCCGAGACCTGGCGCTCGCGCGCGACGGTCGAGGCTTCCATGAAGTCGTCGTAATTGCCTCCGTAGACCTTGATCGTGCCGTAGTCCAGGTCGGCCATGTGGGTGCACACCTGGTTCAGGAAGTGGCGATCGTGCGAGATGATGATCATGGTGCTCTCGCGCTCGTTGAGGATGTCCTCCAGCCAGCGGATGGTGTTGATGTCGAGGTTGTTGGTCGGCTCGTCGAGCAGCAGGATGTC
>JAPLQY010000098.1 GCA_026399475.1 Rhodocyclales bacterium
CCCGAGCCGATTGCAGAGCTCTAGCGTCAGCCCCGCCTGATTCATGCTATAGAAGTGCAGGCCCGGCGCGCCGCGCTCGATCAGGCGCTGACAGAGTTCCGTCACTACATCCAGCCCAAACGCCCGGATGGATTCGGAGTCGTCGCCGAAGCTCTCGAATTTGCGTCGCATCCAGCGCGGGATCTCGGCCCCGCAGGCGTCGGAAAAACGCGCCAGTTTGGAGAAATTGGCAATCGGCATGATGCCCGGCACGATCGGAACGGCAACGCCGAGCGTCCGCGCCTGATCGACGAAGTGCTCGTAGGCATCGGCGTTGTAGAAGTACTGGGTGATGGCCGAATTGGCGCCGGCGTCGACCTTGCGCTTGAAATTCAGCAAATCGTCGCGCGGGCTTTTCGCCTGCGGATGCCATTCGGGATAGGCCGCCACCTCGATGTGAAACCGGTCGCCGGTTTCGGCACGGATGAACGCCACCAGTTCGTTGGCATAGCGGAACTCGCCGGCGTCGTTCATGCCTGAAGGCAGATCGCCGCGCAGGGCGACGATGCGGCGGATGCCGCGCTCCGTGAAGGTGGCCAGCATCTCGCGAACGCCGTCACGCGTGGAGCCGATGCAGGACAGATGCGGCGCGGCCGAATGACCGGCGGCGGCGATTTCCATCACCGCCGCCAGCGTTCGATCGCGCGTCGACCCGCCGGCGCCGTAGGTGACCGAAAAAAACTCCGGCTTCAGCACTGCCAGACGGGCCACCGTGCTGCGCAGCTTTTCCATGCCCTCGGTGGTTTGCGGCGGGAAAAACTCGATGGATAGTTCGAGACTCATGCGCGGCTCCTGAATGTTCCTATGACTTGCTCGAACTCAGCAAAAGACGCGTCAGCAGCCACGAGATCAGACTGTAGAGCGCCGAGCCGATGACGCCGGCAAGAAATCCGTCCACCACGAAGCCTTCGAGCAGCCATGCCGCCAGCATGAACATCATGCCGTTGATGGCGAAGATGAAAAGGCCCAGCGTCAGCAGCGTGACCGGCAGCGTCAGCAACAACAGCATCGGCCGGATCACAGCGTTGATCAGCCCCAGCACCACCGCCACCGCCAGCGCCGTGGTGAAACTGGCGACGTGTATCGAGGGCAGCAGATAGGGCAAGGCCAGCAGGGCGAGGGCGTTGATCAGCCAGGCGGCGAGCAGGCGCATGACGGTCTCCTAGTAACGATACTGGTCGGCCTTGTAGGGCCCGTTCCTGGGCACGCCGATGTAGGCGGCCTGCTGGTCGGTCAGTTCCGACAGTTGCGCATTCAGCTTCTTCAGCTGCAGGCGCGCCACTTTTTCGTCGAGGTGCTTGGGCAGGGTATAGACGCCCACCGGGTAGTCGGCGTTGCGCGTGAACAGCTCGATCTGCGCAATGGTCTGGTTGGCGAACGACGAGGACATCACGTAGCTGGGATGTCCGGTGCCGCAGCCCAGATTCACCAGGCGGCCCTTGGCCAGCAGGATGATGCGCTTGCCATCGGGGAAGATGACGTGGTCGACCTGCGGCTTGATCTCTTCCCACTGATACTTTTCGAGGGAAGCGACGTTGATCTCGGAATCGAAGTGGCCGATGTTGCAGACAATGGCCTGGTCCTTCATCTTCGCCATGTGGTCGTGATCGATGACATGGACATTGCCGGTGCAGGTGACGAAGATGTCGGCCTTGTCGCAGGCGTAGTCCATGGTCACGACGCGGTAGCCTTCCATCGCCGCCTGCAGCGCGCAGATCGGGTCGATTTCGGTCACCCATACCTGCGCCGACAGCGCGCGCATGGCCTGCGCCGAGCCCTTGCCGACATCGCCGTAGCCGGCAATCAGCGCCACCTTGCCGGCGATCATCACGTCGGTGGCGCGCTTGATGCCGTCGACCAGCGATTCGCGGCAGCCGTAGAGGTTGTCGAACTTCGACTTGGTGACGGAGTC
>JAPLQY010000003.1 GCA_026399475.1 Rhodocyclales bacterium
CCCCTTCCCTTCCCGAACAGGACCGTGAAACAAGACCGCGCCGATGATATTGCACTTCACCGTGTGAGAAAGTAGGTCAACGCCAGACTCCCCCATAAAAGCCCCCTCCGCTTCGCCGGCAGGGGGCTTTTAGCTTGGGGGCTAGGGATACCCCTTTGCAGCGGTCAAAGTGGGGATTTGGCGACGCTTAAGTGTATTCCGACAGACCGTGGCAACTCTAAAAGACTGGAGCACAGCCTGTTAAGCAGGGTTGCACTTGATATCTGAGGCCGCCTATACTGCCCCGCACATTCGAGAAACGGAAATCTTTTGCCCATTGGCCGGCAATGTTATTGCCGCCAATGTTTAGGCATATTCCCAAGAAAATATTCTAATGGACTATTCCAGCAAATCGGTTCTGGCGTCTGGCGGCACCGGCTCTTTCGGTAATCCGGTCGACAAAGAGCAGGCTTAACGATTACTGGCCCGAGCCGACAAGGAGTTCGAAGACATGGAGATGCCCGGCGGTGAGTTCGCCAAGTTCTAGTCCGTTTGGAGAGATACCGCTCTTTCGGGTATTTCTGCCGCCACGCGAGGCGCTCATGCCTCCGCTGGAGGAGATTCTCTACAGCGGGCAGATTTCGGAGGGCGCGCCGGTCGTGGAGTTTGAGCGCCGTTTCGGCGTCTTCGTCGGAAGCCCGCACGTTCTTTCTTTCTATTCGGGGACGGCAGCGCTTCATGCAGCGCTGGTACTGGCAGGAGTGCGGCCGGGTGACGAGGTGGTAACGACCGCGATGACCGCCGAGCCTACCAATATGGCGATCCTTCATGCTGGCGCAACGGTGGTTTGGGCCGATGTCGATCCGGCCAACGGCAATTTGTCGACGCAAGCTGTTGTTGATGCGATCACGGAGCGTACGTCGGCCATCATGGTGGTGCACTACGGCGGGATCCCCGCACCCCTCGCTGGTATCCGTGCGGCTGCCGCCGCACGCGGCATTCCGGTGATTGAGGATGCTGCCCATGCGTTTGGCGCCCGCTACGACGACAGGCCGATCGGCAGTCATTCAGAGTTCGTCATGTTCTCGCTACAGGCGATCAAGCATATGACGACGGTGGATGGCGGCATGCTGGCCTGCAACAGCGCCGCCGATGTCGGGAAGCTACTAGCCAACGGGCGCAAGTTTCGATGGTTCGGCATCGACCGCGATGCGCCACGCACAGAGGTTGACGTGGCGAGCGTCGGCTACAAGTACCACATGAACAACGTCACCGCGACCCTCGGCCTCGTCCAGCTCGACCACATTGAGTCTGTGATTGGGCGCCACATCGCCAACGGTCGCTGGTTCGACCAGGCTCTGGAGAATGTCGCGGGGCTGAAGCTGTGCCGCTGGGAAAGGCGGGCGGAGCCATCCTACTGGTTCTACACTGTGCTGGTAGACGATCGGGAGAAGTTTTCTCGCCATCTAGCCGCACACGGTATCGCCAGCTCGCAGGCCCACAAGCGCAATGACCTGCATTCGGTCTTTGCTTCCAGCCGCTGCAAGCTACCCGGTCTGGATACCTTTTATGAACAGATGATCCACATTCCCTGCGGCTGGTGGGTCGACGACCAGCGTCGCGAATACATTGCCGACGTGATTCGGCGCGGGTGGTAGGTCTGGCAATGTCGCTTCCGCCAATTCCACTCTTCAAGGTGTTCATAGCATCAACGGCCCATGCCGCGCTGAAATCTGTTTTCGAGAGTGGTCGATTGGCGGTTGGGCCGCGTGTGGCGGAGTTCGAGACTCGGCTCGCCGACTGGCTCGGCGCTCCACGATGCACCGCACTCAACGATGCATCGGGCGCCTTGACACTGGCGCTTTATCTGGCTGGTGTGCGACCCGGTGATGAGGTGATTACTTCGCCGCTGGCTTGCTCCGCAAGCCTCATGCCGATCGCAAATCTTTTCGCCAGGCCGGTCTGGTGCGATATTGATCCGCAAACCGGCATGATCGATCCTGACCGGCTGGCTGGACTGGTTTCTGCGAAAACCCGCGCACTGCTGCTTTACCACTGGTCAGGCAATATCGGCGATGTTGAGGGAGTCGCCACCGTGACGAAACAGAATGGCATCAAGCTGATCCAGGACGCCAGCGAGGCATTCGGTGCCGAATACCGACATCGCCGTCTGGGCAGCGAAGCCGATTACACGGTGTATTCGTTCTACGCGACCAAGCAGATCAACAGCATTGAAGGGGCCGCACTGCTTGCCGCCGACCCAGTCGATGTGGACAAGGTGATACTGCTGCGGCGCTTCGGTATCGACTATTCCCGGCTTCGCCATGCCAACGGCGACCTCAACCCGGACTTCGATATTCCGGTTGCCGGGTACAACTTGGCAATGAACGAAATTGCCGCCACGGTGGCGAGTGAAGCACTTAACCACGCGGACGATATCGTGGCCCGCCATCGGGCAAACGGGGCGTTTTATGAGGCGGCCCTCGCCGACGTACATGGCCTGCGACAACTCAGACAGAGGAATGATGCCCATTCCGCCTACTGGACTTACTCCCTGCTTGTGGAGCGGCGCGACGACCTGATACGCAAGCTTGTTGCCAACGGCATCGGTGCGCAGCGTTTGCACATGCGCAACGACAACTATTCTTGTTTCGGCGGGCGGCAACGCGAATTGCCTGGAGTTGCAGAGTTCGACGCGGGAACCTTGAGTATTCCCTGCGGCTGGTGGGTGGGAGAAGCGGAGCGGGAGCGTATCGTCGAGTGTGTTCGCACAGGATGGTAAGGTGACTGCCACGGTGCGCACCGCCACGCTGGCCGACCTGGAGCGTCTGCTGCCACAAATGGACCAGCAGTTCGTATTTGGCAAAGGGCGCAGCATCTCTCTCGAGGAGAGGTTCCCCGCGGTTTACTGTACGGAGAACCGTGCGAATATTTTTGTTCTGGAGGAAGACGGCAAAGTTGTGTCGGCCCTCGCCAGCAAACGTTTTGAATGGGTCTGCCCCAACCGCATTTGGAGTGGCGCCATGATCGGTATGGTTTATACGCATCCAGAGCAGCGCCGATGCGGCTTTGCGAGTTATCTGCTGGACCGGGCGATTGAACGGCTGTATGCCGACGGCGTCGAGTTCGTTGTGCTGTGGACCGATCAACCCGCCTTCTATGCTCGTCTGGGATGGATTGCTGCCGATTGTGGGGTACTCGGGGTGCTGGGGGCTGTCCCCAGCCCATCGGAACCCGGTGGCAATGTTGCAAGAGCGCCTGCGCACGCGGCCGACATTGAGCGCATTGAACTTATCCGGCGTCATCGATGCGTCCGGCTACTGCCGCGATCGGAGAAGGACTATGGCCAGTTGCCACCGCCGGCGAAAACAGTGGACATCCTACTGTGGGGTGGAGGCATCGACCATGCCGCTTATGCCATTGTCGGCGTCGTCGGGCAAGTAGGCATCCTGTACGAGATGACAGGGAATCCGGAAGGCTTCTCCTTGCTTTGGGCAGATATGTGCCGGGGCCATGGCCGCATCCTGGCCAATGACATGAAAGGCAGCACTGCCCAAAGCTGGCTTGCTGAAAACACCGGGCTCGCATGGCAGGACAAGCCATTAGCGATGTGGCTGCCGTTGTCGGTGCACGCGGAAACGGCCGGGTTTTCGAATTGGTACATTCCCTATTTCGACAGGATCTGATCGGAGTTCAACAATGCCCGAATTCATCTTGCGCGACATGACCCCCAGCGGGCTCACAAACTACGTGGTTCGGCAGCTCGAGACATTTTTTCCTGATGGGCGTACCCAACCGGCAGAGCAGTTGCGGTCTCACGTCGAAACCGCTCTGGAGCGCACCCGCTTATGCTTTAGTGGCATCGAGAAAAGGAAATTTCGTGACGGCGAGAGTGTCATGTTCAACTATCTGCATCCCGACCACTACGCCATGTTTCTCTATCTGCTGGCGAATACGGTTTCGCGCCGCGACCGCGCAAACCCGTTGGCATTCCGGCTGTTCTACTTGAACAAGGTGCTGCACGGACTCGATGCCTACCACGACGCCGAATTGCCGGAGGTGTTCCAGTTTATGCATCCGGTCGGCACGATTCTCGGTCACGCCAAGTACGGCAATTATTTCTGCGTATATCAGGGCTGTTCAGTCGGTAGCGACGAAGAAGGGGTTTTTCCAGAGATAGGAGAGCATGTCGTCCTCTACGCCGGCGCGTCGGTAATCGGGCGATCGAAGATCGGCAACAATGTTGTCGTCAGCGCCGGGGCTATGGTGCTGAACCGGAACATTCCTGACCGCAAGATTGTGCTAGGTATTGCACCCCTCAAGCTCTGCGACAATACGCGGCACGTCATGGATCGTCGTTTCAGGTAGCTCCGCAAGAAGGCTTGTCGCACCACTCGATCCAGACTTCCCGGTAGATTTTTTCCAGATTGCGTGTAAAACGCTCCTCGTCGACCAGTGGCGAAGCTGCTACTCTGGACCGCATGCCAGCATGGAGTTTCGCAAGTTGGGGAATGTCATTGGCCAGGCGAACCGCAATCGCGATGTATTCTTCTGGCGTAGCGGCGGCAAACTCTTGCATGCCCGCCGCGCTGAGAAAGCTGTACCCGACTCGCGTGATGTAGCGTGGTCCGGCCAGGATAATCACCGGCACACCCATCCACAGGGTTTCGCAGGTTGTGGTGCCCCCCGTTACCGCAATGGGATCGAGCGCAATGTCGATTTGCTGGAACATCTGTCGAAATTCAGCCTTGGGAAGAAAGCCCCGAAACTCCAGTCGCTCGGGAGCCACGTCGAGGGTGGCAAATTGTTCCTGAATCCGCTGCCTCGATGCGCCTTCCGGGATCGTCAGCATCATCATGCGTGAATTGGGCACCGCCAGAAGCAGGCGCGCCCAAAGCTCGATGCAAGTGTGGTCTATCTTGTTGAAGTTGTTGAACGAGCCGAAGGTTATGTGGCCGTTTTGCAGTGCCGGCAGCGGAAGAATCGCCGACATGTCCTGTGGTTTGTAGCAGCACAGGCTGTCCGGTAGGCGCAGCAATTTTTCCGTATAGTAAATCTCGCTGCCGGGTGGGTCCGCATAGTTGTCAGTCAGCCGGTAGTCCACGGCCGAAAGTCCACTGGTGCCTGGATAACCCAGGTAAGTGATCTGGATGGGAGCTGGCTTGCGTGCGAATGCGCCTAGGCGGTTCCCCACGGTGTGCCCCGCCAGGTCAATGAGGATGTCGATGCCATCGGCCTTGATCCTCTCGGCCAATTCCGCATCCCCCATTTTCCTGCATGGCAACCAGTGGTCACTATGGGCGATGATTCGGTCCGTATATTCATCGCGGTGATTATTGTTGTAATAGCAGAAGATTTCGAAGTGCTCTCGATCATGATTTTCGAGAATGGGCTCGAAGAAATAGGCTACGGCATGATTACGAAAATCTGGCGAAACATATCCAATTCTCAGCCTGCGGTCGGGTTCCTTGGTATTGCTATGCGAAAGGCGTTCAGCCGTTAGCGGCGCCTCGAATCGAGCTGCATATTTCAAATGTTCCGCCAGCAATTGGTCCGGCGGCGCGTCCGGATCGAATTGCATTGCAAGCAACAAATTGCTGTGTGCGGCCGGAAAGTCTTGGTTAATGGAAAGTGCCTTGCGAAAGCTCCCCATGGCTTCATCCAGTTTGCCCAAATCTCTCAACACAACTCCCCGGTCATTGAGAGCCTCTGCCCATTCGGGTTTATACGAAATGGCTATCTTGAGATTGGCGTTCGCCTCATCAGTCTTTCTTTGCAAATGGCATACAATTCCCAGCATGCAATATGCTTCAGCGTTGTCGGGCTCAAGCGACAGTGTCTTGCGGTAGGCGTCGGCGGCCTCATCCAGCCTGTCCTGAGCCATTAATACGTTCCCCAGGTTGTACTGTGCTTGAGGCAACTCTGGGTTCGATGAAAGCGCCTTGCGGTAACACTCGAAAGCAGCTTCGAGGTTATCCTGTTCAAGGAACAAGTTCCCAAGATTGTTATTTGCTTGGGCGAATTCGGGTTTTAACGAAAGCGCTTTGCGGTAGCTTTCGATGGCGACGTCCAGCTTGCCTTGGGCATGAAATGCTATCCCCAAGTCATAGTATGCCTCGGGATAGGCTGGCCTGAATGAGAGAGCCTTGCGATAGCTGCCAATCGCCTCATCAAATTGGTTCTGTGCTTGGAGCACGGAGCCAATGTTGTAGTGGACTTCGGCAGCATCTTGTTTGAATGAGAGAGCCTTTCTATAGCACCCAAGGGCTTCGTCATGTCGCCCCAGTCCCTTGAGAACGACACCCAGGTTGCAGAGTGCATCTGTATAGTCCGGCTTCAATTTGATCGCCTTGCGGTAGCTTACGATGGCTTCATCGGATTTGCCCAGCGCCAGAAGGACATTCCCGATGTTGTTATGGGCCATGACCAAGTCGGGTTTAAGCGAAAGTGCCTTGCGGTAGTTGCTGGCCGCTTCTTCGTATTTGCCTTGAGCCTCGAGCGCAAGAGCCAAGTCGCTTTGGTAGACGGCGCTAGAAGGATTGGCGCGAACAGCTTTTCTGATGAAATCTTCGGAGGCTTGATATTGCCCCGTTTGAAATGCGAGTCCACCCATCAAAAAAAGCACGTCGTGGCGATCGGGTTCCAGCTTCAGAATTTCGTGACACAAGGCCTCAGCCTGGGCCAGATTCCCGGCACGACGGTACTCGAGCGCTGCCTGCAGCATTTGAGGAATCGAAAGTGGCTTTGAAGCGGATGGCGCTGCCAAACGCTCTTTGCAGCACTGCTTGTATTTCTTCCCGCTGCCGCAAGGGCACGGGTCATTACGGCCGATTTTCATCATTTAACCCGGGGGCGCCAGGTCCTAACATAGACAGGCCGAAGGTGGGCCCATTGGGTTGGACAGGATTTTCTCGAAGATAAGTGGAGCATTGTTGTGCCGGTTAAGCCACTTCGCCGTCGCCCACCACTCAATGACGGAACGCGGGCGATGCGGATGATAGCGCATGCAGCTATCCGGACCGCTGGCAGGCGGCCCAAGTATGCATGGTCGGGCCGTTGTCGTGCAGCGACCGATGCGGTCACTGCTTGTTGTCGGAGCTAAGGCGCTTTCCAGGCGCGCCAGTTGATTGCTGCCGCTTTCCAGCAAGCCACAGCCTGAACGTTGCAAAAAACCAACAATCACATTCACATCAAGTGCAATTGGAGCTACCGCGCTTGTCCTGCAACTGTTGGCAAAGGCAGAATGACCCATCTTCCCGGTTTCGGGTAGTGGTAGCGAGCAGTGACCGACCACGTGGTGTCATTGCAAGCTGTTTAAATCAACTCTCTTTGGAGAAAATCTATGCAAAAGAAACTAATCGCACTGGCTATCGCTGGCCTGTCGAGCGTCGCCTTCGCTCAGTCGAATGTGACCATTTCCGGCCAAATGAAGGTCGGTGTTGACAATGTTCGTGCTGGTGGCGCCACTGCCGCTAACTCGGACTACACGTCGCGTACCCGCGTTGTGGATAACAATTCGAACATCCGCTTCTCCGGCGAAGAAGCTCTGGGCAACGGCACCTCCGCCTGGTTCCAGATCGAGTCCGCCATCGGCACCGACAACTATGCCGGCACCGCTGCTGGTGGTAGCAACACCAACGGCGCCAGCGTTACCGTACTGGGCGCCCGTGACACCGCTGTCGGCCTGAAGGGCAACTGGGGCACGGCGCTGTTCGGCAAGTGGAGTGTTCATTACCAGAGCATGGTCAACGTCGAAACCGCTGGCCTGGCCGATGGCCTGGCCCTGGTCACCAGCTCGCTGAACCTGCTGAACACCATCAACGGCACGAGCGAACTCGGCAGCACCCGTCTGAGCAATGCAATGGCCTACGCGACGCCGGTAGTCAATGGCTTCCAGGGTCAGATTGCCTACACCACGCTGGGCGAGGCGACCACGCCGCTGCTGAACAAGAAGGACAACGGCTGGAACCTGAAGGGCACGTATAACAACGGTCCGTGGGCGGCGACCTACTCCTACCTGGCCGTGAATGGCGCTGGCGCTGCGGCTCCGACGGCTGCTGGCGGCGGCACGGTTAATTGCTCTGCCACGGCGACTGGTGCTATCACGGTTGCAGCCTCTGCCGCGGCTTGCGTAGCCGGTGGCGCGGGCGTTGTAGTGTCGACGAATGCGGCTACCGCTGCCACGACCGGCAATGGTTCCGACGTTCGTTCGAATCGTCTGGGTGGTGCTTACACCTTCCCGATGGGCTTGAAGGTCGGCCTGATCTGGGACAAGAGCAAGAACACCAACAAGACGGCTGCCGTGGATACTACCCGCGAGCGTACGGCTTGGGCCCTGCCGGTGTCCTACATGACAGGTGCTCATAAAGTCTCCTTCACCTACGCCAAGGCTGGCAAAGTCAGCGCCGAAAGTGGCGCTGCTGCAGCGGTTACCGATTCGACCGATTCCAGGATGCTGATGCTCGGCTACCAGTACAATCTGTCGAAGCGCACCAACGTCTCGCTGGCCTACACGCAGATCAACAACAACACCAATGCGGTCTACGACTTCTGGCATCCGTCGAGCAACGTGGGTGGTGGCGGCGGTGTGGTTAATGCCGGTACCGATCCGCGCGCACTGTCGTTCAACATGATGCACTCGTTCTAATCGATTTCGATCGATCAGACGTAGCAGTAAAGTTGTTAAAAACGGCCACCTTCGGGTGGCCGTTTTTTTTGGTTGCGCCGGCAGGTCGCGGAGTCTCGGAACCAAGGTTTTTGGCGAAGCTTCTATCGGCATCAAATGCATGTAAAAAGGCCACCCGCGGGTGGCCTTTCCTTTCTTATGTACTACCGCTTCAGAGCAGGACGAGGTTGTCCCGGTGGATCAACTCGGCGCTATCAATGTAGCCGAGCAGGGCTTCGATGTCCTGCGTACCGTGGCCGGCAATGCGGCGGGCTTCAGAGCTTGAGTAGTTGATCAGGCCGCGGGCGATTTCGCGACCATCGGTGCTGCGGCAGGCGACTGCCGCACCGCGCTCGAAGTCGCCTTCGACGCGCACCACGCCGACCGCCAGCAGGCTGCGGCCACTGGCCAGCGCCTGAATCGCGCCGGGATCGAGCGTCAACGCGCCGGCCAGTTGCAAATGGTCGGCCAGCCATTGCTTGCGCGCGGCCAGCGGCGATTCGGCGGCATAGAGCAGGGTGCCGATGGCTTCGCCGCGTGCGGCGGCCAGCAGCGAATCCGGTTCGCGGCCGCTGACGATCAGGGTATGCGCGCCACTTTTCGCCGCGCGCTGGGCGGCGCGAACCTTGGTGATCATGCCGCCTTTGCTGATCCCCGAGCCTGCGCCCCCGGCCATGGCTTCGAAGCGGCGATCGTCGGCGCGTCCTTCGCCGATCAGCGTGGCAGCGGGATCGAGGCGCGGATCGGCGCTGTAGAGGCCCTTCTGGTCGGTGAGGATGATCAGCGCCTCGGCTTCCACCAGGTTGGCTACCAGCGCCCCCAGCGTGTCGTTGTCGCCGAACTTGATCTCGTCGGTGACCACCGTATCGTTCTCGTTGATGATCGGTACTACATCGAGGTCGAGCAGGGTTTGCAGCGTCGAGCGGGCGTTGAGGTAACGCGTGCGGTCGGCCAGGTCTTCGTGGGTCAGCAGGATCTGCGCGGCTTTAAGGCCGTGATTGAGGAAGGTCGTTTCGTAGGCCTGCGCCAGACCCATCTGCCCCACGGCGGCGGCGGCCTGCAAGTCGTGCATGGCGTGCGGCCGGGTGGTCCAGCCCAGGCGCTGCATCCCGGCGGCAATTGCGCCGGAGGAAACCAGCAGCACCTGTCGCCCGTCGGCATGCAGCGCGGCGATCTGGCGTGCGCATTCGGCGATGAAATCGTGGGCCAGGCCTTCGCCGTGGTTGGTCACCAGTGCACTGCCCACCTTGACCACCAGGCGCCGTGCGTCAGCTATCTGCCGTCTCATGGCTTCGTTGTTGTTCCAGATGTTCCATGACGGCGAAGGTCACCTCGCGGCAGCCTTTGCCCGAAATGGCTGAAATGACGAAATGCTTCTTCGGCTTGTAGCTCTTCACCAGCGCGGCGACGCGCGCCTCGCGTTCATCTTCCGGCACCAGATCGATCTTGTTGATCAGCAGCCAGCGCGGTTTCTTGTACAGGGCCTCGTCGTACTTCTTCAGTTCCTTGAGGATCGCTTTTGCGTCCCTGGCCGGATCGGCATCAGGATCGAAGGGTGAGATATCGACAAGATGCAGCAGCAGGCCGGTGCGCTGCAGATGCTTGAGGAAGCGATGGCCGAGGCCTGCGCCTTCTGCTGCGCCCTCGATCAGGCCTGGAATGTCGGCGATGACGAAGCTGCGGTTGTCGTCTACGCGCACCACGCCGAGGTTCGGGTGCAAGGTGGTGAAGGGGTAATCAGCGACTTTGGGTTTCGCCGCCGAAACCGACCGGATGAAGGTCGACTTGCCCGCATTGGGCAGGCCCAGCAGGCCGACATCGGCCAGCACCTTGAGTTCGAGCTTCAGTTCGCGGTGTTCGCCCTGCTGCCCCGGCGTGTTCTGTCGCGGCGCGCGGTTGGTACTGGATTTGAAGTGCGAATTGCCCAGGCCGCCAATACCGCCCTTGGCGATCAGCCAGCGCTTGCCGTCGGTATCGAGGTCGGCAATGGTTTCGCCGGTGAGGTTGTCGGTGATCACGGTGCCCACCGGCATGCGCAGTTCCAGGTCTTCCCCACCCTTGCCGTAGCGGTCCGAGCCGTGGCCGTTTTCGCCTTTCTGGCCGCGAAACACGCGGGTGTAGCGGAAGTCGATCAGGGTGTTGAGGTTGCGGTCGGCGATGGCCCAGATGCTGGCACCCTTGCCGCCGTCGCCGCCGTCCGGCCCGCCCAGGGGGATGTATTTCTCGCGACGAAAGGAAACCGCGCCATTGCCGCCATCGCCGGCAAGAGCTTCTATCCGTGCTTCGTCAAAGAATTTCATAGGCCTAGAAACGCGAAAGCCCTATCTTCGCGATAGGGCTTTCGTCGCGAAAAGATGAGACTTAGGCTGCCGCCGGAACGATGCTGACGACGCGGCGCTTGGTCGGGCCCTTGACGGCGAACAGCACCGTGCCTTCGATTTTGGCGAACAGCGTGTGGTCCTTGCCCATGCCGACATTGTCACCGGGATGGAACTCGGTGCCGCGCTGCCGCACGATGATGCTGCCGGCGGAAATCAGCTCGCCGCCATAGCTCTTGACGCCGAGGCGCTTCGATTCCGAGTCGCGGCCGTTACGGGAACTGCCGCCTGCTTTTTTGTGTGCCATGTTTAGCTCCTGATGCTAGCCTTGATCAGGCGGCAATGCCGCTGATCTCGATTTCGGTGAAGTTTTGGCGATGGCCCTGGTGCTTCTGGTAGTGCTTGCGACGGCGCATCTTGAAAATGGTGACTTTGGGATGACGGCCCTGAGCGATCACTTTCGCGGTAACCGTGGCACCGGCGAGCATGGGGGAACCGATCTTGACCGATTCGCCCTCGCCGACCATGAGTACCTGGTCGAGAGTGATTTCAGTGCCTACATCAGCCGGTATCTGTTCTATTTTGAGTTTTTCGCCAGCGGCAACGCGATATTGCTTGCCCCCGGTTTTTATGACCGCATACATGATGAGAGACTCCAAGTGGGATGACGCAAAGAACCGCGCAGTATACAGAGTGCCTCGGCGCAGGTCAAATTATTGATTTGCGGGCTGGCGCCCCGCTGGTGCCGTGTAGCCGATGGCCAGCGAAATGGCATCGGCGGTTTCCTTGACGACGGCGGCCCAGTCGGCACTGTGGCGCTCGGCCGGGGCGGACACCGAGAGCCCGGCGACCAGTTCGCCTGTGTCGTCCCTCACCGGCGCCGCGATGCAGCGCAGGCCCTGCTCGATTTCCTCGTTGTCGAAGGCGATGCCATGCCGACGTGCGCGCTCTACCTCCCGTTCCAGGGCTGCGAGCGTGGTCAGCGAAGTCGGCGTGTAGCCGGGCAAGCCGGTGCGCTTGACATACTCGCGCAGCTTTTGCGGTCCGTCCTCGGCCAGATAAAGCTTGCCCACCGCGGTCACATGCAGGGGCGCGCGGGCGCCGACCAGATGCACCACGCGTACCGACGAGCGGCCGCTGGACGTGCGTTCGACATAAACGATCTCGTCGCCCTGGCGCACGCCCAGATTGACGCTCTCGCCGAGTTGCAGGTGCAGGCGCTGCATCAGCGGCATGGCCGCCTGGCCGATGCTGATGCGCGACTTGACGACGTTGCCGAGTTCCAGCAGGCGGATGCCCAGCCGATATGTACCCGGATCGGCCCTTTCGACAAAGCCGGAACTGGCCATCGCGGCGAGAATGCGATGCGCGGTCGAGGGATGCAAGCCTGTCTCCAGAGCCAGTTGTTTGAGGCTCACCGGACCGGGGTGGTAGGAAAGGACATCGAGCAGTTTCATCATGCGCTCGATGACCTGGATGCCGCTGCGGGCTTCCGGCGCGGCATCCGTGCGGGGTGACGGCACGGCAATCTCTTCGTGGGAACGGGACTTCGGATACTATAGCAAAACCCGCAAAAGCCTTCGTCGGCCAGCGGTAATCAATAGCAACGACATACGGAGTGTGACCATGGCGAGGGTGCGCGTAGCGCTGTTTGTGACCTGTCTGGTGGATCTGATGCGCCCGCGCATCGGCTTTGCTGCGCTGAAACTGCTGGAAACTGCCGGTTGTGAGGTGATCGTGCCGGACACCCAGACCTGCTGCGGCCAGCCGGCGTGGAATTCGGGCGATGCGCCCGGCGCCGTGGCGCTGGCGAAGAAGACCATCGCCGAGTTCGAGGGCTTCGACTATGTGGTGGCGCCGTCGGGATCCTGCGGCGACCATATCCGCACCGAGTACCCCGGCATGTTCGCCGAGGAGCCCGAATGGCGCGACCGAGCAACGGCGCTGGCCAGCCGCGTCCATGAGCTGACCGACTTCCTGGTGACGGTGCTGAAAGTCGACAGCGTGCCGGGCGACTACGAGGGTACGGTGACCTATCACGATTCTTGCAGTGGGTTGCGCAGCATGGGCATCAAGGAGCAGCCGCGAGCGCTGCTGGCAAAGATGAAGGGCGTCAGCCTCACGGAAATGAACGGTTGCGAGGAATGCTGCGGCTTTGGCGGCACTTTCTCGGTCAAGTTCGGCGAGGTGTCGGCCGCGATTGCCGAGCGCAAGTGCGACAACATTCTTGCCAGCGGCGCGCAGGCCGTGGTCGGCGGAGATCTGGGCTGCCTCCTGAACATCGAAGGCAAACTGCGGCGCATGGGCGACGAAACGACGCAGGTGCTGCACGTCGCCGAAGTGCTGGCCGGACAGGACAATCCCCCCGGCCCCCTTTCCGGGAAAGGGGGTGACGGGAGTTCGCCGACAGGGTCGGCTCCGGGCGAACGAAGCTCGCTTTGGGGCGGCCCGGCAGCGGGCGGGGTCTGATCATGGAAATCAAGTCCATGCACTTCAAGGCCAACGCCAGCGCCAAGCTGGCGGACGTGGTCCTCCAAGGTAATCTGAAAAATGCCAAGGGCAAGTTCGTGACCAAGCGCGCCGAGGCGATCAAGGACCTCGACGATTTCGAGGGCACGCGCGATGCCGCTGTCGCCATCCGCAACAAGGTCATCGACAACCTCGACCTGTGGCTCGAACGCTTCGAGCAGAAGGCGCTGGATACCGGCGCCAAGGTGCTTTGGGCCAAGGATGGGGCAGAGGTTTGCCGCCTGGTGACGGAGATCGCCAAAAAGCACGGCGTGAAGAAAGTCACCAAGTCGAAATCGATGCTCTCCGAGGAGGCGGGACTTAACCTCGCCCTGGAAGCAGCCGGCATCCAGCCGGTGGAAACCGATCTGGGCGAATACATTCTGCAGGTCGACAACAACGAGCCGCCCAGTCACATCATCGCCCCGGCCGTGCACAAGAGCCTGGACGATGTCGCCGATCTTTTCCACAAGGTGCACGGCACGCCGCGCAAGACCGAAATCCCGGCGCTGACGCGCGAGGCCCGCGAAGTGCTGCGCGAGCATTTTCTGACCGCCGGGATGGGGCTGTCGGGCGGCAATTTCCTGGTCGCCGAAACCGGTTCGGTGGCGCTGGTCACCAACGAGGGCAACGGGCGCATGGTGACCACCATGCCCAAGGTCCATGTGGTGATCACCGGCATCGAGAAGGTGATTCCGACCCTGGAAGATCTTTCAACCCTGATGCGCCTGCTGCCGCGCTCTGCAACCGGGCAGTCGATCTCGAACTATTTTTCGATCCTCACCGGCGTGAAGAAGCCGGAAGAACACGACGGCCCCGAGCACCTGTACTTTATCCTGGTCGACAGCGGCCGCGCCGATGTGGTGGGCAGCGATTTCCACGCCATGCTGCGCTGCATCCGCTGCGGCGCCTGCATGAACCATTGCCCGGTGTATCAGACCATCGGCGGCCACGCCTACGGCTGGGTCTATCCGGGGCCGATGGGCTCGGTGCTGACGCCACTGTATGCCGGCATGGAAAACTCGATCGATCTGCCGCATGCGGCCACCCTGTGCAACCAGTGCGGCATCGTCTGCCCGGTAAAAATTCCCTTGCCCGAACTGTTGCGCAAGCTGCGCGAAAAGCAGACCGAGCGCGGCTTGCGACCGCTCACCGAGCGTATCGGCTTGCGCCTGTGGGCCTGGGTGGCGCAGCAGCCGAAGCTGTATGCGCTGGGGGCAAGTTTTGGCGCGCGCTACCTGAAATGGCTGGCGGGCGACACTAATCGCATACGCCTGCTGCCGACCGCGCCCGAGTGGACGCTGGGGCGCGATTTCCCTGCGCCGCAGGGCAAGACCTTCCGCGAACTGTATGCCGCGCGGCGCAATGCGACGCCACGCACCTGACCTGAACAGAAGGAATGCCATGAGTTCTCGTGACGACATCCTCGGCCGCGTGCGCGCAGGCCTCCATCGTGGCGCCACCAATGCCGCTGCAGGGCGTGAGGAAATGGCGGCTGCGCTGTCGAGCCGCAATCATGGCCCGAAGCCGGCCATCGATGCCGATCCGCGAGCCCTGCTGGAGCGTTTTCGGCTCAAGTCGGAACAGCAGTCGAGCACGGTGGATATCGTGGCGCGGGAAGCCGATGTGCCTGCCGCAATCGTCCGTTACCTGGAGGCCATGAAACTGCCGAAATCGGCGGTCGCCTGGCCCTCGCTGGCGATGCTCGACTGGGCAGGCGCGGGCCTCGCTGTTGAAGGGCGCGGCGCGCGCGACGCCGATCTGGTCGGGATTACCGGTTGCTTCTGCGCGGTAGCCGAAACCGGCACGCTGATGCTGTGCTCCTCGCCGGATACGCCTGCCGCGGTCAGCCTTCTGCCGGAAACGCACATCGCGATTGTCCGTGCCGCGCGCATCCTGCCCTATATGGAGGACGCCTGGGCACTGGCGCGGAAGGAGTTGGGCACCTTGCCGCGTGCCGTCAATTTCATCTCCGGCCCCTCGCGCACCGGCGACATCGAGCAGACGATTGTCCTCGGCGCCCATGGTCCTTACCGGGTGCATCTGGTAATTGTGGAAAGTTGAGATGCGTCGATTGCTGGTCCTGGCCGCGCTGTTTTTCGTCGTAGCGCCAGCGCCGACACTGGCGCAGATCGGCGACGAAGTCCTGCCGCCGGTGTTCGTCGAAACCCTGCTCGAACTGCCCGACGATGCTGCGCAGGCCGCCAGGTCGGGAAAACGCCTGCTGCTGTATTTCGGACAGGTGGGCTGTCCTTACTGCAAGGAACTGATGCAGACCAGTTTCACGCAGAAGGCCATCGTCGACAAAACGGCAAAGCATTTCCTGCCGATCGCCTTTAATCTGTTCGGTGACCGCGAGGTGACATGGTTTGACGGCAAGGCGCGCAGCGAAAAGGAGTTCGCCAAATTTCTCAAGGTCCAGTTCACGCCGACGCTGCTGCTGCTCGACGAGAAAGGCAACATCATCGGGCGCATCAACGGCTATTACCCGCCGCACCGCTTTTCCGCGGCGCTCGATTACTCGGCGCAGCGTCTCGAAAGCAAGCTGTCGTTTGCCGAGCACATGAAGGCCGTGCCACAAACCGGAGCCAGCACCACGCTGAACGAGGAGGCTTTCTTCATGAAGCCACCCTACAACCTGGCTCGCAAGCCGGGCGGCAAGCCCCTCGCCGTGCTGTTCGAGACGCGCCACTGCGAGCCTTGCGACGAATTGCACAAGGAAGGTTTCAGGCGCGACAAGACGCTGGCGGCGATTTCAAAGCTCGATGTCGTACGCTTTTCGCTGTCGGGCCGCGAGACGCTGACTACGCCGGATGGACGCAGCACGACTGCAGAAGCCTGGGGCAGGGAACTCAGGATCAGCTATACGCCGAGCGTGGTGTTTTTCGACGATAGCGGCGGCGAAGTGTTCCGCCTCGAAGCCTACGTACGCCCCTTTCATTTTGCCTCGTCCTTCGACTATGTCGGCAGTGGTGCCTACAGGAATGAGCCGGAGTTCCAGCGCTTTCTGCAGAACAAGGCCGAACACATGAAGGAAAACGGGGAGCGACCGGAGTTGTGGAAGTAGCGCCGGTCGCCTGCTTATTCGGTCCGGTAAAGCCTTCCCTTGCGGATCAACCATTTTTCAACTTCCACCCCCCAGAACACCACGCTCGATATCAGGAAACAGGCGACCAGTTCTCCTGCGCTGAGCGGCTGGGTGTGGAATATGGAGTTGAGCGCGGGTACATACAGCGTGGTCATCTGCAGCAGCACGGTGCCGATCAGGACGGCGATCAGCGGCCGGTTGGAGAACACGCCGATGGTAAACAGGGATTCGCGTTCGGAGCGAATTGCGAGTATGTGTCCGAGCTGCGACAGGGTGAGCACGGTGAATACCATGCTTTGCCAGTGTGCGTCGCCGCTGTGGTAAGCCCAGGCTTGAGTCAGCAAGGTCGCGCCGCCCATCAGCAGGCCGACCCAGACGACGTGCTGCCACAGGCCGTGGGCGAAGATGCTTTCATTCGGCGGGCGCGGCGGGCGGCGCATGACGTCCCGTTCGGATGGCTCGATGGTGAGGGCAAGACCGGGCAGGCCGTCCGTCACCAGATTGATCCAGAGGATGTGAATCGGCAGCAGCGGGATGGGCAGTCCGAGGAATGGCGCGAGCAGCAGCGTCCATATCTCGCCGGAATTGCTGGCCATGATGTACTTGATGAACTTGCGGATGTTGTCGTAAATGCGCCGGCCTTCGCGTACCGCATGCACGATGGTGGCGAAGTTGTCGTCCAGCAGCACCATGTGCGCGGCCTCGCGCGCCACGTCGGTGCCGCCCTTGCCCATGGCGATGCCGATGTTGGCGGCCTTGAGCGCCGG
>JAPLQY010000025.1 GCA_026399475.1 Rhodocyclales bacterium
ATGGTAGGTGAGTCCGTTCAGAAAATGGAGGTAGCTGTTATTGATGTCGCCCTGCAGCGCCATATTGAACAGGGTGCTCGCCTTCTCGTAAGCTTTTTCGTCGATCGCCTTCAGACCTTCCTTGGTCAACTGCCGGGAGGCCGTAGTCAGCTTGTCTTTCGGAATGGACTCGGCCAGTTTGGCTGCCGAACTATGCATCATCGGAGCTCGATAACTATCGTCAAGTTCGGAAGCTCCCGCCATCGCGCCGAAGCTGCTGAATGCGAGCAATGACGGCAGGGCGACGACCTTGAGGAATCGACCAATCCTAGGGTGACGTTTTGGCGATCGATTGATTTTCATTCTTCTAACCTCCCAGTAGAGTTCTGTTAAAACGCGAATAGATTGAGCTGGCGGACAAGTGCCGCCATTATTTGCTTGAGGATCGTCAGTTGTCCACGCCATTTTTGTTTTGGCGCTCCTTTTCCGCCGCTTGCTCGGGTTCCTCGTAACGGCCATTGGCACCTTTGACTGAGCCGGCAGGATGGTAGCGACCGTCGGTACCCAGGAATGAACCTTTTATATGATACCGCCCGTCGTCGCCAGGGAAGGAATCGGCATAGTGATACCGGCCGTCCTGGCCAAGAAAGCTGCCTTGAGGGTGGTACTTGCCATCCTGCCCAAGAAAAGAACCTTGCGGATGATACTTTCGATCCTGGCCCTGAAATGCCCCTTGTGCATGGTATTCGCCATCCTGGCCAAGGAACTCGCCCTTCGCATGGTATTTCCCGTCCTGACCCAGGAAAGAGCCTTTGGGGTGCTGTTTGCCGTCGGTACCGAGGAAAGTGTCAGTAGATTGCGACTTCCCATCAACGCTGTCTGCGGTCGCCGCGATCGCAATGCTCAACAAACATCCGGTAAGCAAAATGGATGCGATGCGGAACACGGCGTTCTGATTAAGCATAGGCTCGGGCTAGGTCTGCATTGGAACGACTTGGTCAAGTGTCCTGCACCTTCGGGAATGCAGCCGGGTGACTGGCCCGGCTGCGAACTCGAATCAATTCGAGATGGCGAGTCTCAACTTGTTGCCTTCATCAGCAATCTTGGCGTGGATCTTCATGCATTCCGCCGGGGTGATCTTGCTGTCCGCCATCGTCTGGTTTTCCAGCGCTATCAACTCGGCGTGTGTCTTGTCCAGCGCGACCTTTTCCTGCGCCGATATCTTGCCGGACGCTACGCCAGCCAGGATCGCAGCCCCATAGGCATCGTTTTCATGGTTGATTTCCGCCTGACAGGTCACGGCCTCGTGCGCGACGGCCTTGCCCGTCTTCTTGGTAAGCGCCAGCGCAGCTGCCTTCTTGTGATCCGGTGACGGACTCGCCATCATTGCCTGGGCAAGCTGCTTGTTCTCCGCATCTATGCGCTTTTGAATGTCCTGGCACTCCTTGGGATCGAGCTTGCCGTCCTTCTTGGCGTTGGCTTCAAAGGCGAGGAGATCGAAGAACGACTTCTCCAGCGCGGCACGCTCCTTGGCATCGATCTGCTTGGTGCTCAGACCGCGGCCGATGCGCTGGGTTAAGGACACCGTTGCGTGATCGATCATCGCCTGGCAGCTGCTTACTGGCCGAGCGGCCGCGGCTTGCGTTGCCGGAGCGCGCGCCGGGGCCTGGGTGGCGATTGCATGGTCAAGCAGCTCGTTCTGAACCTTCAGCACCGCCATGACATCCCGCAGTTCCTTGAGCGTGATCTTGTTGTCCGACAGAACCTTGGCTTCCAGTGCGTGGACGGTTGCCTGGGATTTTGTCAGCTCGGCTTGTTCCTTCGCATCGATCAGGTTAGCCTTCTGGGCGTTCAAAACGGACGCATGGAACAGGGTAGCTTCGTGCTGAATTTCCATGACGCACAGCCCGTTCTTGTCCTCAATCACGACAGGCTTTGCACCGTGGCGTGCATTTGCCGCCTGCTGGACGGCATTCTTGATCGCCGCGCGAGTTTCCTGTGCCGGTTCCCGGCTGCACAGCGCATCAGCCAGTTCGGTATTGAGGTGCACCAATCCCGCGCTCAGCGTGGCGCATTCCTGCGCGCTCAGTCCGTCTTTCGCCATTTTGGCTTCGTCGGCCTTCAGGGTGTTGTAATGCGCGTTGAGCGCCGCCTGCTCCTGTGGCGTGATCACCTTTGCGCTCATGCCGCGCGTCACGCGATCGGTGAAGGATTTGAACTCCGCATCAATCTTCGGTTTGCACACAGAAACAGGAATCGCGGCGGGAGCCAGGGCTGTCTTCGGGACCGTGTTGAGAGCGGTGGATCCGAGTGCTTTCGGCTGACCGGCTGCGGCTGGCTTAAGACAGTGGGCGCCCAAAAAACCCGTCCCTTTGACGGTTCCCGCCGGACATTGCCCGCCAGCCCCCATGGGGGTGATCTGCGCTGAAACACCTGCGGAAAAACTCATGATGGCGATGCCGGAAACAATTGCCGCAACAAAGCGCGCCTTGCCTCCGCTTACGGTAGTTAAATTCATTTGGATCCACTCCTCTATTAGGATCATTGTCATAACCGATTCTCATGCCTAAAGCTCCCTTAGGCATCTCGGCTCTCGATTGCTGGCATCGCGAACGGTACCGCGAGCCTTTTTTACCATGACTGTAAACTATTGACAAGTAAACTGTCCGGAGTGGCAGCGACGTCGCACAGCATCGGTTTCGGAGCGGGTTTTAGCGCAGTTGTCGCTGTCACGCTTTGACGAGATCCATTGAATGGCACTTGCCTATGATCATCCGGGGCGCGTCAGCACTTTCTTTTTTTGTTTCAATCTCATTTGACGAGACGCCGAAATATCCGACAGGGTATGTGTAAAGAAATCTTCCGGTTTGTTTGTTGAAGCTGAATTCCTGCACATCGTGGCACAGGAGCATATCCTGGTCGTTGAAGTCGCCGCAGGACAATCCGTAGTTCTCGCCAAGCTTCCTGACTACCCAGACCGGCGGGTCTCTCTTGAGAAGCCTGGCCGTCCTGATTTCATTTTCGGTAGCCGTAGCAAGCACATATTTCTGCTTGTCGGGACCGGACGCGGCCTTCCATTTTCCGTTCTTGTAGGTGAATCCTGCAAACAGGTCTGCAATACACAACCATTCCTCCGCCGCCGCCTTAGCGCTCACAGCAGCCAGTAGCAGCATCAAAACAACCATACGCATCATCGCGGGATTCCCTCTGTATTCAGTTATCCAAACCATCGGCATTATGCGGCCGATAGCGGCTCATGGATTTCGGCAATGTTGACCATCCTGTTTGCAGGGCGCAGGATGCGTCGAAAATGTGAATTATGGTGACGCCACCGCGACTCGAAGTGACTTCCAATCTATCGGGACAATCAAAATGAAAAATATTCTCTTCGCTGTGTTTGCAATAGCAACGCCATTGCTTATGAATTCTGCGACTGCGGGTGGATGCGCCAAGAACAGCCTGGGTCAAGTGATTTGTGCGCCACCCGGAGGTGGTGCTGCGGTAAATAGTATGGGGCAGGTTGTTACCGGCCGCGGTGGATGCGCGAGAAACAATATGGGGCAGGTCGTCTGCTCTGACAGTCCGGGCGGCGGGGCTGCCGCTAACAGCATGGGGCAAGTGCTTATTGGTCCCGGCGAATGCGTTACCAATAGTATGGGGCAGGTATGGTGCTCCTCGCTGCCGCTGGGTGGTGCAGCGATTAACGCCATGGGGCAGGCTGTTTGTGCTGGGGAGTGTGTCCCCGGCGAATAGCAGGGGAGAAAAACAAATGCTGCGCTCGATCGTTGTTACAACAATCCTGATGCCAACGGTTGTGGCGCTTACTTGCTCGCAGGCGCTGGCGCAAGAAGCATTTTTCAATTCCGCTATGACCTGAAGAAACTCAGGCCGCACGCTGCGCGCTGGTGGTCGCTGGCGCCGGGATGGTCTGAGACGAGATGCGCAGGAAGTAGGCCAGCACACCCGCGCCGGCAATCACCAGGCTCGCCACTGCCGCGATCCAGAAGCCGGCAGCACCGTGCGGCGGGCCGAAGGTATCGGTCAGCCCAAGCAGGTAGCCGCCGCCGAGACCCACGCCCCACAGCGCCACAGCATAGATCACCATCGGCACCGTAGCGCGCTTGTAGCCGCGCAGCACCTGGGCCATGACCGCCTGCACGGAATCCGCCAGGTGGTAGACGGCGACAATGGACAGCAGTGCCGCGGCGGCGGCGGCCACCGCGGGGTCAGAGCTGTAAGCGCGCGCCAGCGGCCCGGCGCCGAAACCGATCGCTGCACCGGTAATCGCCGCCGCACCGCCGCCAACCGCCAGCCCGAGCAAACCGGCGTGTCGCGCCCGCCGACTGTCGCCTGCGCCCAGCGCCTGGCCGACCACCACGCCGGTCGCGGCGCCCAGCGCCAGCGGTACCATGAAGGAGAAGACCGCGACATTGGCGGCGATCTGGTGCGCGGCGGAAACCTCCGGCCCGAGCCGGGCGATGAACAGCGCCATGAAGGTGAAGGCAGTGACATCGACAAGGAAGGTCGCTCCCATCGGCAGGCCCAGCACCAGCAGTTCGCGCAGTGCCACCAGGCGCGGCCACTCGAAACGGGCGAACACACCGTAGGGCTCGTATTCGGCATCGCGCCGGCACCAGACCCAGGCCAGGATGGCGATGATCCACATGATGACGGCGGAAGACCAGCCGCAGCCGGCGCCGCCCATTGCAGGGAAACCGAAGTGGCCGTACATGAAAACCCAGTTGAGCGGTGCCTTCAGCACCAGACCCAAGAGATTGAAAGTCATCACGGGTCGCGGTCGGCCGATGCCGTTGGTGAAACCGTAGAAGACGCGGAAGAACATCACCCCCGGCACCGCCCAGGCCGAGCCGTCCAGATAGGCGCGCACCTTGATCTCCACCTCCGGCGTCAGGCGCGAAAAGGCCAGCAGCGGATCGGGATTCTTCAGTGCTGCAAAGGCGAGTACCGACAAGGCCACGGCCAGCCAGGCACATTGCCGCACGTCGGTGCCGATCTCGGCGTAGCGCTGCGCGCCGTAGTGATGGGCCACCACCGGAGTGAGCGCCAGCAGCACGCCCATCAGCGCCATGATGATGGTGATATAGATGCTGGCGCCGATGCCGACTGCCGCCAGATCGACCGACGAAAGATGGCCGGCCATCAGGGTGTCGATCACGCCATTGGCCATCACCGCCGCCTGGGCGATCAGCACTGGCCAGGCGAGGTGCAGCAGTTCGCGCGGGAGGGAACGTCGGGCAGTCATGTGCGAAGTCTAGCCGAGGGCGTCGCCGCCCTTCGTCGTTCGCTAAATCACCAACGGCTGGTCAGGAAGTTCGTTGGGGTTGTTCTCGCCCGCCGGAAAATGGCTGGCCAGCAATTTTCCGGCACGCGTCACCGCCCGCAAGGCGCCTTGCCGCCATGAGCCTTGACCAAAGCTCTGCTCCATACCGCGACAGATGGCATTCCATTCGGCCTGCGGCACACTCGCCGCGATGCCGCGATCGGCGAGGATTTCGACGCGCCGGTCGACCAGTTGCACGTAGATCAGGACTCCGCTGTTTTCTTCCGTATCCCACACGCGCAGGATCGAGAACAGATCGACTGCGCGCGCCCTGGCCGATTGACCGGACCGCAGCGCAGAGAGCGGCATGGATGCCTCGACGACGAAGCGCAACTCGCCTCGGTGCGTCATTTCGCAGGCCCTGATGGCCTCGCCGATCATCGCCAGATCGTTGCGGGAAAACACCCGGCGCTGCCACCAGTCGGGGAGAAGCAGATGCCTGAACATGCGCGATGGCTTCATGTCACCAATCTCCCGAGGCACCGCCGCCGCCGAAGCTGCCGCCGCCGCCGGAGAAGCCTCCATCGGAGGACGAGCCGCCGCCGCTCCAGCCGCCACCCGAACCCGCGCCTCCGGGGCGCACAAACGACAGCAGGAACACCAGAAGTGACGCAGCCACTGCCAATGGCAGTGAGGCGAATGCAGAATAGGCCACCCAGGCGCCCAGACCCGATATCGCCAGAGCGCCGACCAGGCCGAACAACTGGCGGACAAGGCCGGAGAACATCAGGAAAGCCATGAACCAGGGCACGATGTTTCCGTCGTCGAAAGTCGATGATGATGCACTGCCGCCCGTTGCCGCGAGCGGTGTTTCTCCCCCCAGCGTCGCCTCCAGCGCAGTCACGGCGTCGGCAATGCCAGCGAAGAAATTGCCCTGTTTGAACAGTGGCGCCATGCGCTCGGAAATGATGCGCTTGGCAATCGCGTCGGGGATCGGCCCTTCCAGCCCGTAGCCGACCTCGATGCGCATCTTGCGATCGTCTTTCGCGACGATGATGATGAGGCCGTTGTCGGCGCCCTTGTGCCCGATCTTCCAGGCCTCGGCGAGACGGATGCCGAATTGTTCGATGGCCTCAGGCTGAGTGGTCGGCACCAGCAGCACGGCGATCTGTGCGCGACCCGTCCGGTCGATCGCGGCGAGTTGCGCCTCCAGCCGGCCGCGCTGGGTCTCATCGAGCGTGCCGGTCAGGTCGGTGACGCGCGCACTCAGCGCAGGCAGTGGCACCAGGTCCGCCGCCCGCCCGACCGCCGGCAACAGCGCCAGCCAGAGCAGCGTCAGCAGACCGGCGCGGACGAATCGCACTTAGGAATAGCCGGGAGAACCTGGCGCAGCGGGGGCGACTGGAGCAGCCGGCGCATTGAACTTGATCGCCGGCGGCGTCGGGATCGCCTTCTCGTCCTCGACCGTGAAGTTGGCCTTGGTCTTCCAGCCCATCACGCTGGCCGTCAGGCTGTTGGGGAAAGTGCGCACCGAAACGTTGTACTCCTGCACCGCCTTGATGTAGCGGTTGCGAGCCACGGTGATGCGGTTCTCGGTGCCCTCCACCTGCGCCTGCAGGTCGCGGAAATTCGCGTCGGCCTTGAGCTGCGGATAGTTTTCGGACACTGCCAGCAGGCGTCCCAGCGCCCCGCCCAGTTCGCCCTGCGCCTTCTGGAACTTGGCGAAGGCAGCCGGATCGTTGATCAGCTCAGGCGTGGCCTTGAGCCCGGCGACGTTGGCGCGCGCCTCGGTCACCCGCGTCAGGACTTCCTTCTCGTGGCTGGCATAACCCTGCACCACCGACACCAGATTGGGAATCAAGTCGGCGCGACGCTTGTACTGGTTCAACACTTCCGACCACGCGGCATTCACCGACTCGTCGTTGATCTGGATCTGGTTGTAGCCGCAGCCGGACAGCAGGGAAGCCGCAAGGGCCAGCACGGCAAGCAGACACATACGCATGGTGTTCTCCATCGAGTAGGGGAAACAACCGCAATATGGCGGTGATGGGGTGCGATTGCAAGGGGAAGGGTTTCTTCGCCGTGCCGCCATCCGCTACGGCGCGGAGAACGTCTGTTGCTCGACTGCCCTGTAGCGCAGTTGCTTCATCAGCGCCGGCTTTCTATTGTGATGCCGACGCGCCGGTCAATCAAGCGCCAGCCAGATCTCGTTGCGGCGAAGGAACCACAGTGTCCAGGGCGGATCGAAGCGGGCCCACACCGGTTCTCCATGCCAACGCAAACCGGCTTGTGCGAGGGCATCCTGCAGCTTCTTCAGGTGCTCGTCGTAGCGGCTCTGCGACCAGGTGCCGGAGTAGCGGATGACCGCCAGCGTGCGCGCCGGCATGCTGCGCAGGGTGACACTCGCATCGACCGGTTCCGGCAGAGATTCCAGTGTCCATTCTGCGGGCATCGCAAACTGGACGACATAGGCGCCGGAGCTTGCGCTTTGCGTCACCGGCGCCGTCATCGCAATCTTGATCGGCGTCTGCGCCACGGGAGCGGTCATCTCGATCTTGCGCGCCCCCTTGTTGCCGCCGAAAATATATCCGGCCAACGCGCTAAAACCCTTGTTCCCGGCGTCTTCGGCGGCGGCGCGGACGGTCGTTTCCGCCACCAGATAGGCATCGTAGCGGCGCACCTCGAAAACATCGTAAGTGCGGACCACCACGTAGCGGGGTTCGTCAATTGCCATGGCGGAACTCCAGGTCAGCAGCAGGATGCAGGCAGCCAGAAAACGAGATCGGGTCATTGAGGTGGAAGCGAGGAGATTGTCATGAGCTCGAATACTACAGCCTTCAGCGTGTGCGTCAGTCGGGCAAATTCGAGTCTGGAACTTTTTTGCGAGCCTCGAACCTTTTTGATTGCTATCAGCACCCGCCGTACTGCCAGCACCGACTTTTGAATCGGCAGTCCGCCAGGGCTACAATGGTTCCGTTTCAGAGGAGACCATCCCCTTGAAGGGGAGGGGGAGCGGTCGCCGCTGAACCGCGTCGCCGATCAGCTTGCTCGGAAAGTCGGCGCTGACCACACGCCGCTCAGGGCCTCTGCCGCAGCCCTTCGCCTACAATAGAGCCTTCTGCTCCATCGAATGCCCCGCATGACCGCCCGCCTGCGCGAGATCCCCTACAACTACACCTCCTTCTCCGACCGCGAGATCGTCATTCGCCTGCTCGGCGCGGAGGCGTGGACGACGCTGACGGAGCTGCGCATCGAGCGTGTCACCGGCCGTTCCGCGCGCATGCTCTACGAGGTGCTGGGCGATATCTGGGTGGTGCGGCGCAACCCCTATCTCGAAGACGACCTGCTGTCCAATCGCGAACGGCGCGAGGCGCTGGTGGAAGCCCTGCGCCACCGGCTGCACGAAATCGAGAAGCGCCGCGAAGGAAATGAGCGTGTCGCGCTGCTGTTGACCGCCGCACAGACCGCCGTGCACTCCTTCGAGCGCTGGTTCGAGGAAACCCGGGCTCTGCGCAAGAAAGCGCAGAAGGTGCTGGGCCGCCACACACGCCGTGACAACATCTGCTTCGACGGGCTGGCGCGCGTCTCGCATGTCACCGATGCCACCGACTGGCGCGTCGAGTATCCGTTTGTCGTGCTCGCGCCCGATACTGAAGAAGAAATGGCGCCTCTGGTGAGTGCCTGCATAGAACTTGGCCTGACCATCATTCCGCGCGGCGGCGGCACCGGCTACACCGGCGGGGCCATACCGCTGGATGCCCTCTCGGTGGTGATCAACACCGAAAAGCTGATCGACCTCGGCGCCGTGGAAATGAAGCGCCTGCCCGGCACCGAGCGCGACTACGCGACGGTGTACACCGGTGCCGGGCTGGTCACGCGGCGCGTCATGGAAACGGCGGAGAAGGCCGACCTGGTCTTCGCCTGCGACCCCACTTCGGCCGACGCTTCCTGCATCGGCGGCAACATCGCCATGAACGCCGGCGGCAAGAAGGCCGTGCTGTGGGGCACGGCGCTGGACAACCTGGCCTCGTGGCGCATGGTGTCGCCCGACGGCAACTGGCTGGACGTCGAGCGCCTCAACCACAATTTCGGCAAGATCCACGAGCAGGAACTGGTCAGCTTCCGCCTCACGCGCTGGGACGCGACCGGAAAGAAGAAGCTCGGCGAGGAGCAACTCGACGTCCCGGGCAAGCTGTTCCGCAAGGAAGGCCTGGGCAAGGACGTCACCGACAAGTTTCTTGCCGGCATTCCCGGCGTACAGAAGGAAGGCACCGACGGCCTGATCACGTCGGCGGTGTGGGTGCTGCACAAGATGCCGCCGGTGACGCGCACGGTCTGCCTCGAGTTCTTCGGCCGCGTCACCGACGCCGTGCCGTCCATCGTCGAGATCACCGACTACTTCAAGCCGGGTGGCGCGGGCCTTGCCAATGGCGTGCTGCTCGCCGGCCTCGAACACCTCGACGAGCGCTATGTACGTGCCGTCGGTTACGCGACGAAAGCCAAGCGCCACGGCCGGCCGAAGATGGTGCTGATCGGCGACATAGTCGGCGCTGACGACACGGCGGTGATGGCGGCCGCCTCGGAAGTGGTCAAGCTGGCAAACGCGCGCGGGGCCGAGGGCTTTATCGCCGTCTCGCCCGAGACGCGCAAGAAGTTCTGGCTCGATCGCGCCCGCACCGCGGCGATCTCGAAGCACACCAATGCCTTCAAGGTCAATGAAGACGTGGTCATACCTCTGCCGCGCATGGGCGATTACTGCGATGGCATCGAACGCATCAACATCGAACTGTCGATAGCCAACAAGATCGAACTGGCGGATGCGCTGACGGAATTCCTGCAGGGCGAACTGCCGCTGCACGCGGGCGATGCCAACCTCGATCCGGAATTGCTGCTCGGCGACCGCCGCGAACAGGCGCTGGAACTCGTCGCCGAGGTGCGCACCTACTGGCAGGGGCTGCTCGACAACCTGGACCGGCACTTCCCCGAGCTGCAGGATTACCGCCTGCGG
Source organism: Rhodocyclales bacterium (assembly GCA_026399475.1). Lineage (GTDB taxonomy): Bacteria > Pseudomonadota > Gammaproteobacteria > Burkholderiales > Rhodocyclaceae > Sulfuritalea. Next base: position 10,269 of record JAPLQY010000025.1, read on the forward strand.
GTGTCCTGGAAGACCGAACTCAAGGCGCCACTGGAAGCCTTGTTCGACGGCAATGCCTTCGGCCCCGTACTGGCGGGTATCGAAAGCATCCACAGGGAGGTGCTGCGCGGCCGGGTATTCGTCGCCCTGCACATGCATGCCGGCGACGGCAATGTGCATACCAACATTCCGGTGAATTCGGACCACTACGCAATGCTGCAGACCGCCTACAAGGCCGTCGAACGCATCATGGCGCTGGCGAAAGGCCTGGGCGGCGTGATCTCCGGCGAACATGGCATTGGCATCACCAAGCTGGAATTTCTCGCCGAAGAAGAGATCCGTCCCTTCCGCGACTACAAGCAGAAGATCGATCCCGAGGGCCGCTTCAATCGCGGCAAGCTGATGGCGGGCGGCAATTTGTCCAACGCCTATACGCCTTCCTTTGCGCTGCTCGGCGTCGAGTCGCTGATCATGGAGCAATCGGATATCGGCAGGATTTCCGACTCGATCAAGAACTGCCTGCGTTGCGGCAAGTGCAAGCCGGTCTGTTCGACCCATGTGCCGCGCGCCAACCTGCTCTACAGCCCGCGCAACAAGATCCTCGGCACCTCGCTGCTGATCGAGGCCTTCCTCTACGAAGAGCAAACCCGGCGCGGCATCAGCCTGCAGCACTTCGACGAGTTTTCCGACGTCGCCGACCACTGCACGGTGTGCCACAAGTGCGTGACGCCCTGCCCGGTGGACATCGACTTCGGCGACGTGTCGGTGGCGATGCGCAATTTCCTGCGCCGCCAGAACAAGAAAAAATTCAACCCGGGCACGGCGGCGGCGATGGCCTTTCTTAGCGCCACCGACCCGACGACCATCAAGCTGGTGCGCGCCGGCATGATCCAGCTCGGCTACAAGGCCCAGCGTCTGGGTCATGCGCTGGGCAAATCCTTCGGCCTGATCCAGGACAGCGTCAAGCATCCGCCTGCCACGCTGGGCCGCCCCGACATCAAGGCGCAGGTGATCCACTTCCTCAACAAGCCGATGCCGAAGGATGTGCCGATGCGCACTTCGCGCGGCCTGCTGGACATCGAGGACGACAGCCTGGTCCCCGTGATCCGAGACCCAAGGAGAGCAAGCGAGGACTCCGAAGCGGTATTTTACTTTCCCGGCTGCGGTTCGGAGCGACTGTTCTCCCAAGTCGGCCTCGCCACGCAAGCCATGCTCTGGCACGCCGGCGCCACCACGGTGCTGCCGCCGGGCTACCTCTGCTGCGGTTATCCGCAGACTGCCAGCGGCGACGAAGACAAGGGACAGGCCATCACCACGGCCAACCGCGTGCTCTTCCATCGCGTCGCCAACACGCTGAACTACCTCGACATAAAGACGGTCGTGGTGTCATGCGGCACCTGCATGGACCAGTTGCTGAAGTACGAATTCGGCAAGATCTTTCCCGGCTGCCGGCTGGTGGACATTCACGAATGGCTCTACGAAAAGAGCATCAAGCTCGACGGCATCAAGGGCGTCCAGTACATGTACCACGAGCCCTGCCACACGCCGATGAAGCACCACTCGGGCATCAAGGTGGCCAATGCGCTGATGGGTCAGCGTGTCGACCTGAACGATCGCTGCTGCGGTGAATCCGGCTCGCTGGCCGTCTCGCGGCCCGACGTGTCCACGCAGATACGCTTTCGCAAGCAGCAGGAAATCGAGGCGGGTGCTGCCGCACTGAGAGTCGGCGCTGACGCGCTCTGCGTACCTGGGACTCCGCTTCGCGGGCAGGTAACGGCGGTGAAGATCCTCACTTCCTGCCCGTCCTGCCTGCAAGGCCTGGCGCGCTACGAAAACGATGCGTCGATTTCCGCCGACTACATCGTGGTCGAAATGGCCAGGGCGATTCTCGGTCCTGACTGGATGCCAAACTACATCCGCGCAGCCAATAGTGGCGGCATCGAGCGGGTATTGCTGTGAGCGGCGCGGAGCCCGGGTTTGCCGGGCTGATCGACCTGCTAGCACAGAGCGTCCGATTGGCGCTATCCTTGTCCGGTGGCGACCAATATGGATTGCGAACTCTGTGCCAGTCCCGGCGGTGATCTGCTGTGGGAGGATGGTTGTTGCCGCGTTGTGCGTGTCGCGGATGCTTCAGGCGAAGCCTTCCCTGGCTTCTGCCGCATTGTCTTGCAACGGCATGTCGCTGAAATGAGCGCCCTCACCGCAAGCGACGCCCACCACGTCCTGGACGTTGTGCTCGCCACCGAGCGTGCCTTGCATCGGGTCGTTCAGCCCGACAAGATCAACCTTGCGAGTCTAGGCAACCTTGTTCCGCATCTGCATTGGCATGTGATTCCCCGCTGGAAGAATGACAGCCACTTCCCCGCGCCGATCTGGGCCGAGGCACAACGGACGGGGGTCGCCCGCCCCCTTCCCTCCAATGCCGCCTTGCTGTGCGCCCTGAAAGCCGAACTTTCGACCTTGAATGAAATGCCATGAACTTTGAACTGCCGCACACCGGAACCGAACAGAGTCCCGCCTTTCTCAACGCAATCGCCTGCCAGGACTGGCTCGGCACGGTACCCCTGGCCAACGCCATGCAGGCGCAATCGATGTTCTTGCGCCAGCTCAATTTGCTGCACCGATATACCCTGCCGCCAGCCGAGCGCTTTGGCATTCTCGAGGCCCTGCGCGGCCCCGTGAGCGACGTGCAGGAAGATGCGGTGAAAAAGTTTGCCAGCAAGCCCCTGCCCTTCGCACCGCACGAACAGGCTGCCCTGGAAAGCACTCTGAGTGTCTGGCACATGCTGGCGCTGGGCTATCTGCGCTGTTTTGAGCCCGTATGTTTCGGCGACGCCGGCGTTTTCTCCCTGCCCGCCCTGTTGGCCCAGCACACGCTGGTGGCAGGCAACCCCGACCTGGCAGCGAAGGCCGCTACGCTGGCCCAGCGTACGCTGTCGGTATTCGCTGACTGGCAGGTGGATCTTTGTCGGGGCGAGCAGTTGCCTGACCCCACTTACTGGAAAAAGCTGAATCAGATCTTTTTTGCCGCAGAAACCCTCGGCATCGCCACCCGTGCCGTGAACGATCCGGTACGTCACGGCAATGCACCTACCAGTGCCCTGGCCGCTTACGGCGAAAGCAACCTGCTCAGCGCCGCCAACGCGTATGAACTGCCGGCGCGTCATCTGGCATGGGTTGCGCGCTGGGCGAGACGCTGGGGCGCCAAACTGGCGCTGTTGAAAATGCCGCCGGAGGATATTCGCAACCGCGCCGTACCGCTGTGGGTTGACCTGGAGTCGGATCGTCCCGCGAGTTATATGCCGAAGCCATCAAACGGCAGCCGCTGGCTCGAAACCACCGAACTCAGAAGGAGCCTGGTAGCCCGCATCGCGCTGCTGGAACAAGGGCAGGCCCCGGCCGAACTTCAGCTCGGCGACGATGTCACCCAACCGGCAGCGGGCCAGGTGCTGCAACGAGTCCTGCAACGCTGGTGCAAAGGTGGGGCGCCGCGACGCCATGAGCGACATGCGGCGAGTGCGGGCTGCAGTTTCATTGCCGGTTTCGAGGCAGTGCACTACCACCTCTCGGGCCGCCAAATTTTCCGCGCGCCCTCCCGTAACGATTCAGCGCTGCGTCGCGAACGTGAGGAATTCGAGACGTTTGGCGACCGCAACCATCGCACGGGAGGTGCCGACGAGGAAGCCAATTCGCATGTCGAAAACTGGCAGGTCATGGATGACTGGCGTCTGCTCGACGAATCAGCCACCGGCCTGCGCATCACCAGGCCGCTCAAGGAAGGTGTTCGAATTGGCGCCGGATTGCTGATTGCCGTAAAGACCGCGGATAGTCAGCGCTTCACTTTGGGCAATGTGCGCTGGGCGTTGCGCGAAGGAGACGACTCACTGGCCGCCGGCATCCAGCTGTTTCCGGGAGAGCCTCGGCCCGTGGCGATTCGCACCGTGGAGTCGGGTGCGGTCCGTGGCAACTGGCGTCAGGGTTTCCTGATGCCCGAATTTGCCACCCTGCGGGAGCCTGCAAGCGTGGTCGTTCCTGCCGGCACATTCCGTCTTGATCGCAGCATTGAAGTCATGGTCGATCAGCAGTTGCAGGTACTGAAGCTGTTTCGTGTTCTCGATCGTGGCATCGAGTTCGAGCGCTGCAATTTTCAGGACTGAACACGGTGTGGCGGAAACACCGCACTGAATCGCGAGCCCTGGCCGGGTACGCTTTCAATCTGAAGCGCCGCCTGGTGTCGCTCCAGCACATGCTTGACAATGGCCAGGCCTAGTCCCGTACCTCCGGCGTCGCGTGAGCGGCCGCGATCAACGCGGTAGAAGCGTTCCGTAAGGCGGGGCAGGTGTTTCGGGTCGATGCCGATGCCGCTGTCGCGTACGGAAAAACGCCCGCCCGCCGTGCCCTCCAGGCTCCAGCGCAGCACGATCTCGCCGCCGTCCGGGGTATAGCGCACCGCATTTCCGGCCAGATTGGCAAAAGCCGAACGCAGCTCACGGGCACTGCCCAGCAGACCCCGCGGCCCCTCGTTTTCCAGCACGATGCGATGCCGCCCGGCCGAAAGCGCTGCTACTTCCTGGCAGATATCCGTCAACAGCGCAGCGGCGTCTATCGGATCTTCCAGCGGCGGCGGCGAGTCGGTTTCCAGTGCTGAAAGCGTCAGCAGGTCATCGATCAATCGCTGCATGCGCCGAGCCTGCTCAACGGCGGTTTGCAAATACTGCGCAATCTCGTGTGGCGGAGTATCGTCCAGCGCATCAAGCGCCGTTTCGACAAAGCCCAGGGTTACGGTCAGCGGCGTTTTCAGTTCATGCGAAACATTGGCGACGAAATCGCGGCGCATGGTCGCCAGCTTCTGCAACTGCGTCACGTCGCGTACCAGCAGCAGCGTGCGTCCCGCTGCAAAAGGCGCTGCCTGAACCTGCAGGCTGCGACCCGGATTGCGCTGCGTGTGCAGCTCCAGCGGCACACCGCGATGGTCAGGGCTGTCGAGATACGCAACAAATTCCGGTTCGCGCAACAGATGCGTGATGCGGCTGCCGGTATCGACCGACCCCTTGAGGCCAAGGCAGGCTTCGGCCTGCAAATTCATCCACTCGATGGCGCGGTGTCCATCGAGGATCATTACGCCGTCGGGCAAGGCCTCTGCAGCGCGGCGGAAGCGGTCCAGCTCCTGGGTGGCCTGCTCGCGTTCGGCGCTGGCCAGTCGGCCCCGCCGGTGCAAAGCGTCAAAGACAGCGCCCCAGGCACCGCTGGCGCTCGGCGTTGGCGTGCCCAACGGGCAACCCGCCCAGTGAATCAGCCGCAGCACCATCCAGAGCTGGCGCAGAAAGAAGAAAGTAACGGCGCTCAGCGCCATCAACTCGGCACCGATCTCACCCGCCGCAAACCAGCCGGCCAGCGCGGCCAGAATCGCCAGCGCAATCGCCACCAGCAATTCGGAAGCTATCGCCTTCACGTCTCCGACATCCGGTAGCCGCTGCCACGTACTGTCTGGATCAGCGCGTCGTGCCCGCTGGCCTCGAGGGCGGCGCGCAGGCGACGGATATGCACGTCCACCGTACGTTCTTCGACAAAAACATGGTCGCCCCACACCTGGTCGAGCAATTGCGAGCGGCCATGCACCCGCTCGGGGTGGGTCATCAGGAAATGCAGCAGCCGAAACTCGGTGGGGCCAAGACTGATTTCGGTAGCTCCTGCCGTGATGCGGTGAGTCGAAGGATCAAGCCGCAAGCCACCAAGTTCGACCACATCCTCCGTAGCCTGGGGTGCATGCCGGCGCAACACGGCCTTGATACGGGCCATCAGTTCCCGCGGACTGAAAGGCTTGGTCACGTAATCATCAGCCCCGAGGTCCAGACCTTCGACCTTGTCGCGCTCCTCGGCGCGAGCGGTGAGCATGATGATGGGCAGCATTCTGGTTCGTGCCTCGCTGCGCAACAGGCGCGCAAAGTCGACGCCGCTCATCCCCGGCAGCATCCAGTCGAGCAGCACCAGATCGGGCAAGGCTTCCTGTACCAGGCGGCGCGCGGTTTCTGCATCCGGCGCCAGTTGCACCGCATGACCGGCGCGGCGCAAGTTGACCTCGATCAGCGACTGGATCGCCGGTTCGTCTTCAACTACCAGTATCGTTGCGAGCATGGGATATTCGAGCGAATCAAAAAACTCAGTCTATTGCCGCTTGATGACGGTTCCGTGACATCGATCCGACCAGCCGTCTGCGCTATGATAGCCGGCCCAGTAGAGGAGTTGCCACCATGTCCGGTCTCGATCGCAAGACCCCGATCCCCAGCGAGATCACGCTGCACAAAAAATCCCGCATGCTCGAACTCACGTTTGATGACGGCGGCCACTACCAGTTGCCCGCGGAGTTCCTGCGCGTCTGCAGCCCGTCCGCCGAAGTGCGCGGCCATGGACCAGGGCAGGAAACGCTGCAAACCGGCAAGCGCAATGTCGAGATCACCGCCCTTGAACCGGTAGGCAACTACGCAGTGCAGCCGACCTTTTCCGACGGCCACAACACGGGCATTTACTCCTGGGACTGGCTGCACCATCTTGGCGCCAACCATGAGACCTTGTGGGCCGAATACCTGGAACGACTTGAAAAATCGGGTGCCAGCCGCGATATAGACTCGACGACACTGCCGCCGAAGTCAGGTGGCTGCGGAAGCCATTAGGAGCCTGACTCCAACGATGACACAAACCCATTTCGGTTTTGAAAGCGTAGACGAGAAGGAAAAGGCGCAACGCGTAGCAGGCGTTTTCTCATCTGTCGCGCAGAAATACGACGTAATGAACGACCTCATGTCGGCAGGGCTGCATCGTTTGTGGAAGAAGTTCACCATCGACGTGGCAGCGCCAAGGCCGGGTGAGCGTGTGCTCGATGTCGCCGGCGGCACGGCCGACCTTTCTTCGGCCTTCGCCCGCCGCGTTGGTGCGTTTGACAAAACCGGCGGCGAAGTCTGGCTCACCGATATCAACAATGCCATGCTCGGCGTCGGGCGTGATCGCCTGCTCGACGAAGGCTTTCTGGCGCCGGTGGCTCAGTGCGACGCGGAAAGGCTGCCCTTCCCCGATGATCACTTCGACATCGTCACGGTAGCCTTCGGCTTGCGCAACATGACGCACAAGGACAAGGCCCTGGAAGAAATGCGACGCGTGCTGCGGCCCGGTGGACGGTTACTGGTGCTGGAATTCTCCAAAGTATGGAAACCGTTGGAAAAGGTCTACGATGCCTACTCGTTCAAACTGCTGCCGTGGCTGGGCGGGAAAATCGCGGGGGATGCAGAGTCCTACCGCTATCTGGCCGAATCGATTCGCATGCATCCGGATCAGGCGACACTCAAGGCCATGATGGAACAAGCCGGGCTGGAACGTGTCGAAGTATTCAATCTGACAGCCGGCGTCGTCGCGCTGCATCGTGGTTACAAGTTCTAACGAGGAGAAGAAACAATGAAGCGATTAGTGATTGCGGCCTTTGCGGCCGTGGTTGGATTAAGCCTGATGGTTCCCGATGCCGAGGCCAAGCGTCTCGGCGGCGGTGGATCGGTTGGCATGAAGCGCCAGGCAACGCCAGCGCCGTCAGCTCCGGCACAAGCCGGCAAACCGGCTGCTGCTCCGGCCGCCGCTGCTGCCCCCGTGGCGGCACCGCCAAAGCCGGCCGGCATGAGCCGCTTCCTCGGACCTTTGGCGGGTCTGGCCGCCGGTCTTGGCATCGCCGCGCTGCTGTCACACTTCGGCATGGGCGAAGGCATGGCCAACATGCTGATGATCCTGGCACTGGTCGGGCTTGCCTTCTTCGTCGTGCGCTGGCTGATGAGCAAACGCTCACCTCAGTCCGGCATGCAGTACGCCGGTGCCGGCCCGGGCAATGCTGCGCCCGCGAACTTCAATCCGGCGCCAGCACAATTCGAGAATTCGGGAGTCGCCGCGAGCGGCGCGGCAGTTGATGCCCCCGCCCGCAACATTCCGGCCGATTTCGACGTGGAAGGTTTCCTGCGCCAGGCAAAGCTCAACTTTGTGCGCCTGCAGGCGGCCAACGACCGCGGCGACATGGACGACATTCGCGAATTCACTTCGCCCGAGATGTTTGCCGAGATCAAGATGCAGTATCAGGAACGCGGCAGAAAACCTCAGGAAACCGACGTCATGCAACTGAATGCGGAGTTGCTTGAAGTCGTCACCGAAGACGGCCGCCATATTGCCAGCGTGCATTTCTCCGGGCAACTTCGCGAGGAAGCCAACGCGGCGCCGGAAACCTTTGCCGAAACCTGGCACCTGGTCAAGCCGGTCGACGGCAGTCGCGGCTGGAATGTGGCCGGCATCCAGCAAGTCTGAAATGATTCACCCCCACGCTCGCTTCGCTTCGCTGCCCGAGGGGGCGCAGGCCTCCCTTGGGACGGCCCGGCGGACGGCCTGACCCATGCAAGCCCTGCCCGCGCCGCTGCTCGCAGCAATCAATCACCTGCTCGGGCGGGCGGCTTGGGCGCGCGAAAAACTCGTGCCCTTTGCCGGACATTCCGCGCAAATCAAACTGCCGCCTTTCGAGGCGGCTTTTTTGATTGGCGCCGACGGGTTCATTTCCGCACCCACGCTCGAAGCCGAACTGGAAGTAAGTATTTCGCTACCGGCGGCAACGCCGCTGTTGGCACTGCAAGGCAAGGACGCCGTGATGCGTGCGGCGCACATCGAAGGTTCGGCCGAATTTGCCGAAGCGCTGGGTTTCGTTATTCGCAACCTGCGCTGGGACGCCGAGGAAGACCTGTCCAGAATCGTCGGCGACATCGCGGCCCACCGCATCGTTGCCGGCACGCGCGAGTTTGCCGCATGGCAGCAGCAGGCCGCGCAGAATCTCGCCGAAAATCTCGCCGAATACTTTACCGAAGAGCAGCCCCTGATTGCCCGCCAGAAAGATATCGCCGGGTTTTCAAGCGACATCGATCGTCTGCGCGACGACGTGGCACGACTTGAGAAGCGGCTGCAGCGACTGGGTTGATTCCACCTGCGTCGATCGACGCAGCAGTCCTGCAAGATGCTTACCTGGTCTGGTCCACGATGGTGCCGCCCAGCGCCTTGTAGAAACTTGCCGCCACCGATAACAACTGCCGCCTTACTGCCAGCGCAGACTGTTGTGCAGCAAAGTGTTCACGCTGGGCATCGAGCAACTCGAGATGGCTGGACACACCCGCCTTGTAGCGAGCATCAACGATCATCAGGCGCCTGCTCTGGGCGCTTACGTTGGCTTCCTGCGCCTGCAATTGCTCGGTCAATTGAACGCGGGCGGCCAACAAGTCAGCAATTTCTCGGAATGCCTGCTGAATTGCCTTCTCGTACTCGGCCACGGCAATGTTCTTTCGCGCCCGTGCCAGATCGACGTTATCGCTCGTTCGCCCCGCATCGAAGAGCGGCAGACGCAAAACCGGAGTGAAGCTCCAGGCGCCGCTACCAGCATCGAACAAGCCCGCAAGGCCCCTGCTGGCAGTGCCAAGAGCAGCAGTAAGCACTATCTTTGGGAGGAAGGCGGCACGCGCAGCGCCAATGTTGGCGTTGGCAGCGATCAATTTCTGCTCGGCGGCCAGAACATCCGGACGCGCCAGCAGAACCTCAGCCGGCAGGCCCACGGCCGGGGCGGCAATCAGGCCATCCTGCGCGAGCTTGACGCCATCGACAACTGTCGGTGCAACACCCACCAGCAGACGCAAGGCGTTTTCTGCAGCCGTATAGCTGCGCGCCAGGATGGCTGTTTCGGCACGCGCATTCTGGTACGCGCCGTCGGCTTGCAGATAGTCGAGGTCGCCGGCCAATCCAACGTCGCGACGGCGAGCGATCAGCGTGCGGGTTTCTTCGCGACTCTTCGTGGTGGCCTCGGCCAGTTCGAGGCGCTCGCCAAGTTCCAGCAGGCTGAGCCACGCATTGGCCACGTCGGCAATCAGAGACAGCCTGAAGGCCTGCCGCGCGTAGTCGCTGGCCAGAAAATTGGCGCGCCCGACATCGTCAAGACTCTTGATGCGGCCCCAGAAATCCAGCTCGAACGCAGCCACGGCAAGATTGACGTCATAGCGCTGGCTGCTCAGCTGGCGGCCCGTGGCGGACAGGTCGGCAGGAGTAAGCGAGGCGGCGCGCTGAGCCGCAAGATCCACCGTCGGAAAACGCTCGGCGCGGGCAATGCCGGCCAGCGCGCGGGCCTCATCGACGCGCGCTACGGCGATACGCAGGTCTCGATTGTGTTCCAGTGCAGCGGCGATCAGGCTTTGCAAGCGCGGATCGGGAAAGAATGCACGCCAGTCGGCGTTGATCGCCGTGCCGCCAGCGCCGACTGTTATGCCTGCCGGCCAAGCGCCGGGGACCGGCGCCTCGGGCCGCTGATATTCCGGCGTGAAAGAACAGCCGGCCAGCATCAGGACAATCACCAGAGGAAGCATCCTACTCATCGTGCTTCTCCTCATGATGGCGTGCGTGACCAGGAAAGATGCGACGGACGACCACGAAGAAGACCGGTACCAGGAAGACGGCGAGCACCGTCGCCGCGATCATGCCGCCCATGACGCCGGTGCCGATCGCATGCCGGCTGTTTGCACCCGCGCCCGTTGAAATCGCCAGCGGCAGGACACCGAAGATGAAGGCGATCGAGGTCATCAGGATCGGGCGGAAGCGCAGGCGGCAGGCTTCCAGTGTGGCCTCGATCAGATCCATGCCCTGTTCCTGCAACTCGCGTGCGAACTCGATGATCAGGATCGCGTTCTTCGCCGAAAGACCGATGATGGCGATCAGGCCGACCTTGAAATACACGTCGTTGGGCAAACCGCGCAGCGTCACGGCCGCGACCGCACCGAAGATTCCGAGCGGCACCACCAGCATCACCGAAAAGGGAATCGACCAGCTCTCGTACAGCGCGGCGAGACAGAGAAAAACCACGATCAGCGAAATGCCAAACAGGAAAGGCGCCTGACTACCCGAGAGCCGCTCCTCGAACGAAGTACCCGACCACTCGAAGCCGATACCTGGCGGCAGTTTCTTCGCCACTTCCTCCATCGCTTCCAAGGCGTCACCTGTGGAGCGTCCAGGCGCCGGACTGCCGGAGATTTTCATCGACGGCAGCCCGTTATAGCGATCGAGTTTGGGACTGCCGACAACCCAGCTGGACGTTGCCAACTCGGCGAGCGGAATCATTTCGCCCCGGGCATTCCTGACCGGTACGCGCAGGATATCCTGCGGCGTGCGCCGCGTATTCTCCTCGGCCTGCATCTGCACGCGCAGGATGCGACCCTGGCGAACGAAGTCGTTGATGTAGGCCACGACGAGAACGGATTGCAGCGTTTCGTTGAGGTCGGCGATGTCGATGCCCAGCGCTCGCGCCTTGAGGCGGTCGATGTCGAGGTACAGCTGCGGGCCGGCTTCCTGGCCCTCGGGGCGCACACCCGCCAGTGTCGGGTTCTGGCCCGCAAGTCCCAGCGCCATGTTGCGCGCTTCGAGCAGCTTGTCGCGACCGAGGCCGGCCCGGTCCTGCAGACGGAAGTCGAAGCCGCCGACGGCCGCAAGTTCGGGAATCGGCGGTACGTTGATGGCGAAAATCATCGCCTGCTTGATGCGGAAGAAGGCCATGTTGGCACGGCGCACCACCGAAGTCGCCGAATTGTCGGGCAGCGGCCGCTCGTCCCAACCCTTGAGCCGGACAAAGGTGATTGCCGCGTTCTGGCCGCGGCCGAAGAAGGAAAAGCCGGCGACGCCGATGACGTGCTCGACCTCGGTCTGCTTCAGGTAGAACTGTTCGGCGGTCGATAACACCTCGAGCGTGCGTTCGCGCGTGGCCCCGGCAGGCAGCTGGATCACGCTGATGAAGTAGCCCTGGTCTTCCTCGGGCAAGAAACTGCCGGGCAGTTTGGTGAACAGCCAACCGGTGGCAGCGATGATGACTGCATATAAAATCAGCCAGCGCCACGGCTTGCCGATGATGCGCCGCACGCTGTTGCGATAACGGGTAGTCGTGCGGGCAAAGAAGCGATTGAACCAGCCGAAGAACCCAGTTGAAGGCCGAACGTCATGACCAGGTTCATGCTTCAGCAATGTGGCGCACAATGCGGGAGTCAGTGTCAGCGCCATGAGCGCGGAAAAGCCCATGGTCAGCACCAGCGTCACGGCGAACTGGCGATAGATCGCTCCTGTCGAGCCGCCGAAGAAGGCCATGGGGATGAATACGGCGGAGAGCACGAGGGTGATGGCGATGATGGCGCCGACGATCTGGTCCATCGCCTTACGGGTGGCTTCGCGTGGTGGCAGTCCTTCCTCTCTCATGATGCGCTCAACGTTCTCGACCACGACGATGGCGTCGTCCACCACGATGCCGATGGCCAAGACCATCGCGAACAGGGTCAATACGTTGATCGAGTAGCCGGCAAGGTATAGACCAACAGTAGCGCCCACCAGGGCGACCGGCACGACGATGGTTGGTATGAAAGTGGCGCGCACATTCTCGAGAAACAGGTACATCACCAGCACCACGAGCAGCATCGCTTCGGCGAGCGTTATCAGAACTTCCCTGATCGACACCTCGACGAATTTCGAGGTGTCGTAGGGCACCACCCATTCCATGCCCTTGGGAAAGTACCTGGAAAGCTCTGTCATTTTCGCCTTGACCGCATTGGCGGTATCGAGCGCATTCGCCCCAGGCGAAAGGCGCACGGCGATCGACGCCGCCGGCTGGCCATCCATCCGTGCCGCGATCGAGTAGTCCTGGGCGCCGAGTTCCACGCGGGCGACATCCCTGACGCGTACCGCCGAACCGTTGGCGTTGGCGCGGACGATGACGTTGCCGAATTCCTCTGGCGTGGTCAGGCGACTGGTGGTCACGATCACCGCGTTGAGCTCTTGTCCCGCCGCTGCCGGCAATTGCCCCAACTCACCGGTGGCAAGCTGCACGTTCTGCGCACGCACGGCCTTGGTTACATCTGCCGCCGTCAGTCCGAATGCATTTAGTCGGTCCTGCTTCAGCCACAAGCGCATCGAGTATTCAGTGCCGAACAGAATCGCTTCGCCGACACCCGGCACCCGGCGCACGTTTTCCAGCACGTTGGCGGCGACGTAGCTGCCCAAACCCACATAGTCGAGGCTCTTGTCGGGCGAGTACATCGACATGAACATCAGATAGTTGCGGGCCGACTTGGCGACCGTGACACCCAGCCGCCGCACATCCTCGGGCAGCCGGGCTTCGGTCCGCTTGATGCGGTTCTGGGTTTCTACCGAGGCAAAGTCCAGGTTGGTGCCCGCCTCGAAAGTCAGCGTGATGGTGCCAATACCGAGTTCGGATGCCGAGTCGACATAGAGCAAACGCTCGATGCCGTTCATCTCCTGCTCGACCAGGGCGATCGCGGTTTCTTCGACGACCTGGGCCGAAGCACCAGGGTAGTTGACGGTTATTGACAGCGCCGGTGGCGCCACCGCGGGGTAGCTCGCCACCGGTAGCTGGCGCAAGGCGAGGCCGCCGTTGAGCAGAATGATGAGGGCGATAACCCAGGCGAAGATGGGTCGGTCGATAAAGAATTTGGCGAACATGGTAAGCGCCTACTTCTTTGCATCAGGCTTGTTTTCAGCCTTGAACGCAGCCGGAGCGGTGCCGGGTGAGACGGCTGGGGCGGCAAGCAGCGGTGCCCCGGGGCTCCAGGGAACCGGCTTGACCACACTCCCTGGCCGCGCTTTTTGCAGGCCATTGACAATGACCTGCTCACCACCCTTGAGTCCGTCGCTGATGACAAAATCCGGCCCCGCCATACCGCTGGTTTTTACCGGGCGCGGTGCAACCTTGCCTTCGGCATCGACGAGCATCACTGACTGCCCTTGCGACCCGCCAATTACAGCACGCTGCGGCACGCGAATCGCATTGTCGACCTGGGCCTGCGGAAAACGAACGCGAACAAAGGTTCCGGGGAGCAGTTCGCGGCGTGGATTGGGAAACTCGGCACGCAATGCAACCGCACCGGTATTGGGATCGACCGCCAAGTCGGTGAACTGAAGACGTCCCTTTTCCGGATAGAGGGATCCGTCTTCGAGCATCAGCTGAACCTGCGCTGAATCCGCCTTTTTCTGCGCGCCACTCTTTACCGCCTGTTGCAGGCGCAGAAGATCAGAATAGGATTGCGTGAATTCAACCCGGATCGGATCAAGTTGCTCAACGGTCACCAGATGCGTAGCTTCACCCTTGCCGACCAGCGCGCCTTCGGTCACCAGCGCACGCCCGACGCGACCTGAAATCGGGGAGGGTGGTGTCGAGTTTTCCAGATCGAGCCTCGCCTTGGCGAGTGCGGCCTCGGCCTGCTTGTAACGAGCTTGCGCTTGGTCATATTCCTGCTGGCTGACCGCTTTGATTTCCAAAAGCGGTTTGTAGCGCTCGAAGGTCGCCTTTGCCGCTGCCAGATCGGCCTCAGCAGCAGCAGCAGCAGCGGCATAGGTGCGGGCATCAATCTGAAACAAGGGTGTGCCCGCCGCAATATCGGTACCTTCTGCGAACAGACGCTTCTCGACTACACCTTCGATGCGAGCCCTCACTTGCGCAGAACGTATAGCTGACAGACGACCGGGAAGATCCTGCGTAAGGGTGGCACTACCCGGCTGAGTAACGATTACGTCGACTTCGGCAGGCGGCATGGCGGCTCCCGAACCTGGTGGTGGCGGACCTTTCTTGTCTCCATCGCCGCAGGCGGCAAGTAGAATGAGTAACAAGAGAGTGGCAGTCTTTTTCATTCGGGACTCCGATGAAAGCCGGGATGATGCTTAGGCTGGTTTGATGTGGAAAATTCAACAGCATCCACAACAGCCGGGCAGGATAAACCAAGCATATCCGCCGGGCCAAAAATATTTCAAGCCACAATCAAAAAAGGCAGCCGAAGCTGCCTTTTTTGCGAGGACAACCAAACGCTTTACGTGGGCCAGCGTCAGTGACGTTGCTTACGCAATCGATCAATGGCGGCAAGCTGGGCAATGGCTTCAGCCAATTCGACCTGAGCGCGGGCGTAGTCCATTTCGGAGCCACGATTGACCATGGCTTCCTCGGCCATCTTCTTCGCTTCCATCGCCTTCGCCTGATCGAGATCAGCGCCTCGGATGGCGGTATCGGCCAACACAGTCACCAGCCCCGGTTGCACTTCAAGCAATCCGCCAGCAACAAAAATCAACTCTTCCTTGTCGCCCGGCAGCTTGACACGAACCGCCCCCGGCTTGATGCGAGTCATCAGCGGCATGTGGCCGGGCAGGATCCCCAACTCGCCAGCTTCACCCGGCAGAACGACGAACTCCGCCAGCCCGGAGAAAATCAACTCCTCGGCGCTAACGACGTCTACGTGAATAGTCATGGCCATAAATATACCTCTTTCATGTTCGCAAGTCGGGAGCCGATCGATGTCTAGCTCCTTGTCCCCTCCCGCTTACTGCAGCGTCTTGGCCTTCTCGAACACTTCCTCGATCGCGCCGACCATGTAGAAGGCCTGCTCGGGAATGCTGTCGCACTCGCCGTCGACGATCATCTTGAAGCCCTTGATGGTGTCGGCCAGAGGAACGATCTTGCCCGGCGTGCCGGTGAACACTTCGGCCACGTTGAACGGCTGCGACAGGAAACGCTGGATCTTGCGCGCGCGTGTCACGGCCAGCTTGTCTTCCGGCGCCAGTTCGTCCATGCCCAGAATCGCGATGATGTCGCGCAATTCCTTGTAGCGCTGCAGGTTCGACTGGACGCGGCGGGCGACGCTGTAATGCTCTTCGCCGACCACGAGCGGATCAAGCTGGCGCGAGGTGGAGTCGAGCGGATCGACGGCCGGGTAGATACCCAGAGAGGCGATGTCGCGCGACAGCACAACGGTAGCGTCGAGGTGGAGGAAGGTCGTTGCCGGGGACGGGTCGGTCAAGTCATCGGCAGGTACATACACGGCCTGGATGGAGGTGATCGAGCCGACCTTGGTCGAGGTGATGCGCTCCTGCAGGCGGCCCATTTCGTCGGCCAGCGTCGGCTGGTAGCCCACCGCGGAAGGCATGCGGCCCAGCAGCGCGGACACTTCGGTTCCGGCCAGCGTGTAGCGGTAGATGTTGTCGATGAAGAGCAGAATGTCCTTGCCTTCGTCGCGAAACTTCTCGGCCATGGTGAGGCCGGTCAGTGCCACGCGCAGACGGTTGCCGGGAGGCTCGTTCATCTGGCCGAACACCATCGCCACCTTGTCGAGAACCTTCGACTCTTCCATCTCGTGGTAGAAGTCGTTGCCCTCGCGAGTCCGCTCGCCGACGCCGGCAAAAACGGAGTAGCCGCCGTAGGACTTGGCGATGTTGTTGATCAATTCCATCATGTTCACGGTCTTGCCGACGCCGGCGCCGCCGAACAGGCCGACCTTGCCGCCCTTGGCGAACGGACACATCAGGTCGATAACCTTGATGCCGGTAGGCAGCAGTTCAGTCGATGGTGACAGTTCGTCAAACTTCGGCGCCTTGGCGTGGATCGGACGCAGTTCGTCGTAAGGCACGGGGCCGGCTTCGTCGATCGGGCGACCGAGCACGTCCATGATGCGACCCAAGGTACCGGAACCGACGGGCACCGAAATAGCGGCACCCGTCGGCTTGACCGACATGCCGCGACGCAGACCGTCGGACGAGCCGAGCGCAATGGTGCGCACGATGCCGTCGCCGAGCTGCTGCTGCACTTCGAAAGTCAGGCCGGCTTCGGCGTTGCCGGAATCGGCCTCGTCGAGGGTCAGCGCTTCGTAGACCTTGGGCATCGCTTCGCGGGGGAACTTGATGTCCACCACGGCGCCAATACACTGAACGATGTTTCCGTTGCTCATGGTTGTTTCCTTAATGTAAATCCGCCAAATTCAGTAAACATTCCGCTTAGCCGGCAATTGCCGCTGCACCACCGACAATCTCGGAGATTTCCTTGGTGATCGCGGCCTGGCGCGCCTTGTTGTAGACCAGCTGCAGTTCCTTGATCACGCTGCCTGCATTGTCGGTCGCCGCCTTCATGGCCACCATCCGCGCCGACTGCTCGGACGCCATGTTTTCCGCAACGCCCTGGTAGATCAGGGCTTCGACATAACGCACCAGCAATTCGTCGATCACGGTTTGCGCGTCCGGCTCGTACAGGTAGTCCCAACTGCGTTCGGGCGTGCCCATGCGTTCGCCAGAGAGCGGCAGCAGCGGCTCGATCACCGGCTCCTGCTTCATGGTATTGACGAAGCGGGTGTAGGCGATATGAACCGCATCCAGCTCACCAGCCTGGAAGGCGTCGATCATGACCTTCATCGGTCCGATCAGTTTTTCCAAGTGCGGCGTGTCGCCCAGATGGGTGATATGCGAAACCACATTCGCGCCCATGCGCTGCATGAAGCCCAGGCCTTTGTTGCCGATGCACGTTACGCGAATATCCGTTACGCCGTCGGTCTCCCACTGGCGCATCGTATTCAGCGCCTGCCTCAGAATATTGGTATTCAGGCCGCCACAGAGGCCCTTGTCGGTCGTCACCACGATCAGGCCGACGCGCTTAACCACCGCCACCTTGGCGCGGCCAAGGAAAGCATGCCGATACTCGGTCACATTGGCCTGCGAAAGATTCGCCGCGAGGCGACGAATCTTCTCGCTATAGGGACGAGCGGCGCGCATCCGTTCCTGCGCCTTGCGCATCTTGGATGCGGCCACCATCTCCATGGCCTTGGTGATCTTGCGCGTGTTCTGGACGCTCTTGATCTTGGTGCGGATCTCTTTACTGCCTGCCATGATCGCCCCTCGTTAACAGTTCGTCAGCGCTTCGTGATCAGGACCAGGACTTCTTG
The DNA here is from genome assembly GCA_026399475.1 of Rhodocyclales bacterium. GTDB lineage: Bacteria > Pseudomonadota > Gammaproteobacteria > Burkholderiales > Rhodocyclaceae > Sulfuritalea. Next base: position 28,040 of record JAPLQY010000025.1, read on the forward strand.
AACTCAGTGACGGCGGCCTTTAGTTGGGCCTCCGCATCCTTGTCCAGATCCTTGCTGGTCTCGATCTTGTTCATCAGATCGACATGCTTGTGGTGCATGTATTGATGAAGCTCGGTTTCGAACGGGAGGATGCGCGTCACGTCGATGTCGTCCATGAAACCTTCATTGGACGCGTAAAGCGTGACGGCCATTTCGGCGACAGTCAACGGTGCGTACTGCAACTGTTTCATCAACTCGGTCACACGACGACCACGCTCTAGCTGCTTGCGGGTGGCTTCATCGAGGTCGGAGGCGAACTGCGCAAAGGCTGCGAGTTCACGATACTGGGCCAATGCCAGACGCACACCACCGCCGAGCTTCTTGATGGCCTTGGTCTGTGCCGCGCCGCCGACGCGAGACACTGAGACACCGGCGTTCATGGCCGGACGGATACCGGCGTTGAACAAATCGGTTTCAAGGAAGATCTGGCCGTCGGTAATCGAAATCACGTTGGTCGGCACGAAGGCGGATACGTCGCCAGCCTGGGTTTCGATAATCGGCAGCGCCGTCAGCGATCCGGTCTTGCCCTTGACTTCGCCGTTGGTCAGCTTTTCCACCCAGGCTTCGGACACGCGGGCGGCGCGCTCAAGCAGACGCGAATGCAGGTAGAACACGTCGCCGGGATAGGCTTCGCGGCCGGGAGGGCGGCGCAGCAACAGGGAGATCTGACGGTAGGCCCAGGCCTGCTTGGTCAGGTCGTCATAAATGATCAGGGCATCCATGCCGCGGTCGCGGAAGTACTCGCCCATCGAGCAGCCGGTATAGGGGGCTATGAACTGCGTCGCAGCGGAGTCGGAGGCGGTAGCCGCGACCACGATGGTGTATTCCATCGCGCCGTGCTCGGTCAGTTTGCGCACTACGTTGGCGACGGTCGAAGCCTTCTGGCCGATCGCGACGTAGATGCAGAACATGTTCTGCCCTTTTTGGTTGATGATGGCATCGACCGCGACAGCCGTCTTGCCAGTCTGGCGGTCGCCGATGATCAGCTCACGCTGGCCCCGGCCGACCGGAACCATCGAGTCGATGGCCTTGAGACCGGTTTGGACCGGCTGCGATACCGATTTGCGCCAGATGACGCCCGGTGCGACCTTTTCGATCTTGTCGGTGAGTTTGGCATTGATCGGGCCCTTGCCGTCAATCGGCTCGCCCAAGGCATTGACCACGCGACCCAGAAGTTCGGGGCCGACCGGCACTTCAAGAATGCGGCCCGTACACTTGACGGTGTCGCCCTCGGAAATGTGCTCGTAGTCACCCAGTACCACGGCGCCGACAGAGTCACGTTCCAGGTTCAAAGCGAGGCCGAAGGTATTCTGGGGAAACTCCAGCATTTCGCCCTGCATCACGTCGGTCAGACCATGAATGCGGCAGATGCCGTCAGTGACCGAAACCACCGTACCCTCGTTGCGGGCGGTGGCAGCCAACTGCATGTTTTGGATCCGGCTCTTGATCAGGTCACTGATTTCGGATGGATTGAGGTTCATCGAATTACTCCTAGTTCTTTAGCGCGGTGGCCATCGCAGCAAGCTTGCCGCGGACGGAGGCGTCGATCACTTCATCGCCGACGGCGATCCGGACGCCACCAATAAGTTCGGCATCAACCTTGACGGTCGCCTTGATCTTGCATTCGAACTTGCGTTCGAGATCGGCCACAAGTGTCTTCAAGGTCGCGTCATCCAGCGCAAAGGCCGAGGTAATCTCGGCGTCTTTGACGCCCTCCTGGCCATGCTTGAGCTCGTTGAAGAGCTCGCTGATCTCGGGAAGAACAATAAGGCGGTCATTGTCTGCGAGGACGCGGACGAAGTTTTGCTGGTCGTCCGACAAGGCAAGCTTGACATCCGACGCGGCTACACCGAGACAAAGTTGCGCCAACTGCTCGCGGCTCAGACGCGGATTGCCGATGCATTCTTCCATTTCCGGACGAGCAGCCACAGCAGACAGGCTCGCCAGTACGTCGGACCAGGCCGCAAGTGCATTACCGCTCTTGGCGAGCTGAAATGCGGCCTCGGCATAGGGGCGCGCAAGGGTGACGTTTTCGGCCATGGCAGCTTACAGCTCCGACTTGAGTTGCGTCAGCAGCTCAGCGTGGGCCTGGGCGTTGATTTCCTTGCGCAGGATGCGCTCGGCGCCGGCCACAGCGAGAACGGCCACATGCTCGCGCAGGGCCTCCTTGGCGCGCTGCGAAGCGGTGCCCGCCTCAGCCTCGGCAGCCTCGCGGGCCGCATTGACGATGCGGGCACCTTCAGCGCGCGCATCTTCGATCAGCTGAGCCACTTGTCTCTCTGCGCCACTGCGGAATTCAGCTGCCGACTCGCGTGCCTTGCGCAATTCGTCGGAAGCTTTCTTTTCCGCGTGCGCCAGGTCGGCTTTGGCCTTGTCTGCGGCCGCAAGCCCATCAGCTATCTTGCCCGCGCGCTCATCGAGTGCCTTCATGATGGGAGGCCACACGAATTTCATCGTGAACCACGCCAAAATGAGGAACACAACCAGCTGGGCAAACAGCGTTGCGTTCAGATTCACGGTAATCGCTCCTTAAGCGTTA